>DASXWH010000142.1:0-4074 GCA_036503775.1 Ohtaekwangia sp.
AATAACGGGAAATACCTCGTAATTGACAATTTCTGGTAGCTCAAGCGGCTATCCGAAAGGCGGAAGATTCCGTAGCTCAGCTGGTAGAGCAATACACTTTTAATGTATGGGTCCTGGGTTCGAATCCCAGCGGGATCACGAGTAAGAGAAAACAAAGGCCCTGCGTTTCGCGGGGCTTTTCTTTTTGGACGGGCTGACCAAGCGCCTCGCTTGAGCAGTCCGGATGAAAAGAAAAAACTGGAACGGAGTGAAGGGCTTGTTTTTCTTTTGCAACTCTGATAAGCTGGCGATCACCAACGGTAATCCCAACCCGGATAAACGCAATTCCATTCCTGACACTGAGTCTCCCGAGAATTCGGGAAGACTCAACTGTGACGTCAAAGAAAAAACCGGAACGGAGTGAAGGGCTTTGTTTTTCTTTTGCAACTCTGATAAGCTGGTGATCACGGAACGTAATCCCATGCAACGCATACAATTCCAATTCCTGACACTGCGTTTGCAAAAACCGGACGATCTTCGATCAGCATAAAAATGTTATTCTCCGCGGAGTTGATGTTGCCGAAACAAATGACAACGGACAGATACTTTACCTGATCGGATTCTGGGATCCGCCAAAGTGAATTCACAACTGGAGCTGTGACATCCGTGTTTGTATATTTGTCAGGTAACGCGGACTTATGCTCTTGAATAAAAGAATACCTTTTTCCTATATCCTCCGGAAGGTAAAAGCAGAACTGATCTTTGTAACGTTTATCGGGTTGGTGGTTCACTACGGTACCAGCCAATTTAAAAGTTACATTCCACCCATGCCCATTGCCATCCCTGCTTTTCTGGGAACGGCTATCTCGGTTATCCTTTCATTCAAACTGAATCAATCCTATGACCGGTGGTGGGAAGCTCGGAAGATCTGGGGCAGTATTGTGAACGACAGCAGGAACCTGGTTCTGCAGTTACAGGGATTTCTGAAACCCGGAAACGAAAAAGCGATCCGGACCATCGCGTTCCGCCAGATCGCCTGGTGCTTTGCCCTGGGCAGATCGCTCCGGGAACTGGAGCCTGTAGAGGGGGGCTGGATGAATATCTGCAGCAGGAAGAACTTGCACAGGTACGATCACATCGTAACAAACCACTTGCGATCTTACAATTAACGGTGAAAGACCTCGCTGACTTAAAACATAAGGATCAGCTTGATGCTTTCAGCTCCGTACAGGTCAACACCACTGTTGTCAATCTCACCAATGCTATGGGAATGGCGGAACGAATCAAGTCGACCGTATTTCCGGCCACGTATAAACTTTTCCTGCACGGTTTCATTTATCTTTTTGTGATCACCCTCTCCATTTCATTAACTGATATTGCAAGCTACTTTGAGATACCCTTGCTGATCCTGATCTCATCCGCTTTCTTTCTCCTGGAGCGTACCGCCACACACCTGCAGGATCCGTTCAGCAACAGGCCTACTGACACTGCGATGACGGCCATAGCGTCAACCATAGCGATCAACCTGAAACAATTGATTCAGGAAAAGGAAATTCCTCAACCTCAGCAGCCCGAAGCATTTTACCTGATGTGACGTTAACGAATACGGGCTTACGTTATTGGTTAATCGTGGGTGTGGGATCAATTAGATGAATGATCATGACCATGCCCGTGCACACGATTAACGAATATCAGATAACGATTAACATCCCTGTCAAGGCATCAGATTTTAATCAGCAACAACGGCTGTCGCTGACAGCGCATAAGCTTGCGTAAAAATTAAGGGTATGAGAAAGCAGATCCTGTTTATTCAAGGTGCCGGAGAAGGTGCTTATACGGAAGATCTAAAACTGGCCGATAACCTTCAGCAGGTGCTCGGTAACGCGTACGAAGTCCGCTATCCGAAAATGCAAAATGAAATTGATGTGCCCTACACCCTCTGGGTACAACAGATCAAAAAAGAGCTCGCCACCTTGAGCGGAACAATCATACTGGCCGGTCATTCCGTAGGCGGATCTGTTCTGATAAAATTCCTGGCAGAAGAAAATATACAGGCTGCCATTGCCGGAGTATTTTTGATTGCCGCTCCCTATTGGGGGAGTCCGGGCTGGACGTATGAAGGGTATGAGACATTAATGCTCCCCGATGAAGCGCACACAAAATTTCCGGACGATGTGCCGCTCTTTCTGTACCAAAGCCGTGATGATGAAACGGTTCCTGTTGATCACCTCGCATTATACGCCAGGAGGTTCCCCCAGGCATCGGTTACTGAACTCTCCGGACGTGGCCATCAGTTGAACAATGATCTGTCAGAGGTGGCAAATGATATCAGGACGCTTGGGCATTGAAGTCCGTTAGTCGTTATTCGTTAATCGGATGTGTGTGGGTCCTTTCACTTGAGTAATCACATGCGCGTATCACGAATAACCCTGAATTATTCGGAAATTTTGCCTTAAAAATTGATCTTAATCGGAAATTAAATGCGATATGAAGAATAGCATCCGTTTAGATATCCGTCATCCCGATAAATCACGGGTTGAATACTTTTTGAACAATGTTGATGAGTATCTTCAGCAGATTCCATTTGACGTTCAGGAACTGAGTGGTGCCGATGATATTATAGACGGCTTCAAATTCAGCGTAAAGGGTAGAGCTGCATTTGTCACCGTGATCTTTGCAGAATCGTATTCTCATGCGAACAAGATCGAAGCAGCTAATCTGGCTACAACACCGAACATCAAATGGACCATCAACGGGGCAATTCTGTTCGGTGTTGAATCAGATGATGAGGATGTATCGAATGAAATGCTGAGTTTCTTTGCTGGAAGAGAGTAAAGACTTTGTACTCCTCATTAGGTTAGAAAAATCTGGTAGAAGCAGTGTTTAAAAACTTGTGGAATAATTAAAACACTAACCGTTTACCAGTTGATAAACTGACTACCTTAAAGGAACGTATTGAGATTCGTGGTTGTGCATGGAATCGAACAATGCAACATAGCGGTTTTAACCTTTTAAACTACCCAGGTAGAAGGGAGGGATTCGAACCCCATCAGCTATTGTTTTGCCATTAAACTAACAACCCAACAAGTTTATTCATAAGTCTTCTCTCTGGTTCCCATCTGCCATGGACGACACCTTATTCCTCTGCGATTTGTCAAACCGTTTGATAAATGAACAATGCTGGCAAAATTCTTCAACGAGCACACCGTTTAAAAAACCGTCCCGCATCTTCACAAATCGTTCACTCCGGAGAATCTCAAGCAATGATTGTTCTCTGACATTCCCCAGATCAATAGCACCATTCTTATCCAGGCAGCACGGCACAACCGTACCATCGGCATGAATGCCAATATGATTGACGGCTCCATGGCAACGACCACGTGTACCCTGGTGGGGGAGTGAAAAAGATGGCCATTCAAAACGGGAATCAAAATGCAGGTAAAGCCGGTTCCAGATCCTTTTGGATTTGATCGCCCCGGTCTCCACGTTCCGGTTGATCCTGATATTGAAATACGATTCTGTTTTCAGAAAAACATCCTCATTATCCGAATCGTTACTTTGCTGATTCCACAACCTGAAATTGACATAGAGTTCCGGTCGTTTTATGTGGGCTGATGCCGCAAACTCAAATAAGGGTAACAGGTAAGGATCCAGGTCGCGATACGGAAAATTGTCTTTAAAGGCCTGTATAGAAAAATTGACCTGCCGGATGCACCGGGAATTTATGATGCGGTCACTATAGCGCCTGATCAGTATTCCATTTGTAGTCAGATCGATCTGTGTATGATACCGTTCGCAAACATCCAATATCTCCGTGAACTTCGGATGCGCAAGGGGTTCACCCAGCAAATGCAAACATACCGTCTCTGTCAAGGGAGCAACCTCCTTCAGCGCAGCCTCAAATTCAACTACGTCCATTAACTTCTTGTCCTTCTCTACCACCGGACAAAATGAACACTGCACATTACAGATGTTGGATATCTCAAGGTAAATTTTTTTGAACATGCCTATGCTCCAATGCTCACGCGCCCTTCTTTAAAATCACATGTGCAGCACCATTGCCGTACATGTTTTGTATATCGGTGAATCCCAGCT
>DASXWH010000143.1:0-14786 GCA_036503775.1 Ohtaekwangia sp.
TTCTATGTTTTAGAAAATGGCACTGAATGGGAAATGGAAAACTACAACGCCAAAGAAAAACTTATTGGCAAAAACCAATGGAAAGTAACAAGCTATACAACCACTGCTTCCGGTTACACCGCTACTGTCCACAGCAGTCTCACCAATGAAAAAGGTAAAGAGCAGGCTAAAAGTGACCTGGAGATGAAATGTGATAACGGTGTATTTTTTATCGACATGCGTAATTTCATTACCGAAGATCAACTCAAAGCGCTGGGCACCTATGAAACCAAAGTAGAAGCCACCAACCTGGAAGTACCATCAAAATTATCCATCGGGCAAACCTTGAAAGATGGCACCATTACCATCACCGCGGTTGGCACAGGTATGCCTATAAAAATGACCGCTACCATTACCAACCGGAAAGTTGAAGCACAGGAATCAATCACCACACCAGCGGGTACGTTTACTACCTATAAGATCTCCAGCAATCTCACCCTTCAGAATCAGATGGGAATTAATGTGAATATGAATTTCTCAACCATCGAGTGGCTGGCCCCGAAGGTAGGCCTCGTTAAAACTGAATCTTATAATAAGAGTGGAAAGCTTATGGGATATTCAGTGCTGTCGAAGAGGAAATAAAACCAGGTCAATAGTCATGGGTCATTAGGAATTACTTTTACCAACAGTGTATTCTCAATGACCTGTGACTCATGACTATTTCATTCTCTGCCTTAAGGTTTCATACACCGCAATACCTGCCGCTACAGACACATTAAGCGATCCGATCTTTCCTTTCATCGGGATGCGTGCAAGCTCATCGGCTTCGCGAAGAAGATTATCCGAGATACCATCCTCTTCTGAACCCATAATGATGGCAACAGGCCCGCTGAGGTTGACTTTATAGATATCCTGATTCGTTTTCTCTGTGCAGGCAATAACCCGTATACCGCTATCACGAAGCAGTTGCATGGTTTTCTTCATATCCTTTTCACGGCAAACGGGAAGATGGTTAAGCGCACCCGCAGAAGTTTTCATGGCATCACTCGTGATGGGAGCGCTTCCTTTTTCGCTGATCACAATGGCATCTAAACCCGCACACTCCGCTGACCGGGCAATGGCTCCGAAATTCCGCACATCGGTGATCCGATCCAGAAGAAGCAGAAAAGGCTCTCTTCCTTCGCTGAATGCCTTATCAATAATATTGTCGAGGGAAGCAAAACTTACTGCGGCCAGCAGGCAGATAACACCCTGGTGGTTTTTGGATGACATCCGCTTGAGTTTTTCCATCGGCACAAAGGTGTAGGGCACCTGTTTGGCCTTGGCGATGTGGATCAGTTCCTTTATCAGATCATTGTTCAGACCCGACTGAATCATCACCTTTTCTATCTGTTTGCCGGCTACAATAGCTTCAATCACCGCACGGGTGCCATAGATCATGTCTGATTTTTCCATCGCGGGCAAAATTCAGTAAATCAACCCACAATCACAATAAAATGTGCACGCGTGTATTTCCCTGCCAATAATCGAGCTGGGTAAATCCAAATGTTCAAAATCATACAGTGTTATTGGTTAACCAGTTGATTAATCTAATGCTGATTATATTTGACCTTTTAAACCCGTATTCATGTCCATTAAAATCAGAAAGCAGGATGCCCTGAATTACCACATGCAGGGTCAGCCCGGTAAGATTGAAGTCGTTCCGACTAAAGTTCTTAGTTCACAGCTTGACCTTGCACTGGCTTACTCTCCGGGAGTGGCAGAACCCTGTAAGGAGATAGCAGCCAACAAGGAAGATGTGTACAAATACACGTCAAAGGGCAACCTGGTAGCCGTGATCTCGAACGGAACAGCCGTGCTCGGATTAGGTGATATCGGACCGGAAGCTGCCAAACCGGTAATGGAAGGTAAAGGTGTTTTATTCAAAAAATTTGCGGGCATTGATGTGTTCGACATTGAGATTGATGAAAAAGATCCGGACCAGCTTATAAAAATCGTAAAGTCGCTTGAACCTACTTTCGGTGGTGTTAACCTGGAAGACATCAAAGCGCCCGAATGTTTCAAAATTGAAACCGAACTCAGGGAAAAAATGAATATCCCTGTCATGCATGATGATCAGCATGGCACGGCAATCATCTCTGCTGCCGCTCTAATCAATGCACTGGAGATCGTAGGAAAGAAGATGGCGGATATAAAGATCGTAGTGAACGGAGCCGGAGCGGCTGCCGTGAGCTGCACCAAACTTTACATTTGCCTGGGCGCCACGAAGGAAAATATTATCATGTGCGACAGCAAAGGCGTATTGAATACGTCCCGCACCGGACTTGATGATATCAAAAAACAATTCGTCACTACTAAAAAAATTGACACCCTTCAGGAAGCTATGAAAGGTGCTGACGTATTTGTTGGTCTTTCGGTGGCTGATGCGATTACTCCGGAGGATCTCAACAACATGGCAAAAGATCCCATTGTTTTTGCACTTGCTAATCCGAACCCGGAAATAGACTATAACCTGGCGCGCAAAACAAGACAAGATGCCATTCTCGCTACAGGCCGCTCGGATCATCCTAACCAGGTGAACAATGTTTTGGGATTCCCATACATCTTCAGGGGCGCACTGGATGTGCGTGCAACGGAGATCAACGAGGCTATGAAACTCGCAGCCGTACACGCACTGGCTGAACTTACCAAAGAGCCCGTACCGGATATGGTTGTAAAAGCATATGGTACAGATAAACTTCAGTTCGGCCGTGAGTACCTTATTCCCAAGCCTCTTGATCCCCGGTTAATAACAACGGTTTCTCCTGCGGTTGCTAAAGCCGCCATGGATTCCGGAATGGCTACACACCCGATCACCGATTGGGGCGCTTATCATCATGAATTACAAAAGCGCATTGGTATTGACCAGAAATTAATGTCAAGAATTATTGACCGC
The DNA here is from genome assembly GCA_036503775.1 of Ohtaekwangia sp. Lineage (GTDB taxonomy): Bacteria > Bacteroidota > Bacteroidia > Cytophagales > Cyclobacteriaceae > Ohtaekwangia. The sequence continues at coordinate 2,915 of DASXWH010000143.1, forward strand.
GCAAAGAAGAATCCCAAGCGTGTTGTTTTTGCCGAAGCTAATCATCATAAAATTTTAAAGGCAGCACAGATATTAAAAGATGAGGGGATCGCTAAACCCATACTTCTTGGAAACAAAGCGGAGATCCTGAAACTTATCGAACAACACAGTCTCGACTTGCAGGATTGTCCGATCATCTATCCACGCGAAGAAAAGGAAACTACTGACCGGTATGCCGAATTACTATACAAAAAACGTCAGCGAAAAGGACTTACCCAGCAGGATTGTTTCCGCCTGATGATGGAACGAAACTACTTTGGCGCCATGATGGTAGAGAATGGTGATGCCGATGCTTTGGTGAGTGGTCTTACGAAAGATTATCCTAAAACTATTTTACCATCATTACAGATCATTGGAACGGCAGAAGGTGTGAACCGTGTAGCCGGAATGTACATCATCATGAACAAACGCGGTACGTTCTTCTTTGCCGACACCACAGTTAACGTTGATCCGAATGCCGAAGAGCTCGCAGGGATCATCGACCTGACAGCACGCGGAGTAAAATTCTTTGATATGGATCCGCGTATCGCGATGCTGTCGTATTCAAATTTCGGATCATCAAAGGGCGAAGTACCCGAGAAGGCTCGTGAAGCGGTACGTCTCGCGAAAAAGAAAAATCCTGACCTGGTGGTTGAAGGAGACATCCAGGCCAACGTTGCGCTGAACACACAAATTCAGCAGGAAACATTTCCGTTCAGCGCGCTGGCGCAGCAAGCAGCTAATACGTTAATATTTCCCAACCTGGCTTCCGGTAACATTGCGTACAAGCTATTGATGGAAATTGGCGGAGCCGAAGCTATTGGTCCGATTTTATTAGGAATGAAAAAACCGGTTCACGTGCTGCAGCTGGGAAGCTCAATCCGTGAAATTGTGAATATGGCAGCCATTGCCGTTGTGGATGCACAGCTCCACGAACAGAATGATCACCTGTAGGTGGTCATCAGAATAATAAATTCAGGAGGCAAATGGGGCGGATATTACTCACAGCATTGATCCTTATCGCGTTGGATACAACAGCACAAGTCAAATCCATTAAGGTAATGACGTATAATATCCGTCTGGATCATCCCGTTGACAGCATCAATCAATGGCCAAAGCGCGATCATAAAGTATATGCGCTGATCAAAAAATACGATCCGGATATTTTTGGCGTTCAGGAAGCATTACATCACCAGATGGAAGGCCTGAATAAAAATCTTTCGGCATATGATTTTGTAGGAGTGGGTCGTGATGATGGCAGGACTAAAGGAGAATATTCTGCTATTTTTTTCAAGCCCAGTCGATTCAGGTTGCTTGATCAAAATACATTCTGGTTATCTGAAACACCTGATGTTCCGGGAAGCAAAAGCTGGAATACTGCCTTCACACGTGTGGCCACATGGGCTAAACTTGAAGACAAAAAAACAAAGAAAGTGTTTTTCATTTTAAATACGCATTTCGATCACATAAGCTTGGAAGCACGCAGGGCAAGTGCTCAACTGATCAAGGCAAAACTTTCCGTACTGGCCGGTGATCTTCCCGTGTTGATAACCGGAGATTTTAATTGCGAGCCAACGGAAGCACCCTACCGGGTAATGACATCAGATGACATGCCGAAACTTACAGACGCTCATCCGCAGGAATCAGCACAGGGTACATTTTGTACGTTCAGCGTAAATAATCCATGCCGCAGAATCGATTACCTGTTCTACTCTTCCCCCTGGAAAAAAACAGATTACACCATTATCACCGACAACAACGGGCAGTATTATCCTTCAGACCATTTACCGGTTTTAGGCGAATTTATTTTGCCCAAATGATATTTTAATCATTCCTTACCGCCAAACCTTCTCTGACCCGGATTCAATTTTTCAGGTAATGAAACGACTTCTTTCAGGTTTTATCCTACTCCTGCTGACACATACCGTGTTGTTGGCACAGGTGGATACCACCAAAGGAATCCTGAACAATCAACTCTCCAAGCAGGTTATCAAAAGAGTTTCCAAAAAGCAACGCGATACTACGTTGGTGGCCATAAAAAGTGAGGATGCATTTATGCCGTATAGCGGCAAGATCATCCGCAACATCACCATAAAGCACATCGGTTTTGAGCGCACCATGTACAGTGATCGTACCTTAAAAAGTCGTGCAATCAACGTAGCGAATTCCCTGCACTCCAACACGCAGGAAAGCGTTATTCAGGACAACCTTTTCATCCGCAGGAATAAACCATTGAACCCTTACCTGGTAGCAGACAATGAACGTTACCTGCGTGACCTGGACTTCATCCTTGATTCCAAGATCTATGTACGAAGAGTAAAAGGCTCAAAAGATTCAGTAGACCTCGAAGTGGTAACACGCGATGTATTCAGTCTGGGGATCACCGGTTCAGCTGATGGTGTGGATGAATATTCCATAGGTATTTATGATGCTAACCTCATGGGACTTGGTCAACGCGTGCAGGGTGATGTTGGTTTTGAAGTAGGTAAAACTCCGGTTGCCGGAGTAAATCTTTTATATCGCAAATCCAGTCTGGGAGGAACACTGATCAATGGCTCCCTGGGATACACTCAACTTAATAATGCGCGCAGCCTGGGAGAAGAATATGAATATGCCTATTTCGTGCGGCTCGACAGACCTCTTGTCTCGCCCTATTCACGATTGGCTGGCGGACTGGAAGTGAGCCAGAACTGGTCAAAGAATGTTTATCTCGACAGAGACAGTCTTTTCCTTCGTTACCGCTACAATGTCACGGACTTCTGGGGAGGATATAACCTGGGGATCAAAAACATGGTAAAGAACAGGAACCGTCACTTTGTGGCCCTGCGGTATTTCCGTCAGCACTTCTCCCGCCAACCGAAACAGGAAGACAACCAGGTGTTACCGCTATACAACGATTCAAAATTTGTGCTGGGTGAATTCACCTTTTATAAAAAGAACTATTACAAAACACGGTATGTATATGGCTTTGGTCGTACCGAAGATATTCCTTATGGCCAAACGGTTTCGCTTACTACAGGCTGGATGAAAGAACTCGGGATAGAACGTCCCTACGTGGGGGCTTCCATTATCAGGAGTGATGTAATGAAGGAAGGAAATTTCTATGAAGCTGAAGCCGGCATAGGTACTTTCCTGAACAATGGAAAATCAGAAGACGGATCGTTGTTTGTAAGTGTTCAATATTACAGCAAACTATTTGAAACCGGTAAAGTAAAGATCCGTCACTTTGTTCGAGCAGGGTATGCACAGGCCATCAACAATCGCATTCGTGAACTGGTAGCGCTCAATGAAGAGCTTCGGGGATTTTCACCCGACAGCCTCTACGGTGCCCAACGTATCTCCCTTCGTGCCGAAACTACATTATTCACCAACTGGAAACTGGCTGGCTTTCGGTTTGCACCTTTTCTCTCCCTGGAGAGCGCTTACCTGAAAGAAAGTGAGGAAAATCAGAATGTATTGCCGCGACATTTTTACTGGGGGTCAACCGGGGGTATGCGTATCCGCAATGAAAACCTGATCTTCGGAACAATCGAACTTCGAGCTTTTTATTTCCCTACTGACCTTCAGGGTGTGGATCAGTTCAGCTTCAAGATCACTACGAATGTACGATTGAAATACAGCGGATACTTTGTGAGGCCACCTTCATTGGTGAGGTATAATTGACTTTGAACAGGTTGCTGAGTATTACCTCCGAACTCTCCAGAAATCTTCATGAAAGTTTTTATAAATCTGTTCGGGACGGATATTCCAACCCACTAAATCATCGGGGTCGATTACTTCCCGGAATCTTTTAAAAAGCTGAAATATATCATCTTCAAGTTTGGAGCAGGGGGTCCTGGTTAGACCCTGACCATAGCGCCAGATCTCATCGCGGTTACGCTCTTCCATTCCCAGCAAAAGAACATCGTCATGGCCCATGAGTCCGATCTGTACAAACCCCATCTGATTCCACCGTTCAGCGCGTGCGTTATATTTATCAAGCTCCATCAAAAGTTTTCTGGCCGGTAAAATATGGTCGATGCTGGCGGTATACAGTTCACCATGCATAGGTACCTCGTTGTACATTTCTCCGGCAGTCAGAACAAACCTGTCCATCACCTGATCGTCCAGCACAATTGTTTCAAAGGAATAGGTTCCGGTTCCGTAAAGGGATAGAAAATTCAAAAACTTAGGGGGAAACACTTTAGTATCGAGGATCTTTTTAAGATCACCTGTTGGGGCTTCCGGTGTTTTGAGAAGTTCAAGACCTTTTCTGTTCATCTATAACTTATGGCGTTGTTGCAAACTAAAACCGAGCGTGTGCGACCATTTCCAATGCAGCGTATATCTCATGTATTCATGCGCTCCTTTGATTAGTCCGCGGAAATGATCTGCAACCAACCTTTTATGGGTGAAGAGAGGCATTCATTACTGATTATATAATAATAAACTCCGGAAGGAAGAGACCGGCCATCCCAGTCGTTATGGTATTGTTCATTTTTGTATACCAATTCTCCCCAGCGATTGATTATTTTCAACGATGGAGTTTTAATTCCCGGGTCGACAATGAAGTAGTCATTCAATCCGTTGTCGTCAGGCGTAATTACGTTGGGCACAAACAGATCACCGTACACTACAGGATTCAGTTTTATTTCCTCACTTTCACTGACGCCACACTGATTCTGTGTTTGAATTTTATAGAAGCCTGAGTCGGATACCGTCAATACATGTTCCAGGTTGCTTAACGCGCTATTATTTTGATACCACGTAAAAATATCCTGGCCTTCATAGGATAGGGTGCGTTCGCATTTATCACTAACAATAACCGGTATTTCAGGAACGCTGTTCACATCTACCTGCAAGGTGCTGATGTCCTCAAAGCATCCGTTGCTTACTTCTACTTTCAACGCTCCGGAAACAGCCTGATCGGTTACCGAATAATCAACCTCATTATCCGCTGCACCGATAATGAAAAAACCCGGAGGTGCCGTCCAGGTTACCTGTGTCCCATTTGGTACGGAAGATATCTCATAGTGAACATCATCACCCTTGCATACGAAGGGCATTCCCACAATATCATCCGATGACAGCGGTTGAAGTACAGTGAGGTCGAATGGTGCTGAAGATATCGTATCACAAACGCCACGGGCAACGGCAAATGCTGTGATCTGTGAATCACCGGCAGGAATATGAATATCGATTTCTGAACTGTCGTTGTTCACTGCGGTGAATCCAGGTTGAATTGAAAACCGCCACCCGAAAGACAAGGCATCGGAAGAAGTTGCTTTAAAGATCACGGCTTCATTTGCACAGATTTCGTCATCAGCCGATATCACGGGGATGGATGGTATTTCATACCGACTGATATTCAAAGGTTCTGACGGTTCACTTTGTCCACAGCTATTACTGGCAAACACACGGATCGATCCGGTGGTAAATGCATTCAGGGGGCGTACACGAAAAGCAGAATCAACCACAGGTTGGTTTGCATCAGGCACAAGCAAGCCCGACAGTTGCCAGGAATAGGAAGTCGCAGTCGGAACCTTTAAAACGTGGTAAAGATGGGAACTCTCCGGGCACACGATCGTGTCACCGGTTGGAATGTCAGGTTTTGCCGGAACATCACGTAACATAAACATTTTACCGTAGGCAGTGAGCGGGTAACAGGCATAATACGGCAAAACCGAAACGAATGCTTCTGTAGTGTTTCCGGTTGTTACTACAATGCTGTTTTCGGTTGTCTCAAATGATCCGGTGCTTGAAACAAAATCCGGTGGAAACGTCCAGACAAACTTTGTTGCTCCGCTAACATCTCCTTCGGCTGTAAAGACAACCTCCTGATTCATACAAGCCTGTGTGATACCCGTGATCTTTATGTCTGGAAGCTTCCCTGTTTTGAACAAGTACCCGGTATAATAATTACCGGTCAGTGAGAAACAACCCAGTGTGACATCCTGATAGGCATTACCTGTAACGAACAGGTTATTGTCGGTATCATAGGAAACGTCACTGATAGAAGCTTTAACATCAATAGCGCGTTTAAACTCACCTGACAAATCCGTAATAATGACAAAATCCTGGTTGATCTGTTCAGGAGAGATGTACTGATCGTCATATTGATAACCAATAAGACCTCCACCGATAATGTTTAATTCATTTGTATTGGGATTGATCTTGACGCCTGTGGTCATCAAGTCTCTTCCGAAGATAGGTTTCGCCCATGAAAACACTCCGGAAGGTGTAAGCCTGGCAATGAATCCGGTCCGGTCATTGACCGGATTATTCTCTGTCAGTAAAATATTATCAAATGTTGCACTCGTTCGGAAATGGCCTGTAATAAAAATATTGTCATCACTGTCAATCGCGAGATCTCTGTTCATGGCATATGAATCACTGGTGTTGCCGCCATCAACCTGATTTGACCACAGGTAATTGCCATCCGCTGTCATCTTTAAAATGTATCCGCTATAATAAATGGGAGCCTGGAGTGTTACACCTGAAAAGGATATATGTCCTACAAAACTTCCGGAGAGGATGATATTGTTCTGGGAATCTACAGCCACATCGTCCGCGCGGGGTGGAATGCAACACGTAAGGTATTGAATTGGTTTTGACCAGAGTACAGTTCCTGCTGCATCGTATTTTATCACCACGAGGTGATCCAGATTGTTTTTACCGGTAACGATCACGTTGTTGTTTTTATCCGCACAGATCACCTGCCCCTGCCCGTTGATATCGCCATACTGCCGTACCCATATCAGTGTTCCATCCGGATCTATTTTGGCGACAAAAGCACCTCCATTGTTTATGTCTAATGTCTGGCCCATAAAGCTGCCGCCATTGGGCATAATCCCGGTAAGCAAAACATTGCCCGTATTGTCGATGACCATGTCTGAGGCCTGATCCCAATCCGCTCCTCCCATCTGGTTTTTCCAGAGAATGTTTCCATCATTATCATACTTCACCAGCAGAATATCCATCCAGCCATCAGACGTCATTAAAACGCCATCCAATATGGAGCGGTTCATCAGCACATACAGCACATATGCGTTGCCGGCATTATCGGTTTCCATTTTTACAGGGAGCACGCCTTCTAAAAAGGCCACATTAGTGGTCTGCTTTGCCCACAACACGTCCTGAGCGTAAAGATTGGAATACGAAAGAATAGCAATAGAAATGATTGCACAACAGCAACGGATTGGTGACATAGGCTCAGGTCAGGACGAATCTTCAAAGATATTGCTTTTAACCCAAATATCGAGCACGGGCTTTGTGCTCATCAGATTCAAAAAAGACCAGTTATGAAGAGTCTCTGTCCAGAAAAACATTACACACAACGTCCAGCTATAAGGCGCGATGGCACACTAATATAAATTGTTCTCAAACGTGACGGCTTCCGTTATAGCCCTTATTGCCGGCTGTGCGTATGACCTACCTTACAGAAGTCTGTTTTTCAATTTCTCTTTTCTATCCTCCGGTGGCACTTTGGTCATAGCCAAAATGAATTTAGCCAGTTTAACTTCGTCAATTGCAACTTGTCCAAGTGAAACATTTATTTGCTGCGGACCAAAGTCAACTAAATTCGAAATTGATCTGGTAAATTTTTCATTCTTGATTGACGGTAAGTGCTTCTCGTCCACTGTCAAAACAACAAATCTTTGTCCTGCCATATCAATGGAATATGCATCCTTAATAACGTCCCAATTAATGAAGTCTTTATAAGTTGTCCGATCAAATAAGCCGAATTCGTTTAGTATGATTTGTGGTCGTCTGTCAAGCAGATGATAGATTCCAATGGGATAGCCAAGTCCGAATAAACCAGCAATCAAGTACCCTGCCCAAGTGTCTGACTGTATCGAAAGAAACAGTCCACACATAACGAAAAAAGAACAACGCAACATCAGTTTTATTGCGTTGCGCGGGGAGTTATATAGTTTAATGTCCATGGATTAGAAGTGGAATTCCGCAGACCAAAATTAATCATTAACCATCAAACCCTGCCGGTCCCGTAGTCCCATGTCAAAAAAGTGTGAGTCGGGAACCGAAATACGTAAAATGCATAGTGACCTATAAGTCCTAAAACCCCATACATTGTCCCTCGTCATGTCCAAATGCAATCAACCACGATAAAAACGTCAAAGGGGCTATGGGAAACAAGTTTAAGGATTCTCTTCACTGACATTAATGCAAACTCTCTCTTGTGTTCCAAACTTATCATCCGCAATACTTAGAGAGTATGTTATCCACCTTAACACTATCTTACTTCGGGTCTTGAATAAATGTTCCGCTACTCGCTACCATTATCCAGTGTCCGTCATGTTTAATGTGTGTCTCAAGTTTAGTCTCTCTATTGGTTTGTTTAACTCCATTTATCAAAACAGTCACTTGTTTTTCATAGCAATAAACTAACGTCAGGCCGCCATTGTAAAAGTAAAAACGCTGTGTCGGGGTAATAACTTTTTCTTCCAGGAAAACAACAACGTCCTTGGGTAAGTACTTAGGTTCAAGGTCGCCAAAGAACTTAGGATACCTGAATTTTGCACTGTCATAAGGTCTTCCAAAAGGGTCGACAACAACCAGGAGATTGCTGACATTGCCGATCTGCGATTGTCTTTCTTTTAAGAATTCCTCAATTGATTTTGCTTTCTCATTTTGCTCCTTTTTCAAATCCACGATTGAATTCCAATCCTGAGTTTGAAATTGACTATAACATATTTTAGAAGAGAAAATGGTTAGCAGAACCAGTAGCAGTACCTTAAGTTGCCTCATACTATTATTTACGTTTTATTGGTTGATTGAGAAATTGCGGCCAACGCTTGTGTATAAGGCGTGGCGGGACCAGGAGGGTTTAAAAATGAAGCGCAGCGGAATGTTAAACCCTACCTGCTGTACATTGTCCCCCGCGACTGAACTACATTTGAAGCAGAAATTACAATTTAACACTACACCCCGCAATTGCATAAACATTTTGTTGGCGGCTGGCCCTTTTCACTACTCTGATTTGTTTGTCCTTTTAGTCGAGTCTTTCCATCTTATCATCTCTGCATAAATTCGGTCCTCAGAAATTGTGTCGGCAAGTATACTGTCGTAAGAGAAATGTTTGATGTCCATTAAATATTCTGTCATTAGTCTCGATTTGTAATAATACTTGGGAGCCTTGCATCCACCTTCCTCAATGGTAATCCAGATGTCTGTCAATTTACTTTCAAGTTCAATGTACCTTTCAATCTCGTTAACCAAACTGTAATCGCTTGACAAAAGTTTGGCCCGCCTTGAAACATACTCAGGGTATCCTTCTAGCTTCCAGAGCTCTGGATGTCGGAATGGATTGAATTTTAACTTTCCATACTTGTTGTCCTGTAAGCAATGAATCATTTCGTGAGCCAGTAAATAAGAAAGATTCCCTTCGCACTTCTGATAAAATGTAGGAAAGAACAGATTAGTTTTTAGATCAACGGCCACCTTGATAGTAATATTATTGTCGGTCGCCCTTGCAGAAGGGCCGAATCCCAAAATTCTGTCATCAAGTTTATTAAAGGATGAATTGTAACTCAAGAAGATGTCGAAGTTGTAGGTTTTGTCGTAGAGTTCTGAGTCCTTTACAAGACTTACTGCTTTGTCCAGTACCTGCTTAATGTCGTGGTCTATTTTGTCGTTTGAATACACATTGAATTGTCCGTGTTCAAGCTTGTTGGCAAACAAGGGTTCTGGAAAAAGTATGATGGTCAACAGGCCTGATATCGTCACCAATACCGATAAGAGGGTTCCTGCCAGAATTCTTTTGATTGTTTTTCTCATAGCGCATTCATTTGGTAGCATAAGTCGATGATAGAAAAAGATAATTACGTTTGGTACATGTTTTTTTAAGGGGCGTTACGAGTGTCTTTTACTTCCAACATATCGAAACAGGCACTGCTCACCATGTCAATTCTATTTTGTCTTTAAAATACGATCAATCCACTTGAGAAGTTCCTCAGGGTCAACGATAGATACAGAATGCGGATGCCGTTCCTTTTGTGTATGACGGTAGCCTTTATTCTTTGTAATAATTAATTCGCTCTTTGTATTACCTATCCGTTTCAAGTCCTTGATCAAAGGTGCTCCATCTAGAATGTTCAGGAAATTAGGTTCAAACTTTTCAGGATTTCTTAGATAGAAAAATTCAAGATCTGGTTCAGAGTAAAACCTAACCGGTAAATTAACGAGCGACCTAATATTTGTACAGGCCGTGTCCGACCTTACATAAGGCGATGAACTCAAAAACTCTTTGTTTGTTAAATAATTTTGGCCAAAAGATTCCTTGAATTTAAATATGAAATAAGTTGGCATTTTGTCGTATTTGTTTTTTTCAAAGTCAAGCTCTTGCTCAGTGGCCGATTTCAATTCATTAAGTGACACCCTTTGATAGTCAAGCGGGGAATCGACCATAAAGAGCCCCTTAGGTTCTACTCCATTTATTTCATGCGTCAAAACTTTCTCACTGTAAAGCATGGCCAAAGCTCCTCCACTAGAAAATCCTCCAATGATTAGATTCTTATTTTTTATTTGGTATTTGCTAAAGACCTCGCTAACAACCCTTGTGAGAAATTCCATCGATCTCTTTTCAAAATGTAAGGAGGTCTTGGTTTGAATTGGAACAATCAACAGACATCCCTTTTCGTTAGCGGTTTCTTCGATGCCGGTTTCCAACAAGAGTTCCTCTGGAGTCTGAAATAGACCAGGAATAAAAACTATGCAAGATTCTATTGTGCCTTTTGGTACAACTTTGAGATAATAGTTTTCTGTACTATCAGAAGGATTTTTATAAACTGCCGTAACACTTTGCGACATCGCATTTCTTACTACAAAGAGAAAAAGTATAGCGATCAGTTTAAGTTTGTACCTGTTTGCCAGTGAACTTATATGTAGTAGTCTCATAAGTATCCCAATCTGTCTTGAGGGCTTGCCGCCAACGTTTGGCTATAAGGCGTTGCCGGAATAGGAGCGCTAATAAAGTACCGAAGGGAATGTTTAGAGCGACCTGCCGGATCTGTCCCACGAGACCAAAACGTTATTTGAAAGATAATACTTTTCGTTACACTAAACCCGGCAATGACTTATAGCTTGTGTTGTAGCCTGTGCTTTTCATCTCCACTCTTTTAACTTGATCTTTAGTCCAGACTTCCCATGTCTTTGTTCGTACTGTTCAAGATTGTCCAATGTGGCAGGTATGTTGTCCCATTGGCTCGCACTGTGGAAGTGGTTTTTCGAATTGTAGTCTTTTGCAACATTAATCTGTCCAACGATTTCAAACTTAGTCTTAGCCTTCTTGAAGAATTTAACATAACACCAAGTTATGTACTCACGGTCTCTATATTTTCCCGGAAACCCTTCTTGTCTTTGAGTGAGTATGTCGGCATCTTCAAAGTCAGATGTTGTCGGCTTGTCAGACTGATTGATGGTCGTAACTGCAAGCATATTCATGCCCAATTCGTTTCCATGTTCGGCCTCTAACACCAATACTCCTCCGTAATTTCCATTTTGCAATTGAAATGTTAGACAGTCGCCCTTTTTAAATACAGGTTGTCGAATGACTATTTTCTTTTGCTTCCTTATCTTTTCGTTTGGGCCGGAAATCTTTCCCAAGAAGTCATTCAGCACTTTTTTTCTTTTCTTTAGGTCGTTTGTCTGTCCGTTTAGTTCTTCCCAAAGTTTTAAATCTTGTCCGCTTACAATAATAGACTTTACCTTTTCAAGAACATCGTTGTCCAAAGCACCACATTCCCATTGAGCCTTTGCAATTGCAAACCAAAAGCTGTGCTTGTCCTCATGGTCGGATTGTAAGTCTTTATTCTTTTGAATAATGGTTCGAGTTATCTCTTCTACCTCAAGTCCT
>DASXWH010000144.1:0-4485 GCA_036503775.1 Ohtaekwangia sp.
TCAGGCACGCCTCGTCCGGTCTTTCCGATAAAGCCGGTGGAATGACATTCATCGGTCATCACCAGGGCTTCAAACTTATCCGCGAGATCACAGATCTTGTCCATGGAAGCAATGGTACCATCCATCGAGAACGCACCATCCGTTACAATCAATATCTGTTTAGCTCCGGCAGTCCGCGCATCCTTCAATTGTTTTTCAAGATCCGCCATATCATTGTGCTTGTAGCGATAACGCATAGCCTTGCATAGACGAACCCCATCAATGATAGATGCATGGTTCAATTCATCTGAAATGATAGCATCTTCAGCGCCAAGCAAAGGTTCAAACACGCCTCCGTTGGCATCGAAGGCAGCCGCATAGAGGATAGTATCTTCAGTACCGAGAAACGCGGAGATCTTTTTTTCAAGTTCTATATGGATGTCTTGTGTTCCGCAGATAAACCGGACGGATGACATACCAAAGCCGTGGGTATCGATAGCTCGTTTAGCCGCTTCAATAACCCGGGGATGCGATGAAAGCCCCAGGTAGTTATTCGCGCAAAAATTAATAACCTCTCCTCCTTCATTAGTTTTGATGTCTGCCCCTTGTGGCGTTACAATGATGCGCTCCTTCTTATATAGTCCCGCTTCACGTATGGCATCAAGTTCGCGCTTTAATACAGGTTGTAGCGTATTATACATATCACTCAGTTTTCGGTTTGGGTTTAAAAACAGGACGAGGAACTGCCGGTTTAGGCATGACCGGTTTTGCCTGCTCAACCGGTTTTGATTCCGGTGTGGATTGTACCACAGGGTTGGCAGGCACAGCCTCCTTCACCTCCATAGTATTTTTAACTTCAACGGGCTTAACCTCCACTTTCAAGGGGTACTTTCTCCGGATCGGGTTAATCAGATTGAGCTTTTGAACGGTAAAGCTATTGGGATGCATCTGTTCGAATTCAATCTTCCAGGTACGCCATAAAGCCTGCTCTTTTTCAGAAAAGCGGGCATTATCAATCTTTTTTGAAATGAGGTATTCTTCAAAATTCACGGGCGCTAAGTTAATCTGAAAACAGTCCTAACGAATGATAGCCAAATACTAAATTTTGGTAATTTCGCCCCGCATTAATTGGTCATTAGTCAATGGGATTGAGACCATCCTAAACTAAACGCACATGGGGAAGCAACGCATTCTGGTTATTGGTGCCGGAGGACAATTAGGTTCTGAACTTACACAGGGCCTCTGGAAACTGCATGGAAAGGAAAATGTTATAGCCACGGATATCAAACCCGCTCAGGGAATACTGGCATCCGGAAATTTTGAAATACTGGATGTACTGAAACCCGATCAGCTTGATTCGCTTATCGCAAAGAATAAATTCACGCAGATCTACCACCTGGCCGCTGTGCTTTCGGCAACAGGTGAAAAAAATCCTAAGCTTGCCTGGCAGCTCAATATGGACGGACTGATCAGTGTGCTTGATGCTGCATTACAATATAAAGTGGAGAAGGTTTACTGGCCCAGCTCCATCGCGGCATTCGGACCAACCACTCCTAAAATAAAAACACCACAGGATACCATCATGGATCCGACAACCATCTACGGCATCAGCAAACAAGCCGGTGAACGCTGGTGTGAATGGTACTTTAAAAGTAAAGGACTGGATGTACGAAGTCTTCGTTACCCCGGATTGATCGGATATAAAACCAAACCCGGAGGGGGTACTACAGATTACGCTGTGGATATTTTCTTTAAGGCGTTGACGGATAAAAAGTACGAGTGCTTTCTGAAGCCGGATACATACCTCCCGATGATGTACATGGATGATGCCGTAAAAGCCACGCTTGATCTCATGGAAGCGCCAGCCGAAAAAATCAATGAACGGGGAAGTTATAATATCTCAGCCATGAGCTTCTGCCCGGAAGAAATTGCCGCAGAGATCCGGAAGCATATTCCGGAGTTTACCATAACCTACCAACCGGATTTCAGACAGCAGATTGCTGATTCCTGGCCACGCTCAATTAATGATGCTGCTGCGCGTATAGACTGGGGATGGGAACCTCAGTTTGATCTGCCTGAAATGACGGAAGATATTTTAAAGAATCTTCCGTCACTTCTTTAGATCAAAGGCTTACTTCACAACTACACGCACCAGATGTTGCTTTCCGGAGAGCGATGCCAATCGTGCTACGTATACACCTGGTTTCACAGAAGATGGTAATTGAACCAGTGAAGCATTTGTTTCAATGTCCGTTTCAAACGCTGCCTGACCAACGGAACTCAACAATGTCAGTGTTACAGGGAAACTGAACTCATCGTTGTTTATTTCAACATTGAATGCTGACTGATCGATCACGGTAGGATAAATACTCAAGCCTCCGCTCAATCCTCCGAAAGCCACCAGCACCACGTCTGAATATTCAGATGAGCCATTCTGATCAATACTCTTGAGTCTGTAATAATTTTTTCCGTTGGAAGCTGAACGGTCAATGTAGTCATACTCTGTTTCTACATCCAGGCCACCTTTACCTTCTACCTGTGCGATCGTCTGAAACACCAGGTCTTCCTGCGCACGTTCAACTTCGAAATAACTGAAGTTTTTCTCCATAGCCGTTACCCAGCTAAGGCGCGCACCTTCCTCAACTTTTTCTCCGATGAAGGAGATCAGTTTAACCGGAAGTGTAGTGGGTGTTCCCGAACAGGTTGTAGCATTAATACCACTGCCATGAACATCGGTTACAGCATTCATACATCCTAAAGACACAGTTGTTGCCGTAGAGCAATCGCTAATACCTCTCCATGGGTTACTGTTTGTTGTTGTTGTTCCCACGCCTCCGTTATTGGGCAAATCAAAGAATAAGGTTTGTGAACCACACGTCAGGTTTCCCTGTAAAGTATACAATCCGCCACTTGGAATATTAGATCCTGAAAAGCTTATAGCATAATCCAGCTGAACATTGTAGTTATAACCGTTCACACAGCTGGCGGCCTTAACCAGTTTTTTAACTGTAAGACTGATGTGAACTTTATAGCCGTCTGTCGAGGTGATAACACAGGAACCTACGGAACTGTAACAACCACATCCTGCCGTACCTTCACCTGTAACGGGGCTGTGATTATCGCCAACATAGCTGGGTCCGGTGATATTTCCATCCTCGTCACCTTTATACTCAGCCGGGCCTCCGGCCATGGAAATAGAATCACCATTACTATTACCGAGAATCCGTCCGCCATTTTCAATGATGACCTTGGCAGAACCATTGAAATTCAACTTGCCGTTGTTGGTTAAATCCAAAGTACCCATTACAACCATAAACATGTATGTTGAATTACTGTACAGGTTGTCATTTACCACATTAACCGTATGCGCTCCGAGGATATAAACCGTATCACCTGCAACTGGCACTACACCTCCAGCCCACGTGCTTCCGGTCTGCCAGTTACCACTGGCCTGCGAATACTTTTTAGCCGCCTGCGATGGAACCAGTGCTGCCAGCACCAAAAGGAAGCTCATCAGATATGGTAAAAAAACTAAGAGAGATGACTTTTTCATGGTTATTTTGTGTCTTCTGAAAATCTTATATCCTTTTATATTCTTTTAAATCACAGCCCATGTCCTCCATCCAGACACACAAAGCCTCTGCTACACTGACCGTTACTATCACACGGCCAGAGTTTCTGAATGCGTTAAATGTTGAAACATTAGATGGGCTACGCAAAGTTATTCAAGAAGCTTACCAAGACACGTCCATTAAAGGAATAATCCTCACCGGAGAGGGTGAAAAGGCATTTGTGGCAGGTGCGGATATAAAGGAGCTTAACACTCTAAATCAGGCAAAAGCGCTTGAATTAGCTCAAAAAGGCCAAATTTTATTTAAGCTAATTGAAGATTTTCCCAAACCGGTGATTGCGGCCGTAAACGGTTTCGCTTTAGGCGGGGGCTGTGAATTAGCCATGGCCTGCCACATCAGAATTGCAACTGAAAATGCCAAATTTGGACAGCCCGAAGTCAACCTGGGAATAATCCCCGGATATGGAGGTACACAGCGATTAACCCAACTGGTTGGGAGAGGTAAGGCACTGGAACTCATGATGACGGGAGACCTGATCTCTGCGGCAGAAGCTAAAAGCCTCGGATTGGTTAATCATGTTGTTTCGGATAAAGCAGCATTGATGGAACTGGCTCATACCCTGATGTCAAAAATTCAGAATAAAGGACCTATTGCTATTGCCAATCTCATCCGGAGTGTGAATGCCGGATTTTCTTTTGAGCAGAATGGATATCAGACAGAAGCTGAAAATTTTGCAGCCTGTTCTATCACACAAGATTTCAAAGAAGGCACAGCAGCTTTCATGGAAAAAAGAAAACCAAACTTTAAAGGAATATAGTATCAGCAGGTCGCAGGTACACAAATAAGGCATGGGTAAAATCAAACGATTGGCAGGCGAAACAGTGCTGTATGGCCTGGGAAGTATTGTTCCTCGCTTTCTTAATTTCTTACTCGT
>DASXWH010000145.1:0-24705 GCA_036503775.1 Ohtaekwangia sp.
ATAAAACCGGGCGCTGTCGTATTGTTCTTTTTTGAAATGAAGCTTCCCAAAATCTGAGAGGCTACGGTACGACAGGTATTCATTGCTAAATTCTTTACCCACACCATCAGATATCCGGATGAAATATTCTGCAGAGTCCAGTTTTTTTTGTTCCAGCAAAATAGTAGCAACGGTTTCCGCAGCATAGCCCTGAATAGACCTGTCACCTATCACTTCAATTTCATTGAAGGCTTTATATGCCCAGTATTTCGCTCGCGGAAAGTTCTTGGAATTAAAATAAGCTTCAGCCAGGTTTATATAATCTGAACACAGCCCGATAGTGTCTTCGCGGTACGCATCGATTTCAATTGCCCGAAGAATATAATGCGCGGCCAATCCATAATCACCCAGTTGATTATAGGCTATACCAATATTATTCAGCACTGCAGATACACTGATACTATCTCTGAATTCTTCAAATTCCTGAAGCGCTTTGAAATTGTATTCCAGGCTGGTGAGGTAATCACCGGTGGCTTCACACGCTATGGCCCAATGCAAATAAGTGAGCGCAATATCTTCACGGTTGCTTATTTTTTTGGAAAGCTCAATGGCCTCTTTCCCTAACGTATAAGAACGATTAGCATCAATATCGTTATAGTAATACAGCAGGTCATTGAGAATTTTGATCCGTTGAGAATCCGGAAGAGATTGTTTAAGCACATTTTCCAGGCTGTCAATAGCGGATTGAGCCTGTGTCAATGCAGGCAATTCTGCAAAAACAGTAGATACTACTGCCAGTAAAAATATGTGAGCATTTGCCTTCAACGAATCATAAAACTACAACAATTGATACGTTGTGCAGGGATCCTTTCACAAAAAAAGAGGGTGCACAACCATGCACCCTCTCTGAAATAAGTTATAACGACAATTAGCCATTCATCGAAAGCAGGAACTCCTCATTGTTGCGGGTACCTTTCATCTTCGATTGTAGGAATTCCATGGCTTCAACAGAATTCATATCGGCCATAAACTTACGGAGTATCCATACACGCTGCAGTTCTTCTTCTTTCATCAACAGGTCTTCGCGTCTTGTACCGGAAGCAGGAACATCGATAGCCGGATAAACACGTCTGTTAGACAGCTTACGGTCAAGCTGCAATTCCATGTTACCGGTACCTTTGAATTCTTCAAAAATAACTTCATCCATCTTTGAACCGGTGTCAATCAGAGCGGTGGCAATGATGGTCAATGAACCTCCGTTTTCAATTTTGCGGGCCGCACCAAAGAAACGCTTCGGTTTATGTAATGCGTTGGCATCCACACCACCGGAAAGTATTTTACCGGATGAGGGAACCACGGTGTTGTAAGCACGTGCCAGACGGGTAATGGAATCTAACAAAATCACTACATCGTGACCACATTCCACCATACGCTTTGCTTTTTCCAATACTATAGAAGCCACTTTAACGTGACGTTCAGCCTGCTCATCAAATGTAGACGCTATTACTTCAGCTTTTACACTGCGAGCCATGTCTGTTACTTCTTCCGGACGTTCATCAATAAGCAATACAAGCAGATAAACTTCAGGGTGATTTTCAGCAATGGCGTTGGCAATATTCTTCAACAATACTGTCTTACCTGTCTTTGGTTGCGCCACGATCATACCCCGTTGTCCTTTACCTATCGGTGAGAACAAGTCCAGAATACGCGTTGACATATTGTCTGGCGTGGTGCTGAGTTTCAGTTTCTGTTCCGGGAACAGTGGAGTAAGGTATTCGAACGCAACGCGATCGCGGATTTCCTCGGTCGTCTTGCCGTTTACGGATTCTACCTTCAATAATGCAAAGTACTTTTCGCCTTCTTTCGGAGGACGGATAAGTCCTTTAACCGTATCACCGGTTTTCAGACCAAACAATTTGATCTGAGAAGGTGAAACATAAATATCATCCGGGCTGGCCAGATAGTTATAATCGGAAGAACGGAGGAAACCGTACCCGTCCTGCATGATTTCCAATACACCTTCATTGCTGATCGCGCCATCAAATTCACGAATGGCAGCGCGGTTTGGCTGCTGGTGCTGCGGCTGTCTTTCATTGAGGTTACGCTCTTTGTGAACGGGCTCCTCGTTGATCACAATATTTTCAATATCACTATCATTCTGTTCGCTGAACGAAGCTGTTGAAGGTGAGTCAAAGTCGAGGTTTATGGATTCAAGTAATTCGTCTGAAGAAAAATCAGTCGATTCAGTCTTTGCAGGTGCTGGTGTTGGGGCAACGTTTTCTCTTCTGCGGGGGCGCATTCTGCGCTCGGGAGTAGATTCTGATGTTGAGGTTTCTGTGGATTCTGTGTTTTCCTTCTTGGCGGGGGCTGCCGATTCTCCGGAAATTGCTTGCTGGTCGAGGATCTTGTAGATGAGGTCTTGTTTGGAAAGCTTCTTGGCGTTCTTTACGCCTATCCCTTCTGCAATTTCTTTCAACTCAGAAAGAAGCCTGACATTCAGGTCGTCAATAGTATACATGAGATTTTAAAAATGAGTGTTATTAGAAATGAATTGTTGTATTGATTTTAATCAGACTAAGCTGAAACTATAACCATGAGGCTGATAACTTGAGGACAAAAACGATGCTAAAAATTCGGATTTATATTCAGAGGGCTTGAGATAAAAGCCAAATGATGATGCAATAATAGCCTAAAAATGAATATTATCAAACGGTTAAAAATATTTTATTCGAACGGAAACCACGCTGGCTGATCAAAAAAACTAATTTTGGAGCCTTAAAAAATCACATTCCCCATGCTACAGGTAGCTGTTATACGCGAGCAAACCAATAAAGTTCTTGATGGTCTGCGCAAGCGTAATTTTAAAGACGCTGAAACACTTGTCAATGAAGTCATGCTGATTGATCAGCGGAGACGTGACACTCAAAAACAACTTGACGATCTCAAGGCCAAATCGAATATAGATTCCAAAAAAATAGGTGAACTGATGAAGGCTGGTAAAGCCGATGAAGCCACCAGTTTACGAGCTACGGTTTCAGCTGACAAGGAAAACGTAAAGACCCTTGAAGGGGAGCTTGATGCTCTTGAAAAAAAGCAACAGGAACTTTTGTATAAAATACCCAATGTACCCAATGAAAAAGTACCTGCCGGTTTTGGGGCTGATGATAACCTAAAGGTGTACGAACACGGCACAGTACCTAAGCTTCATGACGGAGCCTTGCCCCACTGGGACCTGATCAAGAAGTACGACATCATTGACTTTGACCTGGGTGTAAAAATCTCCGGAGCAGGGTTTCCGGTATATAAAGGTAAAGGTGCGCGTCTGCAACGGGCACTGATCAATTTCTTTCTGGATGAAGCTGTGAAGATCGGATACCGTGAAATTCAACCTCCCATTGTGGTGAACGAAACTTCCGGTTATGGAACCGGTAACCTTCCCGACAAAGAAGGTCAGATGTACTTCGTGAATGAAGATGGATTGTATCTCATTCCAACAGCCGAAGTGCCGATCACCAACCTCTATCGTGATGTGATCCTCAGTGATGAAGATCTGCCAATTATGAATGCCGGTTATACACCGTGTTTCAGACGTGAAGCCGGAAGCTGGGGAGCACACGTCCGCGGATTAAACCGCCTTCATCAATTTGACAAAGTGGAGATCGTTCAGATACGCAAACCTGAAGAATCTTATCAGGCCCTTGAAGAAATGTGCCTGTATGTTCAGGGTCTTCTTGAAAAACTGGAGCTCCCGTACCGCAAGCTTTTGTTGTGTGGCGGTGACATGGGCGTTAATTCTGCCATGACCTATGATATGGAAGTGTTCTCTGCCGCCCAGCAACGCTGGCTGGAAGTAAGCTCCGTAAGTAATTTCGAAACCTTTCAGGCTAACCGCCTGAAGCTACGCAACAAGAGTAAAGAAGGTAAGACACAATTACTTCATACGTTGAATGGAAGCGCACTGGCTCTGCCCCGCATTGTAGCGTCTATATTGGAAAACAATCAAACCCCTGACGGCATTCGTATTCCGAAAATACTCGTGCCGTATACCGGATTTGATATGATAAACTAGGGTTGCATGATCGGAAGTTCCAATTGCATCATTCAGCAGGTCTCAGCTCATTTTATTGGCAACGCTGCCAACGGAGATGCCATGAAGCTTTCGGAAGAACCTCTGGATGTGCAGGATGAAAAACTGCAGGAACTACTCCGCGCCTATTTCCTCTCCAACTTCAGCGCACCTGAATTTTATTCATTTACCTTTTCAAATGGAGATTTTGCTCTCAATCCAATCTACCAGTTTGCCAAAGAGATCTTTGAAGAGCCTGAAACTTTTCATGACAACTCCGTCAACATAGCCAAACATCTTTATGACGCCTCTCAACATCCCAATATTAAGGGTGGCGAATTATATGTTGCCTTTATTGAAGGCGTGGCAGTAGGAAATATGATGACAGACGTTATCGGGATCTTCAAATCCGAAAACAAAGAGAATTACCTTAAACTCTCTAAACAATTCAACCTGAAGGCTGACGAAGGTATCAACGTGAAGAAACTTGATAAAGGCTGCCTCATTTTGAATACTGAACAGGATGACGGCTTCAAAGTATTGATTGTAGATACGATCAACAAATCTGATGCACAATTCTGGAAGGATGATTTCCTGAACCTTAAACCGTGGTCTGACGCTTACCATCACACGCAAAACTTCATGAGCCTTGCCCGGAATTATGTTGCCGAACAGCTTGATGAGCAGTTTAGTGTTTCGAAGGCTGACAAAATTGATCTGTTGAACCGGTCGGTTGAATTCTTCAAATCAAAGGAACATTTTCATAAAGCTGAATTCGAGACAGAAGTATTGAACGATGCAGATGTAATTCAATCCTTCAGGAAATTCGGAAGAGACTTTATGAGTGAAAATGACTTTGATGCTGTAGATCATTTCGAAATTTCAGCTCAGGCAGTAAAGCGGCAAGCCAAAATTTTCAAAAGCGTTCTGAAGCTTGATAAGAATTTTCACATCTACATTCATGGCAATCGTGAACTGATCGAAAAAGGATTTGACGAGGTCATGGGTAAAAACTATTATAAGATCTACTTCGACACCGAAAGCTAACCCTAAAAATACCCCATCCGGTGATCAAATTAGACTTGGGGAAATGATCTGATCCCTGTTAGTTTGAACTTCATTAACCAAACTGATATGACCATTAAGATTCTATTCTGTAGCGCTTGTGCAGCATTCGCTTTATCGGCATGCGGACCGAAAACTGAAACTTCTCAAATGACCTATCCCGAAACTAAAAAGGTTGATACAATTGACCACTATTTTGGCGAGTCTGTAGGCGACCCTTATCGCTGGCTTGAAAATGACACAACCCAGGAAACTGCCGACTGGGTAAAATCTCAAAACGATGTAACCTTTGGATACCTGGCGTCTATTCCCTATCGCGAAACCATTAAGAAAAGGCTCGAGGCTGTATACAATTATGAACGGCTGGGAGCGCCTACCAAACATGGCGACTACTTCTACTTCACCAAAAACGATGGGCTTCAGAATCAAAGTGTTTACTATCGTAAGAAAGGCGAAGACGGTCAACCGGAAGTTTTTCTTGACCCCAATACCTTCTCGGCTGATGGCACTACCAAGTTGACTGATATGTCGTTTTCAAAAGACGGCTCACGACTGGCTTATCAGATCTCAAAGAGCGGCTCTGACTGGAATGATGCCATCATCATCAATGCAGCTGACAAAACGCAACTTCAGGATACCGTTAAAGATCTGAAGTTTGCCAGCATTGCCTGGAAAGGTAATGAGGGCTTTTATTATACCTCCTATGGTCAGCTGAAAGGAAGCAGTAAGATCACCGCGAAAGCAGAAAACCAAAAGTTGTATTACCACAAAATAGGTTCGCCCAGGAGTCAGGATATGCTCGTGTTTGGGGATGATAATAATCCCAAGCGTTACCTATGGACGTATCTGACGGAAGATGAACGCTACCTCGTTATTGGTGCTGCAAACGGCACCTCCGGACAGGAAGTATATGTGAAGGACCTGAGCAATCCCAAAAGTGAGATGGTTACCATCGTTGGAAACATGGAGAATGATCATTCTGTGATTGACAACATTGGATCAAAGCTGCTTCTTCAAACTAACCTTGAATCTCCTAACAATCGTCTCGTATTGGTTGATCCATCAAAACCCTCTCCTGAAAACTGGGAAGAAGTTATCTCTGAAGACAACAGTGTTGCCTCTTTCGGAACAGCCGGAGGAAAAATCTTTGCCGATTATACGGTAGATGTAAAATCGCTCATAAAGCAATTCGATATGAATGGCAAGTTTGAGCGTAACGTAGATCTTCCAGGTATCGGCTCTGTGGGTTGGAAAGGAGGACGAAAGGAAGATAAAGACATCTTCTATGTTTTTACCTCATTCTTATATCCGACAACTATTTTCAAGTACAACATTCCATCCGGCAAGTCGACATTACACACGCAACCTAAACTTGATTTCAATGCCGGTGATTATGAAATGAAACAGGTGTTCTATGCCAGTAAGGATGGCACCAAAGTTCCTATGTTCATCATTCATAAAAAAGGGTTGAACCTGGATGGAAAAAATCCAACGATGCTGTACGGCTATGGTGGATTCAATGTGTCTCTTACACCTTACTTTGATCCATCCTTGGTGGTATGGCTTGAGAACGGAGGCGTTTATGCCCAGCCCAACCTGCGTGGTGGTGGTGAATATGGAGAAGACTGGCATAAAGCCGGTATCAAACTGAAGAAACAAAATGTGTTTGATGATTTCATTGCTGCTGCCGAATACCTGATCAAAGAAAAATATACGTCAAGCGATTACCTCGCCATACAAGGTGGTTCAAATGGTGGATTGCTTGTGGGTGCTACCATGACGCAACGTCCTGATCTCTTCAAAGTAGCCTTGCCTGCCGTTGGGGTAATGGATATGCTGCGCTACCAACGCTTCTCTGCAGGACCCGGCTGGGCACCGGATTACGGAACCGCTGATGATTCAAAAGAAATGTTCCAATACCTGAAAGGTTATTCGCCTATCCATAACATCAAGCCCGGAACCAACTATCCGGCAACATTAATAACTACCTCTGATCACGATGATCGGGTTGTTCCGGCACACTCATTCAAGTTTGCTGCTACATTACAGGAACATCACACAGGAGCAAACCCCGTACTGATCCGCATTGAAACCAAATCAGCGCACGGAGCTTCCAATCTCGCTAAAGCGATTGAGGTTGATGCAGACATGTTTGCTTTCACCTGGCAAAATATGGGTGTAGTGCCACCGCTGGCGAAGAAGGAAATGTAATTCCTTCGTGTCATTGTACACCTTTGGGCAAGTAAATCTTTTGCCGCAAAGACACTAAGGCTCGAAGATCACAATGCAATAAATATTCTTTACAGGAGGCAACTGAATCGGTTGCCTCTTTTAATTTTAAGGTATGAGCACAACAATTATCCGGGAAGGAAAGAAAGGAGATCTGTCACGTGTATTGGAGCTTATTAATGAACTCGCTGAATATGAAAAGGCACCACATGAAGTGACTAATACCGTAGCCTTAATGGAACAGGATGGGTTCGGCCCTGATCCTGTGTACGGCTTCTTCGTGGCCGAAAACGAAAATGGTATTGTGGGCCTATCGTTGTACTATTGGCGCTACTCTACGTGGAAAGGCACTAGGCTTTATCTGGAAGATATCATCGTAACTGAAAGTGAGCGCGGCAAAGGGATCGGCAAAGAACTGTTTGACCGCACCATGCAACATGCCCTGGATCAAAACTGCACCGGCATGATGTGGCAGGTGCTCGACTGGAATGAGCCGGCTATCAATTTTTATAAAAAGTATGGATCGAAGCTGGATGGCGAATGGATCAACTGCAGCCTGGAGCGTGATCAGATTTTAAAATTGTTAAAGGCCTGAAATGAAACAATCTCCGGGAAAACTCCGGAGATTGTTTTGGGCTAAATCAACTCCTCACGAAAAATAGCAAGTATCCTTTCAGGCTTCAACATCCACTATCGCCCAAACCGGAATAAAATATCCTCCTTTTATTATTACAAAATCATCAGCATAGTCTACCAGTGGAGAATACGTTTCAATTATTTCACCCGTGTCAAGTTGCAACACAATGCCGATATCCTGATGTTCTATATTGCTTAACGCTACGGCTTTGTGAAGTTTAACATCCCGCTCATCTTTCTCCTGATTATTATGAAGCACATCAGCATGCGGGAAATGCACGGAAACAATTTCTTCGGGATTGATTTTTCTGACATTCATAAGCGGATAGTTTAAGGTATATCAGAACTGATTATACACTCCTAACAAACCCGCGAAGGCTTTTGTTCAGACTTCTTCCAAAAGTGTACGGAAGGCCACGTGACGATCTTTAAACCGTTTATTAAATATTTTATTCAACTCCGGCTCAACCTGCTCCACGAATTGCACAACATCTTCAATACGTCTGGCAAAATATTGTACGCTGTACGATACGGAGCCATCTTCCTGGTCGTGAAGGACTTTATACATTTTCCAGTTAAAAAACATTCCACTTTGCATAACGGCAGGAACATATTGCTCCTTCATCCAGCCAAGCCATTCCGCTTCGATTTCCCGGTCGATACCAATCGTAATATTGTACAATAACATGGAGACAAAGTTAGTGTACTTTATACGTTGAAATCTTTTTCCATAACCTTTTCTTTGCGCAGGTGTTTTGTGACAAACAACGTTAACAATTGAAATACTTCATTTTCTTCCTGAGCATCCTGATTCCTCAGATTATTTTCGCACAAACGGGAATTATCCGTGGTAAAGTACTTGATGCAATAAATAACGATCCCGTGCCCTTTGCCAATATCCTGATTCAGGGCACATCCACCGGGGTAGTTTCGGATGAAAATGGAAACTATGAGATCCCAAGCCTGGAACCTGCCCTGTATAATCTTGAAGCTTCATTTGTAGGCTACAAAAAAGCAGTGATCTATGAAGTTCAGGTTACTAATGCGCGGCCAGCTGTGGTGGATTTCAGATTGGAAGAAGAGGCAGAAAAACTCGAAGAGGTGGTAGTGTCAGCCGCCAATGCATTTGTCAAATCCGATGAGTCACCCCTGTCACTGCGAACCATCGGATCCACCGAAATCAAAAGGACACCCGGAGGTAACCGGGATATTTCAAAAGTCATCCGCTCACTGCCTGGAGTAGCGTCAACACCTTCCTTTCGAAATGACATTATCATCCGCGGTGGTTCTCCCAGCGAAAATACATTTTACCTGGATGGGATTCAGATCCCGGTGATCAACCATTTCCAAACACAGGGCTCGTCTGGTGGACCTGTGGGAATCATCAATGTGGATCTGCTCCAGGAAGTCAATTTCTATTCGGGTGCCTTCCCCGCCAATCGAAGCAACACCATGAGTTCTGTTTTCGACTTTCAGTTGAAAGAAGGACGCAACGATAAATGGACATTTAATGGAATTGTTGGTGCCACTGACCTCGGAGTAACATTCGAAGGGCCTGTAACGCCTAAATCAACTCTCGTACTTTCAGCAAGACGATCGTACCTGAAGTTTTTATTCAATATATTCAACTTGCCGTTTCTTCCGGTGTACAATGATCTCCAGTTCAAATACAAATACAAGATCAACGAGAAGAACCAGATCACGCTAATGGGAATTGCCGCAGTAGATGATTTTGAACTCAACTTCGATGCACCTGAAAAAGCGGAAACTGATGCGGAGCGTGAAGAGGCCGAATATATCCTGAACATCCTTCCTGTATCTACACAATGGAATTACACCACCGGATTCCGGTATGATCATTTCCGCGAACATGGCGCCACTACACTGGTAATAAGTACCAATACCCTGAACAATCAATCCATCAAATACCAGAACAATGATGATTCTTCTCCGGACAATCTGATTCAGGATTATAACTCCAGGGAAACCGAATTCAGACTCAGGCTGGAAGATTATGGTGTACGTAACGCCTGGAAGATCAATTATGGGATCAATGCAGAGCGCGCATACTACAATACAGATGATTTTACAAAGCTTGTTACACAGGAAGGACTGACCATTCGTGATTTTAATTCAACGCTGACGCTGAACAAATGGGGCTTATTCGGACAGATAAGCAACACATTTAAGGATCGGCTTACCCTATCCCTCGGATTGCGAGCGGATGCAAACAATTA
The DNA here is from genome assembly GCA_036503775.1 of Ohtaekwangia sp. Taxonomy (GTDB): domain Bacteria; phylum Bacteroidota; class Bacteroidia; order Cytophagales; family Cyclobacteriaceae; genus Ohtaekwangia. The sequence continues at coordinate 10,213 of DASXWH010000145.1, forward strand.
TTCAGATGATATGCGTGACCTTTCGAAGCAACTTTCACCACGGTTCTCAGCATCGTTCGCGCTCACCCCACTGACAAACATAAATTTCAACACCGGAATTTATTATCAGCTGCCGGCTTACACGGTATTGGGATACCGCAATTCCACTACCGGTGAACTCGAGAATAAAGAGAACGGTGTTACCTACATCCGCAGCAAACACCTGGTGGGAGGCATTGAATTCAATTTGCCGAAGAACTCACGGATTACGGTAGAAGGGTTTTATAAGTGGTATGATCAATATCCTTTCTTGTTAGAGGATTCTATATCGCTGGCTAACCTGGGCGCGGATTTCGGTGTCATCGGCAACGCACCGGTAACATCAACCTCAGAAGGTCGAAGCTATGGCATTGAATTTCTGATGCAGCAAAAGCTGTACAACGGATTTTATGGTCTGCTTTCCTATACGTTCGTACGCAGTGAATTCGAAGACAGAAATCAAAAATTGATTGCTTCATCCTGGGACAACCGCCATCTGGTAAGCCTTACAGGTGGAAAAAAATTGAAACGGAACTGGGAAATCGGAATTCGATGGTTGTTTACCGGAGGTTCACCCTACACACCTTTCAACCTGCAGGAAACGGTTCGAAAAACAAACTGGGATGTCCGTCCGTATGGCGTACCGGATTATAGCCAGCTCAATGCCGATCGCATTTCGGCTTTTCATCAGCTGGACCTGCGAATCGATAAAAAATATTTCTTCTCGAAGTGGAGCCTGAATGTTTACGTGGATATTCAGAATCTCTACAACCACGTCACGTATTTTCAGGATAACATTGATGTGGAACGTGATGCCAATAAAATTCCGGTTACTGATCCGGCCAATCCTGATTTCTACATTCCCAAATTTATTTCCAGCACAAGCGGAACAATACTTCCCACCATCGGGATAATTGTTGAGTTGTAATTATAAGTGGCGGAGATCAGAAAGCTGATCCAGGATCCAACCCGTAAGACTCAGTCGTTCACGCGTTGAGGGTAAAACTTCATGTTCAAGCTGATCACTGCGAAAACAAACCAACCGGCCGGCAAGTGGCAAAAAATCTTTTGATTCATCAGGCAGGTATACCCGGAGCTGACCACCGTGTTCTTCTTTCCAGTCGGGATTCAGATAGCAGATAACCGAAAGCTTACGATGATCATCCTGTTTGAACTGATCCAGGTGTCGCTTATAAAATGAACCTGCAGGATACACTGTCATATGTACTTCATAGTCTTTCAGGCTGAGGTACAATGCGCGGTTCAGGTACTGGATCAGTTCCTGCAGACGGTTCAGGTAAATACTCACCGCTTCGTGGGAGGATGTGCGATCAATCCAATGAATATAGTCGCCACGAATTGCCTCATTGATCTGAAGATCCTTTTTCTTGCCGATACCGGCTTTCTGAAAATATTCCAATCCGTTTCTGAATTCCGGGAGCAACACGATCTTATCTACTTCTTCCCTGCTCAGGAAATTGTCAATTACAGCATACCCTTGTTCGGCCAGCCCATCCGCTATTTTATCATAAATACTTTCCGCTGCATTCAATTCCATTTCACAAAGATCATGAAGAAGATAGTAGTAACACAAAGAAATTTTTCCTGAAAAATGTTGCTGGTGTCCTACTGACCAACCATGAACACTGCATTTGCAAAAAGCATCTTGCCATCTTCCCAGAAACAACGGAAGAGGGGATTGTCAACCAGATAAACAACCTGCCCCTGACCTTTTGATTGTACACCAAACACCAGGCTGTTTTCAAGCTTCTGATTAGCAATGCCGCCCGCAAATCCCTGAATGGGCTTAGCCTTACCTTTGATAACACCTACGTTCCAGCCGCTTTCCAGAAAAGCAAAGCGATGTTCATTTGTTTTTAAGGTGTAATAGTTTTCAGGCAGTCCAAAAGCCAGGGGATGAGATGTGTCGAGTTTTATTTTATAGATCGCCCCGATAATGTAGTTTGAAATGTCTCTCCGTTCAGCATCTTCATATCGTGTCAGCATTGACTTTTGTCTGGCTTCCTTTTCCTTCTTTTCAGTCTCAGCTTTTTCCGCATCTGTGGCAAAGGTCTTCAATGCAAAACTTTTTCTATCCGAAAAACTATTCAGGCCACTCGAAATAATGATCAGTCTTCCTCCACCGGTAACCCAGGTGGATAATGTTTCCAGCAGATCTTCATCTATCACGTCATACGATCCTTCCGGAATAACCAGCACATCATACTTTTTCAGATCAACATTTTTCAGGTACATCGCTCCGATCTGTGTGATCGGATAGTGGATTTGTTGCTCAAAGAAATACCAGATTTCACCGGCCGACAATGAATAGGTTTGTTCACCGGTCAGCACCGCTACCTTCGGAGTTTTCAGGTAGTTTACATCACTGGAGCCAAAATCTTTTCCCTTCTCAACAAAGCCGGTATAGGTTGTAAATGCTTTCCGGCCCATCGCCTTCGCCATGGATTTTATAAGATTATCAAAGTCAGCCACCTTCTCATTGTTCCTGCGGGTAATGATTAATGTACCGGGACTGAAATGATTGCCATTGGCCGTGAATGCTTTTTCGGCTGAACGTATTTTGATCCCTTTCTGCATCAGTGAAGACAGAAAGGCTACATCCTTAAGCCCTTTGTATTCAAAAATATAAGCATACGGTTTTTCTGATGATGGCTGATTCTCAACTGAAGGTACATAAGCCTTCCCTACATTAATTCGTTCGTTCAGCGCATAACCCTGAAGGTTACCGGCATAGAATAAATTCCAGGCGGTAATATCATAGGTAAGTGAATCCACCAGCTTCGACTGCGGTTCAAAAACAGAAGTGATAAAGCGTGACTTGGGCTGGTAAATGTTAAAGATGATATCATCTGCCGAAAGATTAACACTGGTGGTTGTCTGTGATTGGTAATCAAATCCGCGTGTAGCTTTTCCCGATGGCGGATGACCGAACTGAATTTTATGGCTCTCCAGCCAGGAAGTGATCCAACTGATCTTGTCGGCTGTATTGGTCGCTTTTATAACATAGGTTTTATAAGGCGCTGCCGGGTTATTCAGATTTTCACGGAAGTATTTTTCAAACTCATCTACAACACGTGAATAATTTTTCGCAGTGATCTCTATGGTAGACATACCCGTAGTGTGATGATGCGTGAGCCTGTCTTTCAACGTAAGCGGATCACCTTCACGCGTAGTCACGGTCAGGCCTCCAAATCCGCCACCCGCTTGTTCATAGGTCATACCGATAGCACCATTGTAAGTGGGATAGGTATCTCCATAACTGGGATAGTAGAGATCAAAAACTTCTTTGGTGAAATAAAGCCAGCCCTGTTCATCAAAATATTTGGCGTTGTTCTTACCGATCATGGTCTGGAACTCCCGTTGCCATGGTGAAATCACTTCATGAAAGGGTTCTGCTGCCGGAGCAAAGTAATAGGGGTTGTTATAACTCTGTTCATGAAAATCGACATGAACGTGCGGCATCCATTGCTGGTAAACTTTAAGACGATGTTGTGATTCGATCTGCGTGGCCCAGGCCCAATCACGATTCAGGTCAAAGTGATAGTGATTTGTTCTTCCCCCCGGCCAGGGTTCATCGTGTTCATAGGCATCACCGTTTGAATTAGGTGGAAAATTTCCATACTGCCGGTAAAAGTTTGCATAACGGTCGCGCCCATCCGGGTTGATACAAGGATCGAGAATCACTACAGTATTCTTCAGCCATTCCTGAGTTTTGGTGTTTTCCGTATCACTTAATTCATATAACGTTTGAAGGGAAGCCTCCATGCCACTGGCTTCATTGCCATGAACGTTATAGCTCATCCAGACTATTGCCTTTTTATCTGAAGAAGGAGATCCTTCCGTCATCCCTGAGCGCTTCAGGTTATTCAGCCGGATGCTCTCCAGGTTTTTAAAATTCTCAGGAGAAGTAACGACAGCATATACCAGCTGGCGATGCTCATAAGTAGATCCGTATTCATAAAGCTCAACGTTAGGGAGCAGGTCAGCAACATGTTTGTAGTAAGCAACGGCCATGTGGTGCGGTGTAAACCGTTCGCCCAGTTCATACCCCAGAAATTCCTTTGGACTCATGGGTTTTTGAGCCTGTGCCGTGAAAACAATACAAAGCACCGTGAACAGAAAATAAATTTTTCGCATGGTTAAGTCGATCTCGGGGAAAATATCCTGATTAAAAACCGGATAACGAAGAACAATAGTTATAAAAGGCGTTTGATTTGCGGCAGGTGGTGCCGGAAATGTTCACGCAGAAATTCCAGTGCCTGAACGGCATCCAGCCTGCCAACGATAGTGTGTTTATAAATCTTTTTCCGGAGATTTTTATCTTCGATGCTATCGAGAAATTTTCTAAGACTCTCGCGGGAGGCTGCCCATTTGGTAGACAGCTCTTCAAACGAAAGGGATTCAGGTGTTTTTTCAACTACTACTTTGGGAGCCTTAAATTTAAGGGCAGGTATGCGTTGTGACGCTTTCAGGAAGAGCAGCTTGAGTGACTCGATGATCCCAGAATTATCCAATTCGTTTACTCCGAGTGCTTTCTTTCTCATATAAAGCACAGACAATTGCTCGGCCGTCATAATGTGTGTTAGAATATAACTCACTGACCATTTGCCAGGTGCCGGTGAAGCTTTAAACTGTTCGTCAGATAGTGAAGAAACTTTATCGAGCCATTCCTTGCGGTCGGCTTCCAGAACATCAAATATTCGCTGGAGTTTGGTGTGCATGTGTTCAGTAAAAATAAAAATAACTATCTTTAGTAAAACCTAATTCTACAACTTATGGAAACCTACGATTCTTATGAATCAGTTGACAGCGGTGGACTCATGGCAGCCATGGGGGCTTTCGCATTCGTTTATTTCGCCATCATCCTTTTGATTATTATCAGCATGTGGAAGATCTTCACAAAGGCAGGTAAGCCAGGATGGGCAGCAATCATTCCTATTTACAACATCATTGTTTTGCTTGAAATTGTTGGCAAACCTATCTGGTGGTTAATTCTGCTACTGATACCGTTTGTCAATATTATCTTTGCCATTATGCTGGCTCACCAGCTTTCACTGGCATTTGGACAAGGCGTGGGTATGACGTTGCTTCTCATTTTCCTTCCCTTCATCGGCTATCCAATGCTGGCGTTTGGAAGCGCTCAGTACACCCGGCCAATTGACACAACACCACGACCTATTTAGGTATAAGAATTCATCATTAGAAAGGCACCATCAACAGATGGTGCCTTTTTTATTATAGGTTTTGCCGTGTTAGCAGTATAGTTGTTCCCTCAACATTCCTGATCTCAAGTTCACCTGAAATCGCCTTGGCTCTCCGGGTCATATTACGAAGTCCATTCCCTTTTGCTGATGTCCCTGAAGGCACTCCTTTCCCATTATCCTGAATTAGCATTTTAAATGTATTTCCGGTTGAGGTCAGCTCGGCCCGAACATGTCTGGCTCCCGAATGTTTGACAATATTATTTATCGCTTCTTTAAAGATCAGATACAGATTTTGTTTTGTTACCGGGTCCAGTTCTTTCTTCAGGTCAACACCGTCTACTTTAAAATCCAGCTCAATGTTCTTTGCCTGAAGCATCTCCGTGGCAAAATCTTTCATGCGCAGAATAAGCGCTTCCATGGTATCATATCGGTTATCAATTGACCACACAATATCACTCATGGTGAGTACTACTTCCCGGCTGAGGTCGCTAATGCCTTTTAAATAACCCTTACCTTCGGTTTCATTCGTACCATTTTGAAGGAGATCCGAATAAATTGAAATACGGGTAAGACTTGAACCGACTTCATCATGAAGATCACTGGCAATCTTGTTACGCAGACGCTCAACTTTAAGTGATTGCTCCAGGCGGTACCGGTGCACGGCATACGCTATCGCTGCCGAGACCAGCACCACCAAAGAAATGAACCACCAGGTTTTCCAGAAAGGAGGTTCGATGACAATAATCATGGACGGTCCGGATTCAGTCCAGTAGCCATCCGGGTTCGATGCCTTAACCCGAAAGGTATAATGCCCGGGGTCCAGGTTTGTATAGTGTGCCTCGCGTTTTGAATCAGGTTCGCTCCATTCTTTTTCGAATCCCTCAAGCTTGTAGGAATATTTTATTTTATCAGGGGCTGAAAATTCCAGAGCTGAAAATGCTATGGTGATATAATTTTCATTGTAAGGAAGAGTTATCGCCTCCCTCGGAGTAAACAGGTTATCAAACACGGAATACGAATGTATAACCACTGCAGGAGCAGAGGTATTATCGGGGATAGTTTTGGGGTTGAACAGATTAAATCCATTGATCCCTCCAAAAAGAAATTCACCCGAAGACATTTTCAATGCAGCATTGGAATTGAACTCGGTGCTCTGCAGGCCATCTGATTCATTATAATTTTTAAACGCGAGCGTTTTAGGATTAAAACGGCTAAGACCTCCATTGGTGCTGATCCAGTAATAACCATCGGCATCCTGAAGCATCTCATACGTGAAATTGTTGGCCAGGCCGTCTTTCTCAAAAAAATGCGTGAACCGCCCGGTGTTAACATTTAATTTATTCAAGCCTGCATGAGTGCATATCCAGTAGATACTGTCATCGTGCTGCGTAATACTGGATACGGATTGATCACTCAGCCCGGATTTATCTTTCTGATCATAGACATAGTTTTTAAACTTCATCTGTGAGCGGTCCAACTTACTCAGACCCCCACCCCAATGACCGATCCATAGTGTATTTTTTTGATCCAGATACAATGCATTGATGAAGTTAGACCCTATACTGGTCTCCCTGTCGTTGCGGTCTACTTTGAATTGTTGTACTGTTTCCGTCTTCGGATCATAATGAAGCAATCCGTTGTCATACGTGCCGATCCAGAGTGAGCTGTCATAATCCATCAGCACCTCTTTGATGAAAGCCTGGGTACCAAGCGCTGACGGGTGCACACCCAGAAAGAATTTCGGTTTTCCGGATTTTTTTTCATACCGAACCAGTCCGGAATTGAAAGTAGCTATCCAGAAAAACCGGCCATCAAAAATGATCCGCTGAATGTTGGTGGCTACGTTTCCGCGTGTATCCGAAATAGTAACCGACCGGAACGTTTTTGACTGAGGATTAAATACCGAAATCGGTCCGTCTTCCGATCCGATCCAGATATTACGTTCATCATCTTCACAGAATGTATAGATATGATTCTCCTCCATGCTATGCTTCGTGTCTGGAGTTTTGCGGTATAACTGAAAGAGATTTTTATGTGGATCATATTTATCAAGTCCATTGGCCGAGATCCATACAATACCTGACCGGTCTTCATACACCGCATAAATTGTATTACTGCTTAAACTGTAAGGATTAGAAGGTTGATGATAATACGTGCTGACTTGTTGTGACCTGGTGTTGAAGTAATGAAGTCCATGATTGGTTCCGATCCACAGATCACCTTTTGAATCACAGAATACCTTATTAACATCGTCCGGAAAAAAGTTTGGAACACGGTTGAATTCATTGCGGATCTTATCGTAGCGCATCAGCCCCGATTCATAACTTCCGATCCACAAATTTCCGGTCTTATCTTCGGCTATGCTGGTAATCCGGTTGCCCCCGATAAATCCTTCACCCTCGGGATTATTGTATCGCTGAAAGCGTATTCCTTTCTCATCTTCGATCACCCGGTTTAATCCACCATTCCAGGTGCCAATCCATATTGTTCCGCTTCGATCACAGAACAATGTTCGGATCGCATTATCACTTAAGCTATAAAGCTCATTAGGTTTATTTAGAAACCGTTGAAAGGAATTTGTCTTTTCATCATAAAGATTCAGTCCGTTTCCCCAGGAAGAAATCCATAATCTGCCTTTTTTATCACGTATAATATTGTTGGGGCGATCACCACTGATCGATGTCGAATCATGCATGACATGATAGTACTGAATGAATTTATCTTCAGCGCGAACATACTTGCACAACCCCTGGAAAGTACCAATCCATAAATCGCCATGCAGATCTTCCGCGATTGACCATATCCAGTTGTGGGATAACGTGGCACTGTCAAACGGATCGTTCTTAAAAACCCGGAAGGTATGTCCATCATAACGGTTTAAGCCATCCTGAGTGCCTACCCACAGATAGCCATGGCTATCCTGATACATGCAATACGCCTGCGATTGAGAGAGGCCGTCTTTCAGGGTAAGGTGATCAAATCGAAATTCAGGAGTCTGCGCCCAAAGACATGTACAACCCAGAAGAAGCCATGAGGCCAATAGACTTTTCACGCGATTCAAAATAAAGAACAACGAAGTTATTAAAAATCATGTTTACGAAACGTATCGGGTTAAAATTGAATTCACCTGGGCAAGGTAACCCTGCCCGAAAAGGTTCACATGCACCAACAACGGATACAGATTGTAAATATCGAAGCGCTCTTCATAGCCCGGCAATAAGGGTAAAGCCTCATGGTATGAATCAAGGTACCTACTATCAAACCCACCGAAAAGTTGCGTCATGGCAAGATCAACTTCCCGGTTGCCATAATATACGGCCGGATCAATCAGGCAAGGAGCGCCTTCGTGGGAAGTAATCAGATTGCCGCTCCAAAGATCCCCGTGAAGCAATGAAGAAGCTTCAACCGGAAGTAAGGACGGAAGCTTAATAAATAATTTTTCAAAATTTTGTCTGACAGGCGCAGGGATAAGTGAACGAGAGTCAGCCAGGTCAAGCTGAATTACTAATCGTTCATGAATAAAAAAGTCCAGCCACGTGCTCTTAACGAGGTTAGTCTGCGTTAACGAACCGATATAGTTGTTGTGATTCAGGCCCGCCCATTCCACCCGATTACTATGCAAGAGCGCCATTTGACTACCAAAGTCTTTCCAGTAGCTATTGGATCGGCTCCCCTGTTCTATAAACTCCAATATTAAAAACTGAAAACTTTCTTCTTCCCCAAGCCCAATTACAGCCGGAATACAAATTGTCCTGGTGCTTCGCAAGAGATTCAACCCTTTGGCTTCCTGTGCGAACATTCCCGGATATCTGTGAGCATCGTTCCATTTCAAAAAGAAAGTACCTGTTGAAGTGATCAGTTTTCCACCGTGATTGATACAACCTCCACCAACGGGTAAAAATTTTAAAAGAGATGAAGAACTCCCCAGTAGTTTTGTAACACCGTGTTGAACGGGAAGTGGAACGTTAGTCACGTTAATGCTGATTTAGTGGCAGGCCAGCTGTAATACCAAAGTAGTAATTACGAACAGGAGCAGGATTATAGTATCTTCCGCCAACGGCATTCAGTTCGTGCCCCAGACTGTAATGTTCATCAAGTGCATTATCTATTCCAAGAAAAGCATCCAGTGAAAAACTTTTCCATGCCTTTCGATATCCCGCTCTGCCACCCAGCAGGGAATAGACATCAGCATACTCTGTGTTGGCATCATTCAGCGGAATTTCATCGGTATAGGCAAAGGTTACGTTAGCATATATACCTGAACGTAACGCGAGATCTATTCCGGATGACAGGATATTGGGAGCAACACCTGTAAGAGCATTCCCATCAAAGCTTACTCCATCCCGTTCGTAATCTTCAAACTCATATTTATTCAATGTATAACTGATCCACCAACTGAAATTACTTAAAACGCTCCCTGTCAGAACAGGTGACCATCGCGTGAGAATCTCAATACCATTTTGATTTGTTTCTCCTTCATTGACAAAATAGTCGGCCTCATTTGCATCATGCCGTATGACAATGCTCTCCTCCTGCCTGAAGTTGTACGCAGCAATTTCCGCGTGCAATGTTCGTTGTAAAAAATCACCTTTGAATCCAAGCTCCAGGTTAGTTCCCCGTTCGGCTCCCAGATTCTGATTGAATGTATTATTGGAAGCATATAATTCCTGTATGGTTGGAGGTGAGTACCCCTGACTGTAACTCGCGTATGCGGATAAATGATCTGTTAATTTTTTAAGCACTGCGATGCGTGGTGAAAGTATGGCATTGTAGTTTCGGGTTTCACTCACAGGAGGGACAACAGAAAGTCGCTTGAAATCTACATTGAGTTTGTTGAGACTCGCCCCCACGGTAAGTAAAAAATTAGCCGGCAGGTCAACCTCAGCCTGCACAAAAACAAAGTAGGTCATGATGCTTATTTCGTCATCATTTTGCAGCACACCACTTTGACCCTGAAGGCTCTCATAGGTTTTTATGGGTGAAAAACCATGTTGAAATTCAGCTCCGAAATTCAATCGGCCATTCGTGAATGAAAAGGTTGTATTGGTTCGTCCACCAAATCCCTGTTCTGTTCTTCGTTCATAATCAAGCGGCCGCAGGGTTGGGTTTTCAAATTGTGTAAATGAACCATATACTCCGGTTTGATTAGACCATTTTTCATTCCACTCGTATGCATATGAAAGGCCTGAATAAAATGTTCGGTTGAAAACCGAAGCATGCTGCTCAGCGGCTCCCGGATTAGGTCCGCCCGGTGGACGTGCCTGCGTTGGGTCATCTTCAAATTGTTCTTTCGTCAAGCCACCCGGAGTTTCATAAAACAAATCACTGTACAGGATAGTAGCACTCAATAGCCCTTTTTCACCTGAAACAAAATCTCCATTAACCTGAACAGCATCACGGATCATTCTGGATTGTTCGCGATAGCCATCGGATTGCTGATGCCCGTAGTTCATGCGGATGCTTGCATTATCTGTTCTGCTTTGCGCGCTGAGCGTATACCGGAGCAAGTCATAACTACCGTTTACTGTAGACACCTGAATAGCGTCTTTATTGTATCCACTGCTTAGTAACAGAGCACCTCCGGTTCCGGCTCCATACAAACTACTGCCTGGCCCCTTCACTGCTTCAATATTTTGAATGGAGTTGAAATCAAACAAATTCAGATAGGTGTTGCCACCTGCATCAGTGAACGGGAGGTCATTCCAATACACTTTAACGTTCCGGACACCAAATGGGGATCTCAACGAACTTCCCCGCATGGCCACGCGATAGCTGCCCGGTGAGCGTTCCTCCATCCTCACGCCAGGCAATGTGTTTAATACAGGAAGTAAGGAAGTATTGCTAAATCTGGTGAAGTCCTTTTGCTGGACAATCCCTACCGATGCAGGTACCTCAATTACCGTTCGATGATACTGATAAGCCTCTACTGTAATTTCCGATAGAAATTCTGTGCTGTCTTCTGTTTGCTGAGTTTCATTCTGACCAACAGCACAAACAGAAAACAAAACATAACTGATGAAAAGAAAAGCTTTCTTCATACCATTTTACAGCGTGTGAAGATAGCGCAAACAAACAGAAACCTGGCGAGCAAAAAGCGAACTAATCCATTCTGCATTAGGTTCTTACTGTCAGAGGGTTTAGATTTACGATTATGGGAAGACCAGCAATATTACCGAAAAAGAAAAAAGACGGATTTTACATTGAACTGCGCAACAAAGGCGCTAAAACGGGCATTATAATTATCCGCGATACCGAAGAAGCCATGATGCAAGCCGTTAAGCAATATCAGAACTCAAAGGATGTTATTATCCTGGGTGAACATCGTAACGGTAAGCGTGTTGAGGCATCTGCCAAGAAGAAAAAAAGTGCAGCCTGATTTAGGCAAACTCAAGCAACAATTTCTCAACTGATTTTGCATCTGGAAAAAATTCCAGGATGCGTAGCATTACGCGATCAACAAGTGTATCCGGGCATGAAGCTCCGCTTGTCAGAACAATCTTCACAGGAGTGGTAGAAGGAAGAAAGTTTGCTGTTACTCTTTTCTCCTTCCGATGGTAATCAAAATGATGTATCTCCTTTCCGGAGGTGATTTCTTTTTCTGAATTGATGAAGTATGTTTTGAATTTACGTTCACACAGCTCTACAATGTGTGACGTATTCGAGCTATTATATCCGCCAACCACCAGGGCAAGGTCAGCATCTGTTTTAAGCAATTCATAGGTAGCATCCTGGTTATCATTGGTGGCGTAGCAAAGTGTGTCACGGGTATCGGCAAAATGATTCTTCAGATTTTGAATACCATATTTTTCGGTCATCAATTGACGGAAGTAATCTGCAATAGCTTGTGTTTCGGTGGCAAGCATGGTAGTTTGATTCACCACACCCAATCGCATCAGGTGCTTGTCCGGATCAAAGCCTTCTGAATGTTTCCCGACAAATTCTTCAAAAAATTGTTCCCTGCCTTTCTTACCCAGAATGTAATCACCCAACTGTATGGCTTCTTTCATATCCTGAACGATAACGGCTGGAGCGTTACTGGCGCTATGAGAAAATGTTGCCCGTGTTTCCTCATGACGTGGTTTACCGTGAATAATAATGGTATGATCTTCCTCGCCCAGTTTTTCTGAGCGGTTCCAGACTTTCTCAACAAAAGGGCAGGTTGTATTATACTTTTGAACTTCAATACCTCGGTCCAGCAAAAGATTTTCGATTTCAAGGGTGGTGCCAAAAGCGGGTATAACCACAACATCATCAGGAAGCAGTTCACTCCAGGGAATGAATTGTTTACCATCGGTATCCATGATGAATTTTATTCCACGGCTTTGCAGATCCTGATTCACTTCCTGGTTATGAATCATTTGGCTTAGCAGGTATACACGCTTTTCCGGGTTTTCTTCCAATGCCCGATAGCTTATCTCTATAGCGTTTTCAACCCCATAACAAAAACCGAAATGTCGCGCCAGATAAAATTGAACCGGGCCGAAGTCAAGAAGTGTGGGAGAGAAATCCTGCTTGCGTAGATCTTTAATCCTGCGGGATTCCTTTATACGGCCGGTGATAGATGACCGGTAATATGCGGGGATATTAAACTTTTTGATAACAAACGAATTTTCTTCCTAACCGTAAAGTTAGAAGAAATGTTTGGTCGTTAACGGTTATCCGATAGTCATTAAGTACCTGTAAAAACTTACAACCAACGGATAACCATTTAACGCCTGGTGGCTATGCTGCCTTAGAGAGTTTGTCTTCTTTGATTTTGTTGACCCGGATCTCCTTCTTTTCGAGATCGAACCATTTTACCTCAACAAAATTATTTTTGATGTACTTCAAAACCTCCACCACTTTTCCATCAATCTTGCTGCGAACACGTTCGCCTTTCTTAAACAATCTCCTCATAATTTATCTATGGGTTTACATTCTAAAAGCGTAGTTGAATTCTCTCGGATAATCTTCATAAACACCTGAGAAGATAATCAACTCACCAGATTTCTTATTCTTTAATAATTCATTAAACTCTTTAACGGACTTTACGGTTGCTTCGTTCACTTTTGTTATGATGAAGCCTTTTCGCATGTCAGTATACCTGGATAATTTCCCGTTTCCAAGTCCTGAAACCCGAACACCGTTCTCAATATCTAATTTTTTAAGAACATTTGCATCAACGTCCTCAACTTCTAATCCCAGGGAAGCAAAACCACTTCTCTCTTCAGGCTTAATTACTCCGATCTTTCCATCACGGCTTTTAAGAACCACTGGAAGGGTAAGTTCTTTTCCTTTCCGGTTAACCACCATATTTACTTTGTCTCCGGGACGATGACGACCAATGTATTCAATCAAGGCTGAGCTTGACCGAATCGGAGTTTCATCAATCTTAACAACAACATCACCTTCTTTTAATCCAGCTTCCTTGGCAGAGCTCTTTTCGGCAAAGCCGGAGACATAAGCACCTTCGTTAACCGTTAGTTCAAATTCTTTTGCCAGCTGGCTGTTCACGCTACCTATTGAAACGCCAAGCCATCCCCGTTGCACCACACCATACTGAATCAGGTCTTCAACAATTTTGCTGACGATGTTAGAAGGCACGGCAAAACCATAACCTGAATACGAACCGGTTGGGCTGGCAATAGCCGTATTTATTCCCAATAAGCCTCCACTCAGATTAACCAATGCTCCACCACTATTTCCGGGATTGATTGCTGCATCAGTCTGAATGAAAGATTCGATAGCTGTATTTCCCTCCTGGGAACTCCGGTTAAGTATGTTGATGTTTCTCCCCTTGGCACTGATGATACCCGCAGTCACGGTAGAATTCAGATTAAACGGATTTCCTACAGCAAGGACCCACTCGCCTACTTTGGCTTTATCTGAATCAACAAATGAAAGATGGGGAAGTCCTTTTTCATTTATCTTGATGATCGCGAGATCCGTATCCGGATCCGTTCCGATTACTTCCGCCTTTATAGTACGGTTATCCAATAAAGTCACCTCAACCACATCTGCATCTTGTACCACGTGGTTGTTTGTAACGATATACCCATTCTCATTGATGATCACGCCTGACCCTGAACTCTGGCTTGGGCCGCGTTGGCCCCGCTGACCAAATAGATCGCCAAAGGGATCAATGCCTTCCGGCAATTGCTGTTCGCGCGGACCATCCTGTGTGGAGCGAATGTGTACCACGGCTGGTGTTACTTGTTCAGCAATCTGCGTAAAGTCAAGCGGAACAGTTTGTCCGTTTTCATCCAGCTTA
>DASXWH010000146.1:0-4590 GCA_036503775.1 Ohtaekwangia sp.
GCCTTGTTCGTGGTTCCGTATAAAATAACTTCGGCACTACCATCGAGAGAGGGTAGAACAGTGCTCTTTCCGTTTGTTGATATGGTAGGTGCTGCTGAAAGCCCCCGGTTACTGTCAATGATTATGGGATCGGACCAATCTGACCATACGTCATCTCCGTTTCCGGAGGTAGGACCTTCGCGCAGAAAACGACCACGGTAAGATCCGGTTGCCGTGATGGTTATCTCATTCGTATTGCCCCCAAAAGGGCTTCCATCTTTTTCCCATTCATAGGCTTTGATCTTTCCATAGAAATAGGCTCCTGATGGTCGATATTCGGCCGCTGCTTTTGAAGCACTGAATCCGATTTTTGTATTTATAGGTTCTCCCGGACAAAATGAAGTTTGCCCGTTCATTACCCAGGGCTTGTTTTTTTTGTGACTTAAAAACCACGAAAAGAAATCAGGACGATTGTATTCATCACCCCAGGTGTTATGGCCTAAATTAGGATAGTAGTGATACTCAACATTACCCCCCATGTAATTACCGCCAAATATTCCGGTTCGGATATCATTGACAAATTTATTCCCTTGGGCCGGGGAAGGTGCACCATCCTGCCCACCCTGGGAGGTACGCATTGGAATGTGCTTATAATTAGGCAGGTAGCCAATTCCATTTATCACCGGACCAACCGTAAGTACATCATCCGCAGCAGACATGGGATGCCCTGCAGCAAAGTACTCCGGGAAATCAGACATTAAAAGTACGGTAGCTTCACCACCACCGGAAAGACCATGGATGTAAATACGTTCGCGGTCTACGTCATAATTTTGGATCAGTACCTCAAGTACACGTCTTACGGCTTCCCGCCAGTTGGGACTCCAGTAGTTATCACCACCATTGTTTGTTCGTTGAATCTGCGGATAGAAAAGAAATCCATTGAACTTCACGGGATTGTTCCGTACAGCATTGATATGGGTTTGCCCACCATGAAGCAATTGATGTTCATTGTTTACATACGCAGGTGCATCCGGAGAAGACTCACCGCTTCCGTGCAGGAAAACGATTAAAGGATATTTCGTTCCACCACCTACGGTATAACCATTGGGTGGTAAAAGTCTGAATTTGATATTTCCGACAACTGTCTGATTGGGTCCGACAAGGGTTTGCCCTCCACCAGTATTATATGAGTAGGAAAACATCGGGTCACTCCAGGAGTATAGCTTAACCCGCTGATGATCTGTAAAAAGAGTGAACGGATCTGAGTTGGGTTGCAAATTAGGCCATGATGTTACGGATACCAGAATTGTTGCCTGATTGGAAACACCGCCTGTAAGGTCACTTATTCTATAATTAAGTGTAGCGTTACCATTAAATGTTGCTGTAGGTGTGAAGGTGACAACTCCACTGTCGTCAACTGACCAGGAACCAGCACTTGTGGTGTTTGTTGTCTGCCGTCCAGAACTGGATGTATTTATATCCACAGAGGCTATATTCAGATTCCCGTCACTATCACTATCAGCAACACCAAAAATACTTGCAGATCCGTTCACCACATTAAAACTTACGGGTGTATTCACCGGAGTTGATGCATAGTCATTTGTGGCTACCGGATTAGCAAAGAAATTTGTTTTGGAATTTTTGGATGGTTTTTCAACAGAAGACCCTTCAATAGGGTTAAGCGCATGACAAACCAGTAAGCTTAAAAGCGTGATGTAATGTTTTCTCATATTAAAGCCTGAATAGAAACAACCGATTAATAGCCTTTTTGACTGCCTTTTATGCTGGCAGATAGTCGAAAGTAACCGTATAAACTACTTCTATAAAATCGTAATTAATTGATTTACAACGCTATCAGTTTTAAGCAATCAAAAATTAAAATTATGTATTGCCCATCATATTCTGAAGGGTACTGTGTTAAATATTTTGATCGCATTCTTGCTTTGGGGAAATTTTAGTATGTAATGTTTAGCCTGGGAAAAGTTGGTGCCAACTGGAACGCTGGAACGTTTCCGTTCAGGAATCCTTAATAGTGAGGTTTTTGGCCTTTCACAATTTATTTGAATCTTTAATGTTTAACGATCTTTTTCCCCAGTCTGTAAGCTGAGATGACCTTAAACATTAATTATACGCGAGGGCACATACCTGCTCTGGATGGCCTGCGTGGAACCGCTGCATTGGCCGTGATCGGTTTTCACATCTTTTCGAATCACGTAAAATTCGGCTGGATAGGGGTAGATCTTTTCTTTGTGTTATCGGGATTCCTGATCACCGGCATTCTGCTGGACAGCAAAGGCACAGTGAACTATTACCGGAATTACCTCGCCAAGCGCGCACTTCGGATCTTTCCGCTCTATTATTTCTTCCTCATTGTTTTTTTTGGTGTTTTCCGGTGGACTGGATATGGTAACTCCATTGACGATTATGATTACCTGAGCTCAATTCAGTCCTGGTACTGGTTGTATATCCAGAACTGGCGGGTATTTTTTGATCCATTGTATCCGGGTGAAGATATTATCAGCCACTTCTGGTCACTTGCCATTGAAGAGCAGTTTTATATTTTCTGGCCAATCGTGATTTATCTTATTCCTTTCAGGCGCGTAATCCCCGTTTGTCTGGCCCTGATAGGAATCAGCATTGCCTGCAGGTTGTATATGTACTATGTGCTGGAGATGAGTTTCATCAAGGTTTATTTTTTCACTGCTGGTCATCTGGACGTGTTAGCGGTGGGAGCTATTCTCGCAGCGATGGTGCGAAACGAAAACCTAATGGCGCTTTTGGCGAAGTATACGCTCTGGATTTTTATTATCTCCGGAAGTGCAGTACTGGGCATAGGGGTATGGAATCACTCTTTCGGTATACAGGAGTTTACACCATATGGCTTTACGGTGCTCGCGATCTTTTTCGGCAGCATGATTATCGTGTCGTTAGCCCCTCATCGTTATAACCTCCTGAAGTTTATAATGGAATCCAGGGCGCTCACCTTTTTTGGGAAGTATTCTTACGGTTTGTACGTTTATCATATTCCGGTATTGCGAATATGTATGGTAGAGTTAAATGGAGTAGTAAGCCGGCAGATGATGCTTGTTATTGCTTTTGCGCTGTCCATTGTGGTGGCGTATATATCCTATCATCTGATCGAGAAACACTTTCTTAAATTGAAGTCTAGGTTTACCTCAATGCCGCGGCACGAACCTGAAAAGGTCTGATCATGGTGGATACACTTAACTCCCGTGAGCATCTGTACAAGGTGGATATCCTTCGGGGTATTGCCATACTGGCGGTATTTGTTTTTCATTGCCAGGTAGCATTATATCCCCAGTATGTTGTTGAATCGTACCAGGCAGGCAGACTCAACGTAAATTCAGTCAGTGATTTTCTGTTGTATTTTTCTCCGTCAGCGTTTGGGTGGACGGGTGTTGAATTGTTTCTGCTGATCAGCGGATTTCTGATCCATTTCGGATACCTGGCAAATCCCGACCGGTTTAATCTCCGGACTTTTTACAGTAAACGTTTCTGGCGTATTTATCCGCCTTATTTTTTGGTGCTTGTTTTTCTATGTTTGACTGGGGCAGGCCTTACGTTTTACGTATCAACAAAAGAAGGAATACTTGACTTCGGACTCCATGCGTTGTTGTTACATAATCTGCTTGACCGGACATTTTTCTCCATCAACACTTCATTCTGGAGCCTTGCCCTTGAAGCGCAGTTGTATCTTATCTATCCCGTTTTTTTGCTGATCAGAAAATATGCGGGCATTCAGAAGACATTTTTTCTGACCCTGGTTATATCCCTTATACTGTATGTGATCGGTAGTTTTGGAATTTACCTGAACGGCTGGAACAGCTATTCATTTTTTATTATCAAGACGTGGTATATGTGGGCTGCGGGAGCTTATCTGGCGGAATGGTATTATACAGGAAGAGGTCTCTTCAATAAATCAGCATTGCTGTGGGGCGTGCTATTCTTTTTCGCACTATGTATGTCAAAATACTTTTCGGTAACAAAACATTTTCAACCCTACTGTGCCACATTCCTGTGGCTGGCATTCTTTGAGTGGACTATACAGTCTTCCGTTTTCCGCGCTGATAGATTTCTGATGAAAGTGCTAACTGTCATCGGTTTATGTAGCTACAGCATTTACTTGATTCACCAGCCGATGATTGAATGGATGTTTTCATACCTTGATTTCAATACCATTGATTCGGATTTAGCACGGTATGGAGGTATGCTACTTGCCTTGCTGGCAGCATTTGGAATAATTTTTCTGATCTCGTATGCATTGTATCGGTTCATTGAACTGAAATCCATCGCGATCGGAAATAACCTCCGAAGCAGGAGATAAGTGAAGCAACGTGTAAGGACACCCGTTGTGAAAGAGCTTTATCTAATAACAGGAAGACATCGTATGTCTCCCGAAACAGTATAATGCAAAAAAGCCCAGCGTCTCTGGGCTTTTTTGTTACCTAAACCTAAACCTATGAGAAGAATTACTCTACTCAACGAATACTAACGGCAGATATTTTTTGAGGTTTCATTCTGAAAAAGAATTATGAAGATTTTTTCAGCTTGTCTTTGAATACCTTTTTAAACTTTTCGACTTTCGGTTGA
>DASXWH010000147.1:0-3857 GCA_036503775.1 Ohtaekwangia sp.
AGATAATATTCAACATTCTTCCGTTCGTTCAGTGTAAAGGTGTACGGTATGAGAAAACTATATCCGAGCGAGGCCAGTTTGTCAATGGAACGGAAGGGAATATCGATTGAGAACGGGTCAACAATACAAAGTACGGCCGTCCTGAAACCACTTTTTGATGGAGGAATGAAACTTCGCAGCCCGTCTACCCATTCATCGGGAGAAATATTCCACGTCAGAACGTTGCGGGTTGGATAGTATCTGTTGACTCTGGTCTTTATCGCATGGATTAATTCCGCGTCCTGTTCGCACAGGATCCATTTGGATACCGGCAGGTCTTCACCCAATGCCATGAGACTGGCAGACGGAAAGATCTCACGCTGGTGGCCCACCGAGAACAATCCGCTTCCGGCAAAAAGATCTACAATAATAATTTCATCCGCTTTTTGAACCGCATGCGTGGTGAACGACTGAATGTAATTTGTAATGACTTGAACCTTTACTTTAAACCACGGCTCTGCAGCAGTGACAGTGAATCCATCCGGTTGAAAAAATTGAACTGAATGAGAGGATTTGAAGTTCAAGTAGAAAGATTTTTTCAAAAATACAGAAGCTACAACTCACACAAAAGGATGTTGCCCTTTAATGTTTATTTTGCATCCCGATTATGATGGATTATCTAGACACGCTCAACGAACCTCAACGCGAAGGAGTACTCAATACAGACGGACCCTGCATGCTCATTGCCGGTGCAGGTTCAGGTAAGACACGTGTACTTACCTATCGCATCGCTCACCTGATCCAGAGCAAGGGTGTTGATCCGTTCAGCATTATGGCGCTCACCTTTACCAACAAGGCGGCCCGTGAAATGCGCGGACGTATTGAGAAAGTAGTGGGCCATGATGCGCGCAACCTGTGGATGGGAACCTTTCACTCCGTATTTGCACGCATCCTGCGATCGGAAGCCCATCACCTGGGATACCCGAATGATTTTACCATTTACGATACCGATGATTCCAAGACGCTGATAAAAACCATTCTCAAGGAAATGGGCCTGGATGACACGGTGTATAAACCCAATACCGTTTACAACCGGATCTCTGCTGCCAAGAACAGCCTCATCGGCTGGCAGGATTATGCACAAAATGCTCAACTCATGAGCGATGATGCGGCCAACATGCGACCGGAGATCGCAAAGATATACAAGACCTACGTGATGCGTTGCTTCAGATCGGGCGCCATGGATTTTGATGATCTGTTGTTCAACACCGATAAGCTTTTCAGGGAGCACCTGGAAGTATTGAACAAGTATCAGCACAAGATCAAATACCTGCTGGTGGATGAGTTCCAGGATACAAACCTGTGCCAGTATTATATCATCCGGAAGATCGCAGCGGTGTATCAGAATGTTTGCGTGGTAGGTGATGACGCTCAAAGTATCTATGCTTTCCGGGGTGCGGATATTTCCAACATTTTAAATTTTGAACGCGACTACCCGGATCTGAAGATCATCAAGCTGGAACAGAATTACCGTTCCACCCAAAACATTGTCAGTGCCGCCAACTCGGTGATCAAAAGAAACAAGGCGCAGCTTCCCAAAAATGTATGGACGGCCAATGAAGAAGGTAATCTCATTGAGCTGATCAAAGCTGTCTCCGATAATGAAGAAGGCAGACTTGTGGCTTCTTCCATCTTCCAGGAGAAGATGCAGTTTCAGCTGAAGTTCAGTGATTTTGTGATCCTCTACAGAACCAACAGTCAGTCGCGGGCCATCGAAGAAGCGCTCCGCAGAATGAGCATCAAGTACCGGATCATTGGCGGGCTTTCCTTCTATCAGCGTAAAGAGATCAAAGACCTCCTGGCCTATTTACGTTTTACACTCAATCAGCAGGATGAAGCTTCCTTCCGGAGGATCATCAACCAGCCGAAACGGGGCATTGGCGATTCAACCGTAGATAAGATCGTTGTAGCTGCCAATGATCATGGCACCAGCATCTGGGAGATCTTGCAGAACCCCACTCCGTTTGTGGGCGGTCGTGCAGCGGGCCCTATTGAAGACTTCGTAGCGATGATCAAGCGCTTCAGTATTGAAGTACAGAACAAGGATGCGTACGATGCTGCTTTCGAAATTGCCAAGGGTTCAGGTCTGCTTCGCGAATTGTATGAAGATAAAACCGTGGAAGGTCTCAGCCGCTATGAGAACGTTCAGGAATTGCTGAACGCCATCAAGGAGTTTGTAGACGACCAGGAAAAAGAAGATAAAAGCCTCGGATCTTTTCTGCAGGAAATATCGCTGGCCACCAGTCAGGATGACGATAAGGACAAGGACCCGGAGAAAGTTACCCTGATGACCATTCACATGGCCAAGGGACTTGAGTTCAAGTATGTATATATCGTTGGCCTGGAAGAAGATCTTTTTCCTTCCCAGATGATGATCAGTAGCCGTGCTGACCTGGAAGAAGAAAGACGATTGTTTTATGTCGCCATTACCCGCGCAGAGAAACGCCTGTTCCTTTCGTATGCGCTGACGCGTTATCGCTTCGGACGATTAAAGAACTGTGAACCCAGCCGGTTCCTGGATGATGTTGACCCTGCCTTTATCAAGGTGAGCGCCAAGTTTGCCGGCCTGGAGTCAACACCACCCAGTGGTCAGTATGCAAAAACGCTGGTATCCGGTATCAAGAAGACTATTGCCTCTACACCTGTATACCAGAAAAAAGCAACGGCATATAAGCCTTCTGCCGATTTCACCCCAAGTGATACCTCCGGCCTCAAGGAAGGAATGAAGGTGGAGCACCCTAAATTTGGCTATGGAACGGTCATTCAGATGGATATCACCGGGGCGGACAAAAAGGCTAAGATCAACTTCGCTGATATTGGCGAAAAAACCCTGTTATTGAGCTTTGCCAAGCTGCGGATTGTAGAGAATTGATTCCAGGTTCCTGGTTTCGGATTCAAGATTAAATGCCTTTCAAATCTGGAATTTGGAACCTGGAATTTGGAACCAATAAGCCATATTCATTAGATTTGTCCAATCAGTTGATGGTATTACTGAGAAAATCGAACCAAAAGCGCCTTACGCTTACGTACAGCACTTCAGACTGTCTTATTAATTAAACACGGACTTATCAATTTTGAAAATTATAACACGGGCTATGATCGGAGAGTATAACACCTCCAGGCCGCACATCATTTTAAAGGAATACGGACGCAATGTCCAGAAGCTGGTGGAATACATCCGTGATCTGCCGGATATCCAGAAACGCACCGAGTTGTCCTATACCCTGATCGAGTTGATCAAACAACTCACACCAAGCATCAAGGAACAAGGTGACGATCCGCAGCGTCTGTGGGACGACCTGTACATCATCGCGGATTTCAACCTGGAGGTAAATAACCCCTACCCGGTTCCAGAACGAGAGATCTTGTTCAAGAAGCCGATGAAGGTTGACTATCCGCAAAGTAACATCCGCTTCAAGCACTACGGAAAAAATATCGAGAAGCTGGTTAAGGAAGCGCTGAAGCTTGAAGACCCGCAGGAACGTGAAGATGCTATCATCTATCTCGGCAAGCTGATGAAAACATTCTATGCGAACTGGAATAAAGAGCCGCTGGATGACTCCGTGATCCTTCGCGATATCAACATGATGTCCGGTGGTGCACTGAATATGACCATCGACAAAGTACGTGAAGACAACCTGTTTGAGAAATTATATAAGGAACGCAAGAAACAACTCCGGCCACAAGGTAACGGAGGTGAGCATCGCGAGAACCGCGGTGGCGGTGGCTACGGCAAACACCAGGGTGGACACCGTCCGTTCAACAAGAACAAAGGTGGTGGTAATTTCAAGAGAAGAAGAGACCAGTAGATTTACGAA
>DASXWH010000148.1:0-4337 GCA_036503775.1 Ohtaekwangia sp.
TGAACGCACGGTCTTCCACCTGAGGAGAAAAATACCGTCCGGCAGCATATCGCAGCAGCACACCCGGGCCAAATTTTTTATTGATCTGGAGAATGAAATGATAGAACAAACTGGAGAGCGAAAGGTGAAACAGAACGATCAATCCCTCTGATGAAAAGATGTAGTGAACGGCAAAGGACAGCGAATTGCCATACAGACTCGAAATAAAGATCACTGTGAAGAAAAAGAAAACATAACAGCTTGTGCCGATCAGCACTACGGTAAGAAAAGACCTTCGCTTCTTCAGCCGCAGCACCGAGCTTAAGGGAAGCAGTCCGAACAGCAGTCCGATCGAAAAACCAACAATGCCAGCGTATGCGGCCAGCACACTGTAGTTCAGATCCGGAGGAGCGTACGGCCCAATGCCGATGTAGCGGATCGCGACAAAATAGAAACCCACCAGCATCCAGTACGCAATTGAAAACAGGAGGGAGTAGATCCGCAGTTTAGTGTATAGCATCGGTTCGGTTGCTGCCAGGGTAAGTGGTGAAGTTCGTTTTGGTCTGAAATAAGCCCGATCTCATCGTCTGCCAACATTCTTTCCTGAGCCTATATACGTCAATTTACCAGACTGACCAAGCGGTAAGATAGGGGTGATCTTCTACAATTTTCTTAATTGTTGGGATGTCTGGATGTAAGCCAATAGTCAAATATAAGTTTAAAGCAGGCTGCCATTTTTTCAATGGAAGACTCCTTGACGAAAAATCCCTGTACCTGCAGTTCAAACGCTTTGGAAACCAGACTGGGTTGTCCTGCAGTCGAATAATACACAAACGGAATACTCTTTCTGCGAAGTTCGTCATTATTTTCAATGGCGCGTTTCAGCTCAATACCCGACATGCGTGGCAGGTTGATGTCAGATAAAATAATAAACGGTTGGTCCTCTTCGGCCAGAAGGTATTCAAAGGCTTTTTGTGCGGAAGTGAATTTGATCAGCCGGTTGTTAATGCCCAGTTGAGAGATCACCATTTCAGCGATATCAAGATCATCCTGATCATCATCAATTAGAATTATCGGACCTGTTTTTGACATGGGTTCAATTTGAAACGAATTTTTTTAGTACATCACAAAGCAACAGGGCAGGCCGTTAACTTCAGTTTGCCCAACCCGCATTTCGTTACCCGGATTCCACAATGGCGAAGACAAGTTTGTTGATCCCCCTGCACCGGCTGAAGGATAACCCGGAGCATTCGGTTACAAATCAGGATCAAAAACTTGTGCCACGTGCATCTTTTATGAAAGGTGATAATCGCACTAAAAATTGGCTCATGAATTTACCTTTAGAGGCAGGTAATAGCGAATATTTTGTCTGTACCATTGAACTATGTCAGCTGCACGATTACCGATGAGAAAACACACCCGGATCAAATCACCGTTTATCTTTTTTGAATTCAGGCATGGCTTTTTAATGTGTGCTGATAAATCAAATGTGAATACCATGAGTAAAGTTGCTGCAAAAAAAACGGCTCAGCGATCAGTTTCTGAAGCTGAACCTCAGGAAGAATCTGCATTGCTGGAATTCTTCACCGATGAATTGAAAGACATCTACTGGGCTGAAAAACATCTGGTAAAAAGCCTTCCGAAAATGCAGAAGGCTGCCACCAGTGAGGACCTGAAAAATGCCATCGGCAATCACCTCGAAGAAACGAAAGAGCATGTTGCGCGACTGGAGAAAATATTTTCTCTCCTGGGCGAAAAAGCACAAGGTAAAAAGTGTGATGGCATGGCAGGCCTGGTAGAAGAAGGCAATGGCGTGATCGAAGATACGGAAAAGGGAACGGCAACGCGGGATGTTGGAATCATTCTGTCGGCACAGAAAGTAGAGCATTATGAGATCTCCACGTATGGCGGACTATGTCAGCTGGCAAAAACACTAGGCCTTGATGACATCAAAGACATTCTTGGGGAAACACTGGAAGAAGAGAAGACTGCGGATGAATTGCTGAGTCAGATTGCCGAAGGAGGTGTGAACAGTGAAGCCAGTTCAGAATAAGCCTGATCGACAACACGTGCCTAAACGGATCCCCCGGAAAAGGTCATTTTTTTCTACCAACGGCCTGAGCATTGTTGTGTTTGTCCTGATGTTCGTGTTCTGGATTGCACAATTCTTTACCGGATGGCATGCGAAGAATAACGAACTCGCAGAAGAGGGTGAACAACTTCTTTCTGCATCTGCATACTTCAGAAGCGGTCATTTCATTCAGAGTACTTTTGAAAACTGGGAAAGTGAATTTCTGCAGATGGCCCTGTATGTTTTGCTGACGGTGTCACTGTATCAGAAAGGTTCGGCAGAATCAAAAGATCCTGATCAGAAGGAAGAAGTTGATCGCGAACCGAAAAGCCGTCCCGATGCCCCGTGGCCTGTAAAGCGAGGTGGTCTCTGGTTGAAATTGTATAGTTATTCACTTTCGATTGCATTCGGTCTGTTATTTCTGTTATCGTTCGTATTCCATTTCTATGGAAGCCTCCGGGATCAGAACGAAGAGAACAGTAACAAAGGCAAGCCGCTTGAATCCTGGACCGAATATATCAGGGGATCGCGGTTCTGGTTTGAATCATTTCAGAACTGGCAGAGTGAATTTTTAGCAGTAGGTTCTATTGTAGTATTGTCGATATGGCTGCGGCAAAAAGGATCACCCGAATCAAAACCGGTCGATGCCGCACATGATGAAACAGGTAATTAATAGGTAACAAATAATAGCATGAAAAATGAAAACAAGTACGCGCTTGTCACGGGTGGGGCAGGCGGTATAGGATATGAACTCAGTAAATTACTGGCACTCGATGGCTATAACCTCATCTTGGTTGCCCGCAATGAAGACGAGTTGTTCAATGCAGCAACCGGGCTCACGAATTATGGTGTGAGCGTTACTACAATTCAGAAAGATCTGTTTGAGCGCAATCATGCATTTGATCTCTATCATGAAATTAAGTCGCAGGGGATTGAGATCGATATTCTGATCAACAATGCCGGACACGGACATTATGGTGAATTTATAGACACCAACCTGGATATGGAATTGAAGATCATTGATCTGAACATTGGTAGTCTGGTGATCCTGACGAAATTATTTCTCAAGGATATGGTGGAAAGAAAGCAGGGAAGAATTCTGAACCTTTCATCAATCGCCAGCAAGTCACCGGGCCCCTGGCAATCGGTCTATCATGGAACAAAAGCATTTGTACAATCCTTTACGGAAGCGATTCGAAGCGAAGTGAAAGATTCCGGAGTGACATTGACGGCTCTTCTTCCCGGTGCTACGGCCACGGATTTTTTCAACAAGGCAGGTATGCAGGATTCCAAAGTGGTTCAGGAAGGAAAGTTATATGATCCGGTTGATGTAGCGAAAGATGGCTATGAAGCCCTCATGAAAGGTGAAGACATGGTGGTATCCGGATTCATGAATAAGGTTAATGTAGCGATGTCTAACCTAACATCCGATGAGAAACTGGCGGACAAGATGAAAAAACAACAGGAACCTGTCAGTTCCGAAAAGAAATAGGATCGGGGCTGGTATGATATTATTATCTCTGGGAAAGGGAAGATATACTTCCGCATGGACGTAATATGAATAATTATGAAAAATTCAACAGACGAAAACACAAAGGAAATCGTAAAAGGCGAGAAGGATAAAAAGCACGTGCATGAGCAGCTCAGCACTCCCGAGCAGCTGATGCCGGAATTACGAACGCTGGCCTATTGTACGCAGAAGGCTGTTCAGGACGGCTTCACGGAAAATTTTAAAGCAACAAACAAAGGTCTGCAGTCGATGGATACATCTAAAATGTATCGCCCTGACCAGATCAGCGTGGTTGACTTCTACCGGTTTGAAGGTATTACTGATCCGGCAGACATGTCTGTATTGTATGTTATCAGGACAGACGATGGAGCAAAGGGAACACTGGTGGATGCCTATGGTACCTATTCAGATGCAGACGTTGCCAAGGTAATAATGGAGGTAGAGAGTATAGCCAAGAAAAATGTGACCCGATAGTGGTAATTACGCTATCGATGAAAGCAGTCCCTTGAGTTGTTCAGTGGCCTGGTGCGAGGTTGTGGGTTTGAGCAGAAAATCGGTGGCACCCAACTCGATACAAAGTTGCCGGTCCTGTTCATTTTTGCTGGTGGTAAAGATCACCACGGGAATGTGTTTCAGCCGCGGGTCACGTTTGATCTCCTTCAGGCAGGCTCTTCCATTCATTACCGGCATGTTAATATCGAGCAGGATGAGATCCGGCAATATAAGTGAGGTGTCCAGAAAATCGAGAAGCTCCCGGCCGTTCGATACGTTGAGGCA
>DASXWH010000149.1:0-16549 GCA_036503775.1 Ohtaekwangia sp.
CATCGTGGAGAAAATGTATTACCCGGAAGATCCGCAGCGTGGAGTGATCCTGCAGCAGGACGGATTTCTGGATAAGGAATTACTTCGTGTCAGTGATCTGAAAAAAGAAGATCGTCCGCTTAATCAAAAGTGGTCGTGGGATAGAATATTGCGTTCCTGTTTTATCAAGCAGGCAGATGTGCTCCAGGGGATATACTTATTCGAAGATGACTTTGATATTGATACCGTCCGCAAGAACTTTGACTTCTATGAACCGATGACCGTGCATGAATCATCGCTGTCACCCTGTGTTCACGTTATCCTGGCTTCTAAACTGGGCTATAAATCTCAGGCGTATCAGTTCTACCTGCGCACAGCCAGGCTTGATCTCGATGATTACAATAACGACACAGAAGAAGGTTGTCATATAACCTCCATGGCCGGAACATGGATGAGTGTGGTGAAAGGTTTTGGCGGAATGAAAGTGAAGGATGGCAAGCTGCATTTCAATCCATTTATTCCGGATCAATGGAAATCGTATTCCTTCAGGCTTGAGTTCAGAGGCCGCGTGTTGAAATTAAAGATCAGCAAGGATGGCATCGAAACAAAACTTGAGTCCGGTGAACCGATGGCTATTGTAGTTAAAGGTGAAGAGGTTCCCTTACGCTAAATCAGATTCCACATGACCAGGATACTTATAGCATTGTTTCTGTTGACAACCTGTCCCAGTTTTTCAAAGGATAAATTGTATGAAGCCGATAACCGGTACTTTCAATACACCGGACGAATCGATTTCACCGATCCAAAAAAGCCACGTTTCTGGACGGCTGGTGTTTACATTAAAGCAAAATTCAAAGGATCATCCTGCCAGGTATTGATTAATGATGAAGTACTTTGGGGTACCTCACATAATTACATTGAAGTCATCATTGATGATCAGAAGCCTTTTAAACTGAAACTGAAAGACAAGGTCAATCTCATTACGGTAGCGGAGGGGCTTTCAAAAGGTGAGCACACCATTACGATCTGCAAGAATACGGAAGCGCTGATCGGCCACCTTGTTTTCGTGGGATTGAAATGTGAGCGACTTTTGCCATTACCTCCCAAGCCCGAACGTAAAATAGAATTTATCGGCAATTCGATCACCAGTGCTATGGGTAGTGATCTTGACCCCATACCCTGTGACAAAGGACAGTGGTTCGACCAGCACAATGCCTGGTTTGGATATGCACCCATTACAGCGCGGACCCTCAACGCTCAATGGCACCTGACATCTGAATCAGGCATTGGTCTCATTCGCAATTGTTGTGACAAGCCCTATCTCATGCCGCAGGTATTTAATAAGATCAGCCTCAGCAAAGATTCGATGGTGTGGAATTTCAGTAACTACCAGCCCGATGTAGTAACGATCTGCCTGGGACAGAATGATGGTATTCAGGATTCCGTGAAGTTCACATCAGCCTATGTGGATTTTATTAAGACACTCAGGGGATATTACCCTTCCGCCCAGATCATTTGCCTTACCAGCCCGATGGCCAACGATCAGCTTCGTGCCGCACTGAAGAATTATTTAACCGGTGTGGTAAATCATGTGAATACGCAGGGCGATAAGAACGTAGACAAATTTTTCTTTTCACGCGGATTCAATAGTGGTTGTGGTGGCCATCCGGATAGTAAAGAACATGAAATCATTTCTGGTGAGCTGACGCAATTTTTGAAAAAGAAAATGAACTGGTAATGACATAGCCGGATCAGGAGTACAATAGAAATGCTGTTGCAGCGTTTTGTTGTCATAACCCTAATCCCATGTCAAAATACAGTTTACTGATCGTGACTGCCGTGATCCTGGCATCATGCTCAACCTCTAAAACATTAGTACGTAGCCCCAAATACCGCGCAGGTTCCGGTTATGCGTCTGAAGATTCTTTTTCAAAAGGAACAGACCGCACCGTAATTTACAATGCATCATTAACGATTGCTGTTGAAAATGCTGACAGCCTGAACAAGCAGTTGGTTAACCTCACACAGGAATACGAAGGTTATGCTGTGACGTTAGGAAATAAATCATCGTCCATTCGTGTGCAAGCCTCCCATTTGGATGAAGCGATCAAACGAATCACGAAACTTGGAAAAGTTAAACATAAGACCATTTCAGGGGATGATGTAACGGAAGAATACAAAGACTATAGCATCCGCCTGGATAATGCCACGCAAGCCCGCGCACGTTACCTGGAACTGCTGGCTAAAGCGGAAAATGTAGAGTCTACATTAAAAGTTGAAAAAGAACTGGAGCGGTTGAACACAGAAATTGAAACCCTGAAAGCCAGGTTAGAAGGACTTGACCACCTTTCAACATTCTCTACGATTTCGATCACCATTATTGAAAAACAAAAACCTGGGATTATCGGCTATGCCGGCCTGGGTGTTTATAAAGCTGTCCGGTGGTTGTTTGTCCGGGTTTAAATCGCTGTAGAATATTGTCGGCAAGTGTTCTATGGAACGTGTGGTATGATCTTTTTTGGATAACCTGATATCATTGTTCACTAAAACAATTTATCCATGGAAACGCTTGAAAGAGATAATTTAACCGGAGAGAATCATGCCGGTGATCATGCAAACAGTCCGCTGCGGATATTAACCGCCAGTTCGATTATGAAAGATGACGTGGTTGATCCAGCAGGAGAGAAACTGGGCGAAGTCAAAGATGTGATGCTTAATGTTCGTACCGGTAAGATTGAATATATCGTAATGGAGTCTGGCGGATTTCTGGGCATTGGCGAAAAACTATTTGCTATTCCATACGGTGTACTACGGATTGATCCAAACAATCAGACGCTGGTATTCGATCAGGACAAGGAGGTATTGAAGAATGCTCCGGGCTTTGATAGAAGTCACTGGCCCGAGACGAACAATCATGACTATGCAAATTACAATACCTATTGGGGAAGCTTTATGGGGGCCAACACCGGAGCTGTTCCGTATTAGGAACTGACCAGGTCAGGAGCCCATTTGAAAGATAGCCGTTATGCGGCTATCTTTTTTTGTGTTCATGTTATGTCTTATTTTTAGTGCAGTACAACCCATGACCATGAGCGCCTATACAACAGATGAAGAGTTTACTGGTTTAGATTATACAGCCAGCGGATTTCCGAAAGGGGAGTATGAAAACTGCACGTTTCGTAACTGTATGTTTTCAGGTACAGATCTTTCAGGTGTCATTTTTCTGGAGTGTGAATTTGATGGCTGTGATCTGAGCAATGCCATAATCAAAAATACTTCAATCAAGGATGTCAGGTTCAGGAATTGCAAATTGCTGGGCTTGCGATTTGATCAGTGCGCCAGCCTTCTGCTTGCTTTTTCTTTTGAACAATGTGTCCTGAATTTTTCTTCCTTCTATAAACTGAAGTTGAAAGGAACTGCATTCAACGGATGCCAGCTTCAGGAAGTTGAATTTGTGGAGGCTGACCTGAGTCAGGCATCTTTTCACGACTGCGATCTGACGCGTGCAATATTTGAACAATCCATACTTGAAGGTGCTGATTTCCGTACAGCCTGGAATTTCTCCATTGATCCGGAAATGAACCGGATAAGAAGAGCACGGTTCTCGGCCACGGGCATACTGGGTTTGCTTGACAAACATGATATCGTTGTCGAATAGGTATGTGCACTGCATAGTTAAAAGTAGTATCTTGTCCATGCTCAAGCCCATTGACATCCATGCAACATAATAAGTCCTCTCGATTTTCCGGTTCTCTGATACTGGCAAGCCTTGCCCTTTTAGTCGTTCTTGTAGTTGATTTTTTTACACCGCTTGGAATTGCAGTAGGTGTGCTCTACGTAGTTTGCTTCTTTCTGGTATCACGCGAGAGCCGTAAGGTAATTCTGACTTTTGCTGCTGTAACGATCTTTCTTACACTGCTTAAACTGGCAGTGTTTGCTGATCCTGAAACGTCATACATGGCGTATGCCAACCGTGGCATCAGTGTAGCTGCCATAGTACTGCTTGGAATCATTTCGCTTCGCCACCGTAAACTTTGGGAAGAGCTGAATGCGCAGCGGACCAGCCACATCAAGGAACTGGAAGAAATGCTTTTTGTCACCTCACACAAAGTAAGAAGGCCGATTTCAACCTGCCTGGGCTTGATGCAGCTTATTGATAACACCAAGCCCGTGGATATGGCAGAGCTTCGCAAGATTATTGAGCACCTGAAGGAAAATGCGTTGGAGCTCGACAATTTCACCCGGGAGTTAACCAAGTTTATTTATGAGATCCAGCAAAAGAACCGGGATCATGAATCCACTTCTGTGGAAACGGAAGACCGTTTGGTGAATATGTGAGTGACATTCAGGGAGCAAACGTTATCTGTTGCAGAATACGTTCTACCCACAGTGAATACATCTTCCCTGATGGATGCAAGCCATCACCGGCCACGAGTTCGGGTTCCTGCAATCCCCTTCGTGAGATATCCGTAATGAAGATGTAGTTTACGCCAAGCTGTCTGGCGATGGATTCATTTTTTGCATTGAATGCATCAATACCTTCGCTGATCGTAGTCTGTTTTTCTTTTCCAAAAGGTGTATAGCCATAATCAGGGATCGATATCACAAAAACATTTTCTGTATGTCCTCCCGCTAAGGCAATGGCAGTTTGCAGTAATCCGGTAAAGTCATGCGCATAGCTTTCGGCAGATTTCCCTTGATAATAATTGTTCACACCAATGAGAAGAGACACCAACGTATAGCCTGGCATCAGATGAGCCGCATCCATGGCCTTTTTCAGATCATCGGTTCGCCAGCCGGTGGTCGCTATGATCTGCAGATCTTCGACTGCAACACCTTTCGCTTTCAGTGCCGTGCCCAGTTGAACCGGCCAGCGTTGATCTGGAGATACGCTTTCCCCAATGGTGTATGAATCTCCCAGTGCCAGAAATTTTATCTTTTTCTGTATTACCAGATCCTGTGCCATAGATGTAAATGAAACGTGGAAAAGAATCACCAATATTACTTTTTTCATAGTGAGATAACAGTGCCCCAGGAGTATTTGTTTGACAAGGAGGCCTCCTGAATTACGATATGCGTAGCGCAAATGTATTTCTGGCAACGGATTTTACCAGATCATGTTAAAACACTATTGAATTATGAGAACATGGACTAACAGCAGAATTCTGCTAAGCTCTTTGTTAACCCTGAGTATTATACTGGGTTCATGTAAGAGTATGAATAAATCTACCAAGGGTGCAATCATCGGAACAGCAGGAGGTGCTGCTGTAGGTGCTGCAGTCGGCAAGGCTGCAGGAAACACCGCAGCGGGTGCAATTATCGGAGCCGCTGTTGGTGGAGCAACAGGCTACGCTATTGGTCGGTATATGGACAAGCAGGCCGAAGAGTTAAGGCGTGATCTTAAAGGCGCAGAAATAGAACGGGTTGGAGAAGGTATAAAAATTACTTTCCATCAGGGTATTCAGTTTGCCACGAACTCGGACAATTTGAATGCGGCTTCCAAAACCAACCTGGATGATCTGGGTAAGGTGCTGAATAAGTATGACGATACCAATATTCTTATTGAAGGTCATACCGATTCCACCGGAAAGCGAAAATACAATCAGTCACTTTCTGAAGATCGTGCAGCATCGGTTTCAAACTACCTGAAGTCACGGGGCATTCCGGCAAGTCGCATTACCAATGTTGGTTACGGTCCGGATCAACCCATTGCTGATAATGGAAATGAAGTTGGTCGTCAGCAAAACAGAAGGGTTGAGGTAGCTATTTTTGCAAATGAGAAACTGAAGAAGAAAGCAGAAAAAGGAGAACTCGGTGAAGTTGAAAATGGAAAATAGGAAACAGGTATAAGGGATTCGGTAGGCTTAAAAACAAAGAGGCTGCTCGGGATGGAGCGGCCTCTTCTGTTTTATACCATTATGAAAATTGTTAATGCTCGATTTTTGATTTTCCTCTCATAAAGAAAACGAGACCCGTGAAAGCCACGATCAGGAATATAGGAAGAACAATGATTGTCCGTAATGTTTCAGCACCTCCCACCAGTGTTGATGCACCGGCAGCGGTAGCTTCGGCTACTTTCGTATCGTAGATGTTACCTAACACCGGTAACGCAAATGCAACGCACAACATTCCGGCTCCACCCATAAGAGCTAAGCCCAATGCTCCGGTTTTCGGAAGATTAACGGAAACGAATCCCAGCATGGTAGGCCAGAAGAAGCTCACGCCAATGCCAAACACCGCTGCAGCAACGAAGGCCATGCCTCCCGTAGCATAGCTTAACCAGTAGATTCCAACCGCAGACAATACAGCCGATAACAGCAGGGCTTTTTCAGGAGCAACCGATTTGTGTACAATAGGTCCTAATAATAATCTTCCTAATGCCATGATCAGTGCTACCCAGGTCAGCAACAGCAATGAAGAAACTTCACCTTGTTGCAGGAACAGCGGTACCCAGTTGTTCACACCAAACTCTGTTGATGCAGTGATGAACATACAAACGATCATAAAGATGAACAGGGGAGTAGCACAGGCTTTGAACATATCGGAAGTAGATACACCCGAAGCAACACGTTCGGTTACCGGGAATTGCTTTCCGAAGAAAAGGATACCATAGATAATAGTTGGAACCAGCATCGTACCCATTTGTACCTGCCATCCCTGACCATTTTGCTGGAGGAAATAACCGATCAGTGTTCCGATCACAATACCTCCCGGATACCACAAGTGAAAGAGATTCAGTTTTTCGGTCTTGTTATTCACATACATGGATGTGATCAGCGGATTACAGGCCGCTTCAACCATACCATTGGCAATACCCAGAACGAGTGTAGAAAGAAACAGGCTCCAGAAACCGGTAGCTACTATCGTAAGAACAATACCAATAAGGTGTCCCAGAAAAGCAATGATCACCAGCACACGCATACCCACAACATCACAAAGCGGACCGCCCACAATCATCGCCAGTGTAAATCCCCAGAATGCTGTCCCTGTAACGATGCCTAATTCTTTGGCGCTGAGCCCGAATTCTTGTCCCAGTGTCCCCAGAATTCCAGCACGGATTCCGAAGGTCATGGCTGTTACAATCAAGGCGATACAGCTTGCCCAGAAGAGGCCATTGCGATTTATTGTTTTTTCCATTAGCAAAAGGTTTAAGGGTTTAGAAGCTTGAATATGCCGGGATTTTTTTTCTTCTGCAACTCACTTTATTCAAAGAAAATTCTTTTCCAACGATTGCAATGTACAAGAAAACCTGTAATCTTATGGTCGAAATGACTATAATATGCGTATCCTAACTACCCTAATCCTTGTTGGTTTGCTCGTATCCTGTTCTAAAACAGAGCAATCCGGTTCTGACGGTTCACCCGCTTATAAGAATGCCAGCCTCTCTCCTGAAGAGCGCGCCAAAGACCTTCTTGGTCGAATGACGCTGAAAGAAAAAGTTGCACAGATGTTTTGCGTATGGAATACCAAGCAGGAACTGCTGCTGGATTCTGGCGGAAACTTTGACGTGGAAAAAGCCCGTAAAAATTTTAAAGATGGCCTCGGCCAGGTAGGTCGCCCCAGTGATACCAAAGGCGGACTTGATCCGTATCAGAATGCTGTATTAACCAATGCTATTCAGAAATACTTTGTCGAAGAAACGAGACTCGGCATTCCGGTGCTGTATCATGAAGAAGCCCTTCACGGACATGCCGGTAAAGGTGCTACCAGTTTCCCGCAGCCGATCGGACTTGCCGGAACGTTTAATCCGGACCTGATTGGAAATATATTCACGCTGGTAGGTAAAGAAGCCAGACTTCGCGGTGCCCACCAGGTACTTTGCCCGGTAGTGGATGTTGCGCGCGATCCGCGCTGGGGTCGTGTAGAGGAGACCTATGGAGAAGATCCGTACCTCGCAGGAGAAATGGGTGTTGCTGCCGTAAATGGTTTCCAGGGAAAAACACCGGAGCAGATGAAAGATGGTGAGCACGTCATCGCTACATTAAAACATATGACCGGCCATGGTTTTCCGGAAGGCGGAAATAATATCGCTCCGGCAAACGTGTCAATGCGCACGCTACGCGAAGTGTACCTGTATCCCTTCAAGCAGGTAGTGAAGAGAGCAAATCCCGGAAGCCTGATGCCTTCTTATAATGAGGTAGATGGTATTCCTTCACACGCGAATAAATGGATGCTGCGCGATGTGCTCCGTGGAGAATTCGGATTCAATGGTTATGTCGTATCTGATTATTATGCCGTTCGTGAGTTGGCTGACCGTGCCGACTTGTTCGGAAACAACGTAGCGGCAAATGGTGATGAAGCTGCGCGTTTGGCTATTGAGGCTGGTGTCAACATCGAACTTCCTGAAATTGATTGTTATAGGAACGTGGATTCCCTGGTATCAAATAAAATTATAGCCGAATCGCTTATCGATGAGCTGGTGGGCAAGATGCTGGAATATAAATTCCGTGTCGGGCTTTTTGAAAACCCTTATGTTGATCCTGACAAGGCAAAAGGATTTGTGGGAAGTGAAGAGAATCGTAAGCTCGCCCTCGATGCCGCTCAGCAAACCATTACCTTATTAAAGAACGACAAGAACATTGCTCCCCTGGATAAAAACAAAGTGAAAAGCATCGCGGTGATCGGTCCGAATGCAGACCGTTTCCTGTTGGGTGGATATAGCGGAACTCCGGTATTCTTTACTACTGTATTGCAAGGTGTGAAGGACAGGGCAGGAGACAAGATCAGGGTATCCTACAGCGAGGGCTGTAAGATCACCACCACCAGTGGCTGGAGCAATGATGATGTTCAGGTGCCTACACCAGAAGCGGATCGTAAGCAGATTAAAGAAGCAGTAGCTGTTGCCAAATCTGCTGACGTGATTGTATTGGCCATTGGTCAGAACGAACAGGTATCCCGTGAAGCATGGGCGAAGAACCACATGGGTGACCGCACTGATCTGGATCTGATCGGCCGTCAGAATGAACTGATCGATGCCATGGTGGCTACCGGCAAACCGGTGATCGCTTTTGTATTCAACGGAAGTCCGTTGTCATTTAATAACCTGGTAAACAAAGTGCCGGTGATCTTTGAATGCTGGTACCTCGGTCAGGAGAGTGGTGGTGCTGTTGCTGATGTGCTTTTCGGAAACTATAACCCCGGTGGAAAATTGCCGATCACGATCCCGCGTTCGGTTGGTCACGTGCCTGCTTACTACAGCTATAAGCCTGCCGCACGCAGAGGATATTTATTCGATGATGTAAGTCCGCTATATGCGTTTGGCTACGGATTGAGTTACACTACATTCGAAGTTGGAACACCTCAACTATCTGCATCCTCAATCAAGACCGATGGATCTGTTAAAGTAACAGTAGAAGTTAAGAACACCGGCTCAGTAAAGGGTGATGAAGTAGTTCAGCTGTACATCCGCGATAAGGTGAGCTCTGTAACCAGACCTGTGAAAGAGCTTAAAGACTTCAAACGGGTAACGATCGAACCGGGACAAACGAAACAGGTGGAGTTTGACATCACACCGGAAAAACTGTCCTTCTATGATATTGATATGAACTTTACCGTTGAACCCGGAGAGTTCGATGTGATGGTCGGAAATTCTTCACGCGATCAGGATTTGAAGCACGTGAGTTTGACGGTGAATAAGTAATTCAGGCCATGGTCTGATAGCCCACGGTCCACAGTTGATTGCAGGTCTTATATTTTGCAGCCCTTAGTGCGATGGAAATTCTCCGGAGAGCTAGGGGCTGTTTGTTTTTGAAGCTTGGCACTTTGTGATATTATCGTTCGAAAGTCGAAAGACGGGAAGCCGCACACTCTACCGTGGATATCAGACTGTGGACCACCCTACAACTCAAACGTAAAACCCTTCTCCGTCAGCTTGTCGTAGATCTTCTTATCAAACCGGTAAAGGCTCGCGGCCCGGTGTGACACATCGGTTTGTTTTTCCTTGCAGGGATCAAGCAGGTTCATCTTCATCAGCTTCCTTCTGAAGTTAGGCTTGTCCAGTTTCTTTTCGAGAATAGCTTCGTATAATTCCTGTAACTGCAAGAGCGTAAACTTTTTAGGCAGGAGATTAAAACCTATTGGTTCATGCCTTACTTTATGTTTCAGGTAACTTAATCCGGAGTTCAGTATCTCGGTGTGATCGTAAGGCATGTCGGGTACATCACCGATTTTAAACCACTTCACATCGGCTGCAGTTGAACCCGGATCAAGGGTGTAGTTCTCTGGTTTTACCAGTGCATAGTAGGCGATGGTAATTACGCGCTTTGTCGGGTAACGGTCGACATTGCCAAACACGCGCAGCTGCTCCAGGTAGATTTTCGATACCCCGGTCAGGTCATGCAAGATCCGCGCGGCCGCATCATCCGAGCTTTCATTGTATTTTATCCAGCCTCCTGGCAGTGCCCATTTTCCTTTGCTAATACCTTCACCGTGCTGTACCAACAGTATATCAAGCTCGCTTTTTTTGAAGCCAAAGATCAGACAGTCAATAGAAAGTGCATCGATGACTGTATCCGGAAATTGTTTTGCCATAGTTTTCGATCGTGAATATAAAAATATTTTCGGCCGACCTTGTAGTCAAATATACTATAAGTTATATCTTTACCGAACTTTCAACCGATTGAATCCTCAGGAATATGAAAAAATACCTTTTAGGGTATGATATAGGAAGTTCCTCTGTTAAGGCATCATTGATTGATGCTTCAACCGGACAAACCGTAGCCTCCGCCCAGTCTCCGTCTGAAGAAATGCCCATGTTGGCTGTTCAACCCGGATGGGCCGAGCAGGATCCGGCTATGTGGTGGGAGCATGCGGTGAAGGCGTTGCAGGCTTGCATGAAGAAGTCAGGTGCGACTGGAGCAGACGTTGCTGCTATCGGTATTTCATATCAGATGCACGGATTGGTTTGTGTTGATAAGGATCAGCAGGTATTGCGTCCTTCCATTATCTGGTGTGATAGTCGTGCAGTAGAAATTGGTAAGAAGGCGTTTTCATCCCTCGGTGCCGACTATTCCCTGGAGCATCTGCTTAACTCTCCCGGTAATTTCACAGCGTCAAAACTGAAGTGGGTAAAGGATAATGAGCCCGAAATTTTTGCGCGTATCCATAAAGTCATGCTGCCCGGTGATTACCTGGCCATGAAACTGACCGGTGAAATTGTTACGACAGCTTCCGGTTTGTCTGAGGGTATGTTCTGGGATTATACATCTGAATCACCTTCCAAAAAACTGCTTGAGCTTTATGGTATTCCTGAATCATTGATCGCTACACAGGTCCCTACGTTCTCGGTACAGGGAAAAGTAACGAAAGCTATGGCGGATCAATTGGGATTGAAGGAGGGAACTCCGGTCAGTTACCGCGCAGGCGATCAGCCGAACAATGCTTTTTCACTGAATGTGCTTAATCCCGGAGAGACTGCGGCAACCGCGGGAACCTCGGGTGTTATATATAGTGTAACGGACAAAAACGCGTACGATAAAAAATCACGGGTTAACACCTTCATTCACGTGAATGATAAGCATCCGCGCAAGAGCAATGGAGTATTACTGTGTGTTAACGGAACCGGAATTCTAAACAGCTGGGTTCGCAAGAATGCCAAAGGTCAGGGTGCATTGTACGGTTATGATGAGATCAATGCGATCGCATCGCAGGCTCCGATCGGCTCCGATGGTATAAGCATCCTTCCTTTTGGTAATGGTGCTGAACGGGTGCTTGAAGACCGGAATGTTGACAGTTCTATACACGGTTTGAATTTCAATCGTCATGGTCAGGCACATGTGTTCCGTGCTGCACAGGAAGGAATTGTATTTGCCCTGAAGTATGGTTTTGATGTACTGCAGGAAATGGGACTGAAGACCAATGTGATTCGTGCGGGTAACGCCAACATGTTTCTGAGTCCGCTGTTCCGCGAAGCCTTTGTCAATACCATTGGTGCCCGTGTTGAACTGTATGATACCGATGGGTCAAAAGGTGCTGCTTTGGGAGCTGGCGTGGGTGCCGGAGTATACGGTTCTTTTGAGGAAGCTTTCAAAGGACTGAAGATCATTAAATCAGAAGATCCTTCAAAGGATAAAACAGAAGCCTATTCAGCGGCATACCAGAAATGGCTGAACCTGCTGAAGAGCAATTGTAAAATGAATCAAACCATAATTTAACTATCAGTCGTATGAAACTTACACTCGGAGACAAGGAGTACTTCAAAGGCATCAAGCCGATCAAATTTGAAGGCAAGGAGTCTGACAATCCCATGGCATTTAAGTTCTATGATGCAAAACGCAAAGTAGGAAAGAAGACCATGGAAGAACACTTCCGTTTTGCTATCGCCTACTGGCATACGTTCTGCGGAACCGGTGGTGATCCATTCGGACCTGGAACAAAGAAGTTCGCATGGGATCAAAGTTCTGACGCTGTTCAGCGTGCATATGACAAACTGGATGCAGCCTTCGAATTCATCACCAAGATTGGTGCTCCGTTCTACTGCTTCCACGATGTGGATATGGTTGACGAAGGTGCAAACCTGAAGGAAAGCGCATCACGCATGGAGAAAGCCGTGGCGTATGCGAAGAAGAAACAAAAAGAATCCGGTGTGAAGTTGTTGTGGGGAACAGCCAACCTGTTCTCAAACCCACGCTACATGAATGGTGCTGCGACTAACCCTGATTTCAATGTAGTATGTTATGCTGCAACACAGGTGAAGAATGCACTGGATGCTACCATCGAGTTAGGTGGATCAAACTATGTGTTCTGGGGCGGCCGCGAAGGCTACATGTCTTTGCTTAACACCAACATGGGACGCGAAGTGGAAAACCTCGCGCGTTTCTTACACGCAGCTAAAGATTATGCACGTGCACAAGGGTTCAAGGGAACCTTCCTCATTGAACCGAAGCCTATGGAACCTTCCAAGCACCAGTATGATTTCGATTCAGCTACCTGTTTGAATTTCCTTCGTCAGTATGACCTGATGGAAGATTTCAAACTTAACATTGAAGTAAACCACGCTACACTTGCGCAGCATACCTTTGATCACGAATTGCAAGTGGCTGCGGATGCCGGTGTACTGGGTAGTATCGATGCTAACCGTGGTGATTACCAGAACGGCTGGGATACCGATCAGTTTCCGAACAATCTTTTTGAATTGACCGAAGCGATGCTGGTTATTCTACAGTCGGGTGGTTTCAAAAACGGTGGTGTGAACTTCGATGCCAAGACCAGAAGAAATTCAACAGACCTGGAAGATATATTCCATGCACACATTGGTGGTATGGATTCTTTCGCCCGTGCATTGTTGATCGCACAGGCAATACTGGATGATGGAACGTATACCAAACTTCGCAAGGAGCGCTATGCGTCATTTGATTCTGGAAAAGGAAAAGCATTTGCACAAGGTAAAGTAGGTTTGGAAGAACTGGCTTCACTTGCGCACAAGAATGGAGAGCCAAAACAAATAAGTGGTAAGCAGGAATTGTACGAAAACCTGCTGAGCAAGTTTATCTAAGATTTAGTGTTTTTTTTGGGTTAATGTGTGGCCATCTGACCTCTCTTTCGGTTGGGTGGCCCTCTTTTTTAAATAGGCTTGGGGATTAGGACTTAGGGCTTAGGTACTAGTCAGTAGTCAATAGGCATTAGGGATTATGCATTGGTGAAAGACTGTCAATCAAAAACAACAGAGCAAATGAATGCGCAGGCTGAATCAACCATGAGTGTACAACAGAAGACTGTGTACACCATATTGTTCACGATCAGTTTTTCGCACCTGCTCAATGACCTGATGCAGTCTGTGCTTCCATCGGTGTACCCGGTGATCAAAGACAAATACAATTTCTCCTTTACACAGATCGGTATCATCACCCTTGTCTTTCAGTTGACCGCTTCTATCCTGCAACCTTTTGTAGGCGCCTATACCGATAAAAAACCGAAGCCATTTTCTTTGGCGTTGGCCATGGTCTTTACACTCTCGGGAATCGTAACACTTTCACTGGCGTCAGACTTTTCTTATCTCCTGTTAGCAGCAGGTCTGGTAGGGTTGGGGTCTTCTGTTTTTCACCCGGAAGCATCACGGGTAGCATACCTGGCGTCTGGTGGAAAAAAAGGGTTGGCTCAATCCATATTTCAGCTGGGCGGAAATGCAGGCTCAGCATTGGGTCCGCTGCTGGCAGCGCTGATCGTTATTGCCTATGGTCAGTCGTCCATCCTGTGGTTCAGTGTTGTGCCGGTACTGGGTGTGATCATCTTGCTCGCGGTAGGTAAGTGGTATCAGGAACATTTGTCGTGGAGAAAAAATAATGCTGTACGTGTCGTGACGGAATTTGCGCACGGATTATCACGAAAGCGGGTGATCCTATCCATTGGTATTTTGCTGGCGCTGGTTTTCTCCAAATACATTTACATGACCAGCATGACCAGTTACTTTACCTTTTTTCTCATTGATAAATTTGATGTTTCGGTTCAGGCATCT
The DNA here is from genome assembly GCA_036503775.1 of Ohtaekwangia sp. Taxonomy (GTDB): domain Bacteria; phylum Bacteroidota; class Bacteroidia; order Cytophagales; family Cyclobacteriaceae; genus Ohtaekwangia. Next base: position 14,432 of record DASXWH010000149.1, read on the forward strand.
CAATATTATCTGTTTGCCTTTCTGTTAGCCGTGGCCATTGGTACGATCATAGGCGGACCCCTGGGTGACCGTTTTGGAAGAAAATACGTGATCTGGTTTTCCATTCTCGGTGCAGCACCATTTACGTTGCTGCTTCCGTATGTCGATCTGTTCTGGACGGTTTTCCTGGCAATGGTTATTGGTCTCATCATCGCTTCAGCGTTCTCGGCTATTTTGGTGTATGCCACCGATCTGGTGCCATCCCGGATCGGAATGATTGCGGGTTTGTTTTTCGGCTTCATGTTTGGAATCGCAGGGATCGGCTCAGCATTATTGGGAAAGTTAGCAGACGAAACCAGTATAGGCTATGTATTCAGACTGTGTGCTTTTCTGCCACTGCTTGGGATTATCACGGTGTTTCTACCGAGTGTTTCACATACTTCAAAAGGACTTAGGCATTAGGCTTGGGGATTAGGGCTTAGGCATTGGCCAGGCTGTGGACGGTCGTCTGTGGTCTGTTGACCGTGGTCTTTTCACCATAAAACTTTCTGCATGCTCCTTTCATCATCACGGTATGAAAACAGCATATACCCTCATTTTACTTTCACTACTCTGTATCCGGTGCAGCACGGAATCAGCTAAAATAGAATACGGTTCCCATAACGGCCGGTTCATAACCATTAATGACCGGAAAATATACGTTGAGGAATATGGACAGGGCATGCCTCTGCTGTTGTTCTCCGGTGGTGGACTTCATCGCAGCATACAGGATTTTGAAAAGTGCATACCGGATCTTTCAAAGAAGTACAGGGTAATTGCACCTGATACTCCGGGACAGGGAAGATCAGAACAAACCGACAGCCTGAGTTACGACCTGATCACGAGCAGCATGTCGCAGCTGCTGGATTCACTGAACATCGACAGTGCCTTTGTTATGGGCTTCAGCGATGGCGGTATCGTTGCTCTGATGCTGGCTGAAAGACGGGCAGACAAGATCAAAAAGATCATTGCCGTTGGAGCCAACAATGGCACCTGTGGGTTTAACCTTCCGGAAGGATTTCACCTTGATTCCGTGAAGATGCCCTCCGTAGACCAGTGGGCCAAATGGCATGAGAAAGATATTGAATGGTACAATGCGATCACACCCAAAAAAGACTGGCGGAAAATGGCAGCCAATCTCAATGGCATGTGGTATGGCAAAGAATACTTTTCCATGGAAGTGTATGATAACCTCAAGATTCCCGTCATGATCGTGCTGGGCGACCGTGATGATATTTCCCTCGAGCACGGACTGGAAATGCACCGGTTGATAAAAGCCAGCCAGTTTTGTGTTCTGCCCGGTACAACCCATGAAGTGTTTTCAGAAAAACCTGATCTGATCAACCGGATCGCAACAGATTTTTTCTAGTCTACGGTCTTTCACTACTGACATATTATATTTTGAACCGTCATTCTGAGTCAGGCACGTGCGGCAGGATCGTGCGGACGAAGAATCCCGTTGTTGTAATAAGGCTACTGACATAGGGTTGTCACTCACGCCCGCTACGTTTGTTCCGTAACAAACATAATCATCATATGAAGACCCCTTACAAACTGATGCTGCTGGCATCCTTGGTATTCTCTTTTTTTACTTCATCATCACAACAACAACAACAACAAACGCCAACCCCTGAAACCATGAACAATCACGTGATCTCAAAATTCTATGTCATCGGTATTTCCATCCGTACAACCAATGCAAACGGTCAATCGGCCAAAGACATTGAAACCCTGTGGGGTAAATTCTGGGGTGAAGAAATTCAGAAGAAAATTCCAAACAAGGTCAGTGATGATATCTATGCCGTGTACACCGATTACGAAACAGATTATACCGGGGCCTACACCGCTATCGTTGGACTGCGTGTCAATTCACTGGAAAATATCCCGGCCGGCTTTGTCGGACTAACCCTTGAGAAGGACGTATACCAGAAATTTGTTTCAAAAGGTAAAATGCCCGAAGCGGTTTTCAACACGTGGCTGGAGATCTGGCAAAACAAAAACCTGAACCGCGCTTACCACTTCGACTTCACCGTTCATGGTAAAAAATATTATGATGGAGATCAGGCCGAAGTAGAAACGTTTATATCGGTGAAGTAGGGG
>DASXWH010000150.1:0-22636 GCA_036503775.1 Ohtaekwangia sp.
ACCGTGATGCAATGGTTGCGGGCCGTGCCGAAATCAGTATAGTCAGGAGGGAAACTACAGCCATGGTCAGGGCAAAATCAGTCCAAACCATCTTTATAGGATAGCCTGGGGTAACGGCATTTTCCATACCCATGGAAACCAAACCCGAAGTTTGTTGGATCCAGCAGATAACTCCGCCAATAATAACACCAAAAAGGGCTCCCGATATAGCTATTAAAATGCCTTCATACAGAAAGATGCGTTTGATCAATCCGGGAGATGCACCCATTGCTGTTAAAATTGATATGTCTTTTTTCTTGTCGATCGCCAGCATCATGAGGCTGAAAAAGATATTGATAGAAGCGATACCAAGGAGAAGGGTAAACGTCAGAAAGGTGAAGAGTTTCTCCATTTTCAATAATCGATAAAGGTCTTTATGCTGCTCTTCCTGATTTAAGACATGAAACGTTTTACCTAATGTTTTCTCTAACGAATTCTTCACATCGGAAATAGCATCATGATCAGTGACTTTTATCTCCAAGGATGTTCTCTTGTCTCCATAATTCAATAGTTCCTGGCTGAAGTCAAGTGGAACCAGGATATAGTTATCATCAATATTCTGAATGATTGAAAAGACTCCTCCGGGAACAATACTCATGTGAGAATACATGGAGCTGGGATCAACACTAGCACTTTTAACATTTTTGATATAGTAAATCTGCAAGGCAAACATCGGATCCTCCACTGCAAGAGAGAGCGTGTTACTTATTCCCTGGCCTGCAATGGCGTAACGGATATTACCTTTTTTAAGCCGCAACTCACCCTGCACGATATTTCGTTTTGGTATTCTGTTTTGTTCGAGAAAATTGTCGCTTACTCCTTTCAGGGTTACCACCTGCGTGGCATCGCGGTAGCGAACGTAAGCGTAATCTTCAATCACTTCAGTAACAATGCTTACCCCTGGTGTTTTTTTTATGCTTTGCAGGAGGCTGTCAGAAACAACAAAGGATTTACCTTCAGCGGCCTCTATTTTTATTTCAGGATCAAAAGCATTATTCAGCGAACGCAACAAATCTTCCAACCCATTAAACACTGACAGGATAATAACCAGTGCAGCCGTGCTGAACGCAACACCCACCACGGCCAGGAGCGAGATAATGTTTATAAAATTCTTTTTCCGCGTGGAGAAAAGATATCGTCTGGCAATGAAGAGGGAAAGACTCAACGGAGGATGGTTTAGATTTTTTGCTATTCTTCTTTAGTGTCTGCAGGCGGGATGTTCAGATTTTTTATAAGATCTTCAATGCGCTGTGCATTTTCTTCCACTTCATCAATATAAAAGATAAGCTCTGGAATAATTCTAACCTGCTTGCCTATTTTTTCACCCAGCGCTCTGCGGATTTCTTTTTTGTGAAGGTTGATGTTATCCAATGTTTTCTGTTTGTCTTTTGCAAGCAGCATGCTGATGTAGATTTTGGCAATACCCAGATCTGCGCTGACGCGAACATCGGCTATGGTGATAAAAGCGTTATCGAGAAATCCCTTCTTATCCTTCTGAAAGACATCACTGAGTTCCTTTTGTATGAGTTTAGAGTATTTTAACTGGCGTGTTGAAGTCATGATTGTGTGCGTTTATATGCAGGCGGCAAGTATAGGTTATACAGATGCCTCATCCCACCCACAAAGATGAAAAAACACCTGAATCATTTCAATCTTATCTTTTACTGCCTATTTTTCGCAGTACTAAAGCATTCTGAACTTGTTAAGTTACTTCCGGATCAATGACCCCTATCGCCTGCTTGGCGCATTTGTCATTTTACTGATAATCAGTATTCCGCGATTAATCGACTATCCAGGTCTTACTTATCCCGAATTAAAGAGCATTTTAATTGGTGAAAAAGTTCATGAAGGACTAAACCTGTATGATGAGCTCATTGATTCAACCGGACCATTGAATGCTTGGTCACAGGCATTTATTGAATGGATATTTGGGCGGTCCCTTTTAGCACGCCATATTCTTACCCTGTTCGCCTTGTTTTTACAGGCTGCATTTCTGGGTATAGTTTTCAGTGAGAAAAAAGCTTTTTCTGAAAACACCTATATACCTTCTCTTATTGTGGTTATCCTGGCGTGTTTCTCATTTGATATGCTCTCGCTAAGTGCCGAGTTATTAGGTTCTGGAGTTTTGCTTCTTGCTTTGAACAGCATGTTCCGGGAAATGGAATTCAGGGATCGTCCTGACTCCACTTTTAAAATAGGATTTTACATCAGCCTGGCATCGTTGTTTTTGTTTTCATATGCGATTTTCCTTCCCGGGGCAATAATTTTTCTATCCATTTTCACGCGGAGCACCTGGCGTAAATATCTGTTGATGATCATCGGGTTTTTACTCCCTCATTTTCTGTTGATGAGTATCTATTTTATAAATGATCATCTCTACGCCTTGTGGCAGCACTACTATCTACCAAACTTCTCCTTTGGTGGCATGCGGCAGATGGAGATTAAAGACCTGATGTTTTTAGGAATCTTTCCGATTTTATACCTTCTCGTGTCTTTCTTCATCCTAAACCGTGAAGCACGATTCACCAAGTATCAGTCACAGCTGGTACAGATCATGTTTTTCTGGATGCTGTTTTCGCTGATCCAGATATTTTATTCCAAAGAACTCAGACCCCAGAGTTTTATAACCTTACTGCCGGTATTTGCATTTTACATGACCCACTTTATTCTGTTAATACGCAGACGAAAATTTGCAGAGATCAGTATCTGGATTTTTTTACTCGGCACCGTTGCCATAGGCTACCTGGCGCAATATGGAAAACTTGAATCTATTGGGTATGAGAAACTGATTTTGAGTGATCGTAAGGGCATTGAACGCATCGAAAACAAGAGTGTGCTCTTACTTGATGACGATCTTTCCGTTTACAAGAGCAACAAACTTGGAAGTGGCTTCCTGAACTGGAATATGTCTGAGGAGATTTTTCGGGAACCTGATACCTATGAAAACGTTGAGGCAGTTTATCATTCTTTTAAAAAAGATAAACCAGAAATTATTCTGGACCCTAAAAATTATATGCAAGCTTACCTGAAAAGGATTCCGGAGTTACGCGCTGTTTATCGCAAAACTGGAGATGGCTTCTATGAGTTAATACAAAATCAGCATTGAATTTTTCCAACCCGTGTGGCGTGACGACCACCTTCGAAAGGAGTCTTTAAAAACCGGTCAACAATTTTCTCTGCCAGATCAGATGGGATAAAACGAGCCGGGATACAAACGATGTTTGCATCATTGTGCTGGCGAGCCAGTGAGGCGAGTTCTTCTGTCCAACAGATGGCTGCACGAATACCCTGGTGTTTATTGGCCGTTATGGCAACTCCATTCGCACTGCCGCAAACCAATACGCCTAACTCCGACTGACGGCTTTCAACTGCATTTGAAACAGGATGGGCAAAGTCAGGATAATCAGCTGAAGCACTACTGTGTGTGCCGAAGTCCTTTACGTCAAACCCGTTTTTTTCCAGCCAGGTTTTCAGTATTTCTTTGTATTCAAATCCTGCGTGGTCACTGCCAATGGCGATTTTCATAAGGGTGCTTTATAGATTAATACACTATGATGTTGCTGATTGTTCCCGTAAGCGCTCTTCTTCCTCCTCTTTCTTTTTCTTGCGTTCAACACGAGCCGAAATTAAAATACTGATTTCGAAAAGCATATACAGGGGAATAAAAATCAACGTCTGACTCAGGGGATCGGGAGGTGTTATAATGGCAGCAATGATCAGAATCACAACAATAGAATGCTTTCTGTATTGCCTCAGAAATCTGGGCGTTACCATACCAATCTTAGAGAGAAAATAGATTACAACAGGGAGCTGAAATAACAAGCCCGTACCAAATACAAGGGCAATAACTGTTGTAACGTAAGAGGTGATATCAAACTGGTTTGTTATCATGTCACTGATCCGGTAATTCACCATGACGTAAACCATCAGGGGTGCGATCACATAATAACCAAACGAAATTCCACTGATGAAAAGAAAGCTCACCGCACTGACCACACCGGTAGAGTTTTTTCGCTCTTTCAGCCGAAGCCCGGGCTTAATGAACCGCCAGAGTTCCCAAACCACATAAGGGAAAGCCAGCACCAATCCCAGTATTAAAGCAGCGACAATGGTAATGGTGAACTGCCCTGTCATGTAGCGGCTTTGTAATTCCAGCTGAATGTCCTGGATGCAAAGTAAATCTTCAGTTCCGAGGAAATGCCCCAATTTGCAAAGCGCCCGCCAGGTGAGAAAATCTGATTTGGCCGGAGCAAGAATGATGTTGTTGAAAACCCATTTTACTTCTACAAAAGCAAAGATCGTAAACACTAAAATGGCAATCACTGAGCGGATAATATGCCAACGCAGTTCTTCCAGATGATCCAGGAATGTCATCTCCTTTTCTCCGCTTTCCTCTACTTCGTCCTGATCTAGGGGCATGTGAAATTATTCGTTATAAAAAACACCTGCCTTTGACGCAGGTGTTTGATTTAATTGTCGTAAAAATTAATAAAGCGGGAACTTGTCCATCAGTCGGTTCACTTTTTTCTTGACCGCTTTTAAATGCTTGGTATCACCGGGTTTCTGAAGAGCCTCATCAATAAGCTCGACCACTTTCACCACATCTTTTTCCATCATTCCACGCGTAGTAATGGCGGGTGTTCCAATGCGCATACCGGAAGTTACCATCGGGGACTGGGTATCAAATGGAACCATGTTTTTGTTGATAGTAATATCAGCCAGTATAAGTGATTCTTCAGCTTGTTTACCGGTAAGGTTCTTTGATCTCAGGTCAATCAGCATTAAATGATTGTCTGTGCCACCTGAAATGATCTTATAGCCACGATCCAGGAATGCCTGTGCCATAGCTTTGGCATTCTTGGCTACCTGAACAATGTATTCCATGTACTCATCAGAAAGAGCTTCCTGAAAGGCTATAGCTTTGGCAGCAATAACATGCTCCAGTGGTCCACCCTGTGTTCCCGGAAATACGCCTGAATCCAAAACTGACGACATCTTCCGCAGTTCACCCTTAGGTGTTTTAAGGCCCCAGGGATTGTCGAAATTCTTACCTACGAGGATCATTCCACCACGCGGACCCCGCAGGGTTTTATGTGTGGTAGTAGTTACTACATGGCAATACTCCATGGGGTCATTCAACAAGCCGCGTGCAATAAGCCCTGCAGGGTGAGAGATGTCTGCCAGGAGAATAGCGCCTACGGCATCGGCAGCTTGTCTTAATTTTTTATAGTCCCAATCACGGCTGTAAGCAGATGCGCCACAGATGATCATTTTTGGTTTTTCGCGCTGTGCTGTTTCAATCACTTTATCAAAGTCGATCACACCTGTAGCCTGCTCAACACCATAGAAAAGCGGTTGATAAAGTTTCCCTGAAAAATTTACGGGAGAGCCATGTGTTAAGTGCCCGCCATGTGAAAGGTCAAAACCCAGTATTTTATCGCCAGGCTTCAGACACGCCAGCATAACTGCTGCATTGGCCTGAGCTCCGGAATGGGGCTGAACGTTCGCCCAATCAGCTCCAAACAACTCCTTAGCCCTGTCTATGGCGAGTTGCTCGATCTCGTCAACCACTTCACATCCGCCATAGTAACGTTTACCGGGAAGGCCTTCTGCATACTTATTGGTGAGTACAGTGCCCATAGCCTTGATCACCTGCATGGAAGTGAAATTCTCAGAAGCGATCAATTCGATTCCATGTTGCTGGCGTTGTTTTTCCTTTTCAATAAGATCGAAAATGACTTTGTCTTTTTTCATGTGCGGATGTGGTTGTTAAAGAAGGCCCAAAAATAGGATTCAAATTCTGAATATTCTTGATTTCACTTAGGCCGCCTGGAGAAATTTTTGACGAGGGGAAAATCTGTAAAACACATAAAGGTCAATCGGGAAAGTGGCTCCTGAACTGCATAACGACTGTCAGGATGCTCTTTTCAGCAGGCTTCCTGCTAATAGAATGAGAATTTACCAGGAGCCGCTTGAACCGCCACCACTGAAGCCACCGCCACCTCCTGAAAAGCCGCCTCCGCCAGAGGATCCACCACCAAAGGAACCTCCCCCAAACCATCCAGATCCGGATGTCCAGCCTTTACCTCCTGATTTTCCCTGGTTCATCTTTGACCCCATACGTTTACCCCAGGGCGTATTATTCAAAATGATTTTCAGAATCGGGAAACTTATGACGTAAATACCCAGTGCCGTGAGACCACCGTCAACACCCAAAACGGCCATCGGAAAAGCAGCATAGAACGGGATCAGGAAGGCATACATAAACCAGCCTGTACATCCCGGCACAAACAATCCGAGAAATGTGAAAACCCCGAGGATGCCAAAGATGAAAGCACCGATGAGAAGCTTTTCCTTCCAGCTCATCTCAACAGGCTCAAAAGCACCATCGCTACTTTCAGCTTCTGCATAATATTCATTGCCAATCGCCTGTATAATGGCATCTACTCCGGCCGTTACCCCTGCATCGTATTCCTGTTCTCTGAAATGGGGTGCTATTTCATTTCGAATAATACGACCGGTCAACGCATCCGTTAATACACCTTCCAATCCCTGTCCAACCTCAATACGCATTTTTCGATCGTCAACAGCAATCAACAATAATACACCATTGTCATTATTTGCCTGCCCTAGCTTCCATACATCATGAGCCACACGGATCGAATACTCTTCAAGTACTTCTCCATCCAGTGAGGGGATGATGAGAACAGCAATCTGGTTGGTGGTTGAGTCTTCATGCAATTTCAGCATTTGTTCAAGCTGCTCCACCGTTGCAGCAGAAAGAATATGCGCTTCATCATGAACACGGTGGCCCCAGAGTTCAGGAACAGCACGCTGGGCAGATACTGTGAGTGATAGAAATGCGAAAAGCAGGGGAACTATTTTTTTCATTTGATAAGAATCTTTACCACGAATCGCTTGAGCCGCCACCACCAAAGTCACCACCACCACCAAAGTCTGCACCACCGGAATCCCACGAGCCGGAACTTGAGCCGAACCCTCCCATCGGTCCGATCCATCCGGCACCGGAAGACCAGTATCCACCACCCCCTCCACGATTATTTCTTCTTCGTGAAATCACGATGATTGCAATGATTATCATGAGCAGCGTGAAAAAAGGTGATCCCTTTCGCTTGGTTCTTTTTTGTGGCGGGTCATCATTTTTGTATTCACCTTTAATGGCCTGGATGATGGCTAGCACACCGGCCTTCACCCCTCCATCAAAATCGTTTTGCCTGAAGCGTGGTGCCATTTCATTTCGGTTAATACGACTGGAGAGTGCATCTGTCAATGTGCCTTCGAGGCCATAACCCGCTTCTATGCGCATCAGATGATCTTGTACGGAAATGAAAAGTAGTGCTCCGTTATCTTTGTTGTCTTTACCTAATTCCCATTTTTTCTGAGCAACTTCCAATGTGTATTCCTCCATAGGATAGCCTTCCAGGGAGGGAATGATGAGCACAGCAATCTGGTTTGATGTAGAGTCGCGTTCAGCTTTAAGTATTTGCTCAAGCTCAGCAATGGCTGCCGGTGAAAGAACATGAGCTTCGTCATGAACCCATCGGCCACCATGTTCAGGTATGGCGGGTTGCGCCCAGCCTGCAAGTACTGCCAGCGATAAAAAAAGAGTCAGGTATTTGGTCATGAAACTAAACTTGGCGGAAATGTCAGCGATATTGAATTAGTCTATACGAAGATCATCACCGAGTTCATTGATGTCGTCTTCTGTTTTATGGAAGCCTTTTTCCAACAGAATTTCTCCGCATCGTTTTATGGCCGCTTCAAGGCCGTCAACAATTTTTCCGGCACGGATGTGCGTGACCATCTCAGCCACGATTTTATCCCACTGCTTCTGGTCTACTACCTTACTAATACCGCGATCGGCCATCACGATTACTTCGTGCTCAAAGAATGATATGAATAACATAATGCCGGTACGATGACGGGTATTAAAAACTTCTTCTTCCAGAAAAGCATTTTCGGCACGTTGACGAGTGGCATAATCAAAGTGCCGTTGGCTAACCAACACACGTTTTAATCCCGGTATGAAGTTGGGTAGCGCTGCGCCTATGACACCTCCCAGTATAACGACTATGAAAATAAATAGCGGATCGTAGTAGAGTGTATTAGCCGCATCCGATATGATGTAACGGTCCAGAATGATCATCAGTAAAAACGACAGTGATGCGGCAATTAAACTGCTTCGGTAGTTGGCCAGCGAGTAGTGTCCGCTTCTCTCTACAATAACCGGAACAATCTCACCGGAGATATTATCTTCGGCTTGCTTCACTGCATTTTTAATGCGTTGCAGATCATTGTCACTAAATTTGTGTTTTAGGTTCATGATGTCGGGTTGCTAAGTCGTCAAAGATATAGCAAGCAAGTACAAATCGCGAGTCGTTCATACAATAAAATACGCGACAAGGTTAAATTTGTCTTTCTTATATTGTTCTATGGAAAATTTCTTCACAGAGGTATTAGGTATACCAGAAAGTATCTTCAGTTATCTGCTATTACCCTTATTGATTTTTATAGCCCGGATCGGTGATGTATCAATTAATACCATACGGATCATATATGTACTGGGTGGACGCAGATGGACTGCTACCATTTTAGGGTTCTTTGAATCGTTTATCTGGCTGATGGCTATCCGGCAGATCTTTGAGCACATGGACAACTGGATTTGTTACGTGGCGTATCCGGCTGGTTTTGCCTCCGGAATTTTTGTTGGAATGATCATCGAAGAACGGATTGCTTATGGAAAAGTGATCGTCCGGATCATTACCCGAAAGGATATCCATACGTTGATCGCGTATTTGAATTCACAGCAGTTCAGGTACACACGTGTTAATGCTGAAGGACCAGACGGTCATGAGAACCTGGTGTTTACGGTGCTGGAGCGTGAGCGCCTGGAAAATTTATTAGCTATGCTGAAAGAAATCCTTCCTTCCGCTTTTTACACCGTGGAGAAGGTAAATCGTGCAGCGGAAAGCGGAACCGTTGTGGTGCAGGAATCAACGCGATGGAGCATAGGCTCCTGGCTCCGGAGTATTAAGCGTGAATAATGTACGCAAGAGATGTAATGCTTTGAGTATCTTGTCAACTAAATAAAAATAAACTATAGCCCTTATGAAATTACAGTATCTACTTGTTTTTGCTTTGGTCTTTTCCGTTGCCTTCAGCCCATTGAAAAAAAGTCCAAAGCTGGAATACACCTATAAAGTGGGTGATCAGTATGACATGAATCAGGTATCCAAACAAAATATCAAGCAGGATATTCCGGGGATGGGAGAAATTACAGTTGATGTTAATATAGAAGGATCCATGAGTTTCAAAGTAGTGGAGGTGACATCAACCGGAGGAAAAATTGAGACGGCATATACCAGCCTGAAGATGATAACAAAATCACCGCAGGGCGAAATGATTATGGACAGCCAGGGTGCTGATGACAATATTCAGAATAAAGTGATAAAGGCATTGCTCAATAAACCCTTTCTGGTTTTCATGAACAAGTTTGGAAAAGTAGAGAAAGTGGAGAATCTCGAAAATTTATATTCCGGATTTTCGTCACTTGGTGTTGACGAAGCCACAACCGCACAAATGACACAATCTATGAAACAGTCGTTTGGTGAAAACACGATAAAGACAAGCCTCGAAATGGCGTTACCAAATTATCCGGAGAAAGCTGCAGAAGTTGGAGGTAAATGGAATAACACAACGGAAAATGCTATTGCCTTTCCTATCAAGACAGAAAATGTCTGGACATTTGTAAAAGTTGATGATCAGGGTGCTCACCTGGAAAGTGACGGAGCTATCAGCACACCCGATAAGGAAAAAGTCACCACGCTTAACGGTATGAAAGCAAAAACTGATTTGTCTGGGCGCCAAATGACAAAAGCTAAAGTAGATTTAAAAACAGGCTGGCCAACCGAGATAAGTGTATTGTCTGAAATCAGTGGAGACCTCACGTTGTTAGCCGGTGGGCCCATACCCGAAGACATGAAAGTACCCATGTCTATTTCCACTGAAAGCAGCTTTAAGATTGTAAAGAAGTAACCGATTCTAAAATAAAGGGCAGATATACTTCTGCCCTTTATACTTCTGTCATCATTTTCAGAATATCATCAACGTATTCACGTGAATTGGAAAGCCGGGGTACTTTGTTCTGTCCGCCTAATTTACCTCTTCGTTTCATCCAGTTGTAAAATGTACCTTCCTCAACACTGTGAATGATTGGTTCAACAAGAGCAAGGTCATGTAATCTCTTGGCATCATAATCTGAATTTACTGAGCGTAACGTATTGTCAAGTACGCGGGTAAACGTTAACATATCAGAAGGCTTCACCTTGAATTCAATGATCCATTCGTGGCCCCCTTTTTTTCCTTCTGCGAGATAGACAGGTGCTGCAGTAAAATTATCGATTACAGCCCCGGTCTGTTCACAGGCTTTGGTGATCGCTACCTCGGCATTTTCAACGATCACTTCTTCACCAAAGGCATTGATAAAGTGTTTTGTTCTTCCGGTTATTTTAATCCGGTAAGGTGATAACGATGTGAACTTAACCGTGTCGCCAATATTGTATCGCCACAATCCGGCATTGGTAGTAATAACCATGGCATAGTTTCTCTCCAATTCAACTTCATTCAACCGCAGCGCATTGGGGTGTTCATTCTCCATTTCGCTTACCGGAATAAACTCGTAGAATACGCCATAGTCCAGCATCAACAACATTTCTTCTTTGTCCTTCTGATCTTGTATTCCAAAAAAGCCTTCGCTGGCGTTGTACGTTTCCCAGTAGCGCATTTTATCCGAGGGAATGAGGGACTTGAACAGCGATCGATACGGAGCGAATGAAACAGCACCATGAAAGAAGACTTCCAGGTTTGGCCAGATATCAAGAATATTATCTTTCTTTTCTATCTCCAGTATTCGCTGAATAAGCAAGACCGTCCAGGTAGGGACACCGGCAATATTGGTAACATTTACATCACGGGTTTCAGCGGCCATCTTTTCAATCTTTTCTTCCCAGTTGCTCATCAGCGCAGTTTCCAGACTGGGCGTGCGTATGAACTCTGCCCAGGGAGGAAGGTTTTTCATGATCACAGCCGAGACATCACCATAGTAGGATGATGCACTGGGATCAGCTTCATTGATCTGGTGACTACCGCCCACGGCCAGCCCTTTCCCGTCAAATAAAGCCGTGTCAGGATAGTTGGTTACATAAAGAGAAAGCAGATCTTTTCCTCCTTTGAAATGACAATCTTCCAGCGATTCCTGGGAAACCGGAATGAATTTACTTCGTGCATTGGTTGTGCCTGATGATTTGGCAAACCATTTAATCTCTGAAGGCCACAATATATTCTGTTCACCCTTCATCAGACGCTGTATGTATGGAAACGTCTGTTCGTAAAAATGTACAGGTACACGTTCTTTGAACTGTTCATACGTCTCGATACTTCCGAAATCATACTTTTTTCCAAACTCGGTGGTACGCGCAGACTGAATAAGTTTTTTGAGAAGCTCATCCTGGACCTCATTAGGATATTTCATGAAAAGCTCAATCTGATGAATGCGCTTTTTCATAACCCAGGTCAATATCGAGTTAATCAGTCCCATGTAGTGATAGCCGTAACTTCAAAAATAACAAACTTGAAGGATAAGAAGGCGAGAGACTGCGGGGGAAGTAAGTATTAATTTGAGGTGGAGGAATCGTTCCACAGATCGTTGCTTTCAAGCGTAATCTTTGCTCTGCGCAACTCAAAGTTCTGGCCCAGGTATACCTTTCGGACTTGCGCATCATTGGCAAGTTCTTCGGCAGTACCCGATTTGAAAAGTTTACCGTCTACCATGAGATAAGCGCGGTCTGTGATAGACAGCGTTTCATCAACATTATGGTCGGTTATCAGAATACCGATATTTTTGTTTTTCAGCTTGGCCACAATGGTCTGAATCTCTTCCACGGCAATGGGGTCAACCCCTGCAAAGGGTTCATCCAGTAAAACAAATTTTGGATCTACGGCTAATGCCCTGGCAATTTCGGTGCGTCTGCGTTCACCTCCTGAAAGGGACATGCCCAGGTTTTTGCGCACTTTATGCAGACTGAATTCTTCAATGAGTTCATCCACTTTTGCCTTCCGTTGCTGCAAGGTAAAATCACGCATTTCCAGTACAGACATGATGTTCTCCTCCACGGTTAATTTCCGGAATACGGAAGCCTCCTGTGCCAGGTAGCCGAGACCTTTTCGTGCGCGTTGGTACATCGGTAAAGCTGTGATCTCTTCATTGTCCAGAAAAATGTGGCCTTCATTAGGCTTGATCAGACCAACAATCATGTAGAAGGAAGTAGTCTTTCCGGCTCCGTTAGGCCCGAGTAACCCCACAATTTCACCCTGACCTACCTGCACAGAAACATCATTTACGACTGTCCGCGTTTTGTATTTCTTAAATAAGTTTTCAGCCCGTAAAATCATGACTACAAAAATTTGATGTCTTTAATACGAAGTTGGATGGAGGTAGTGCCATTGAATGTATTCTCTTCTACCGTGAATGCCATTTTAAAATTGTCTCTCCGTGAAAGTCTTTCATAGTGTTCCACCATGTCAAAACCCACCACCTGAAAAACATTGTCACTGCCTTCCTGGGCAGCGAGAAACCGAACATGTTTGTCTTTGAAAGACGAAAGGGAGTTAAACACGTACAGGTCAGAAGCTTCAAAAACCGGTCGTTGATTTTCAGGCCCGAATGGAGCCATCTGCTTTAACACATTAACAAATTTCGGTGTGATATTATTAAAGTGCAATGGGACATCAATATCAATGACCGGTACCAGCATATCGTCAGTTATGGTGGAGGAAACGACCTGTTCGAATTTGCGCTGAAACAATTCCAGGTTGTGAATATCCAGTGTTAACCCTGCTGCATATTTATGTCCGCCAAATTTTTCGAGCAGATCACTGCATTCCAGAATGGCATTATACAGATCGAATCCATTTACACTCCGGGCCGATCCGGTAATTTTATTATTTGATTCAGTAAGGATCACAGTAGGTCTGTAATATTTTTCTACACACCGAGCAGCAACTATGCCAATTACACCTTTATGCCAGGTGTTTTTGAAAAGAACAGTTGATTTGGCCGTGCGAAGGGCTTCATTGCCTTCAATCATAGCGATGGCTTCTTCTGTAATGTCTGAATCGAATTGACGTCTCAGGTCATTTTTCAGATTGACTTTCTCTGCGAGTTCATTTGCTTCATTTTCAGATTGTGAAATGAGCAACTCAACGGCAGCCCGCGCATGTGCTACACGGCCTGCTGCATTGATGCGTGGGCCCAGGGTGAATACAATCCCGGAAATATCCAGCTCATTTTTTATTGCCGCTATATCCTTAAGTGCCTTAAGGCCCGGAGAAGGATTATCATTTAATTTCTTTAAGCCGAAATAAGCGAGCGTACGATTTTCACCGGTGATGGGAACAATGTCGGAAGCGATGCTTACGGCAACCAGATCGAGATACTCATAAAGAACCTCTTCCCGATAGTATTGCCGCGCATAGGCCTGCATAAATTTGAATCCGATACCACAGCCGCTTAATTCTTTGTATGGATAGGAACAATCTTTCCGCTTTGGATCCAATACCCCAACGGCATCTGGCACAGTTTCATCCGGAAGATGATGATCACAGATAATGAAGTCTATACCTTTATTCTTAGCCAGGGATATGAGTTCAGTAGACTTTATTCCACAGTCGAGAGCGATGATCAAAGGATAGCCATTTTGTTCAGCCCATTCTATTCCGGCCAGAGAAATGCCGTAACCTTCTGCATATCGATCAGGAATGTAGACCTCACAATTTGCGTAAAAGGTTTTTAAGAAAGAGAACACAAGTGATACGGCCGTTGTACCATCAACATCATAATCACCATACACCAAAATCTTTTCCTGTTGTGTTATGGCCTTGTGTAGACGGGCGACTGCCTTGTCCATGTCCTTCATCTGAAAAGGGTCATGCAGATGATCTAAAGAAGGCCTGAAGAAATTACGGGCAATGTCAAAGTCAGAAATGCCACGTTGCAGAAGTATGGAAGTCAGTGTGTGGTTTACATTGATAGCCTGTGAAAGTTGATCAACTCTCTCCTGATTGGGAATCTCTTTTTGAAGCCAGCGTTTGTCCATTACCTAATTTAATTCGAACGTGATGGTTCCACGAGCTCCGGCAATACCCCCAGTACTATCAGAACCGGGCAATCCATCTTTTCCGTTTTTGCGGGAAGGCCCTAATCCAGCAGGACCATGATAACCAGCTTTGCCGGGTTCGCCTGGTGCACCGCCATTATTCCGGACAATTATTTTTTTTCCGACCCACTCCTGAATTTTGGGATTGCGTTTACTGCTTAACGTGAGCTTACCTCCGTTGGCGCCATTACCACCCTGACCTGCATTACCACCATTGGCGCCATTACCACCGATACAGTGTACTGTTCCCGGACTTCCGCCACCACCATTTCCACCGTTACCTCCCCGGCCTCCGGTACCTCCGGAAAGATCAATGATCAAAGGGCCTTTCATCGTAATATGTTCGAGATATAAAAATAAATTCACGCCATCTGTTCCAGCCAGCCCATTTGTTCCATTTCTTCCGGGCGTTCCATCTTTACAAGGTCCGATAGGATTGTTCCCCGGCCTTCCATTTCTTCCCGGCTTACCATCGGCCCCACGACCATCAATAATACAGTGCTGCCCAAAAATGACTACATGTGCACGAACGAAGTTATCATGTTTAAGCTTATTTAAAATCAGGCGTGAAGAATCCATCATCACCAGGGTGTCGGCTACGAGGATATCAGATTGTCCCAGGTCGTAAGATTCTTTTTCACGGATCACCAGTTTGCTCACGCGTACTTGTGCTGTCAGCGAGAAACTGACACAAATCAAAGTAAGCATTAAAACAATTGGTCGGATCATGCCGCAAAAATAGGTACGTAAGAAACAAAAAAGCAGTGCCTTTAGCACTGCCTTTTCGATATTATGCAGTTATTTTTTACTTGGAGGTTTCAGCAGGCTTTTCATTTACTACACCTTCCAAAACATCTTTAATTTCAACACGCTGTCCGTCTTTGTAGGGAACGATCCAGGCATCTTTAACGCCCATGTCGCGCATGTATTTCTTAAAGGTGTCAGCTTCCCAGTAATCTCTGAAGATACCAATGGTGATTTTCTGTGGTTCACCTTCTTTTACTTCTCCTCCGAAGTTCGGATTGTTATCAAAGTATTTTGCCAGGTCCTTATTTTTGAAGGCACCGATCTGAACTTTAAACACCACGCCTTTGGAGAAGTCCATAGGGTTTATCACAGGTCCGGCTTCTTTTAACTGCGCAAGTTCTGCTTTTGCAGAAGTAAGCTGCCCGCGTGTTTGAGAAAGCTGATCTTCAAGTTCAGCGATCTTCGCATCCTTATCGCTTATCTGGCTTTGCATCTGCGACACTTTTTGATTCAAGGTTGTTACCTGATTATCGGCAGCCTGTTTGTCTTCAGTTAATTGTTTCAGGTTGGCAGGGTTCTTTGAAAATTCTTTGGCTTTCTTCTTCCACTCTTTCTTTTCCTGTTTGGAAAGCTGCGCGAAGCTTTGCGTTGAAGCAGCGATCATTGCGCAGCAGAAGAATAATACAATTACTTTTTTCATTATCGGATTGGTTAAAAAATCACACTAAAGTTACAAATAATTTCATTTATCTGTTACGGTAAGGGCCTCTTATTCACCTTATTAAAAAATAGGCGCGGCCGATTAGTCCAGACTTCCTACCATTTTCTCAGGCCTTACCCACTGGTCAAACTGCTCTGAGGTTAACAATCCAAGTTCAACGGCTGCCTCTCGGAGGGTCTTGTTTTCCTTGTGGGCTTTCTTGGCAATCTTGGCAGCGTTCTCATAACCAATATGAGTGTTAAGGGATGTTACCAGCATTAATGAATTTTCCAGATGTTGCTTGATTACTGGATTATTCGGTTGTATACCTTCTGCGCATTTATCGTTGAAAGACACGCACGCATCGCCAATCAGACGAGCAGACTGAAGTACGTTGGCAGCGATTACCGGTTTGAAAACATTCAATTCAAAATGTCCATTTGAACCCCCGATAGATACTGCTACATCATTACCGATCACCTGAGCACAAACCATAGTAAGCGCTTCCGGTTGTGTAGGATTTACTTTGCCGGGCATAATAGAAGATCCTGGTTCATTATCCGGAATAATAATTTCTCCTATACCACACCGCGGGCCTGAACTCAATATCCGAATGTCATTACCAATTTTCATCAGAGAGACAGCCGATCGTTTTAATGCTCCGGACAGTTCCACCATTGCATCGTGAGCAGCCAGAGCTTCAAATTTATTGGGAGCAGTTACGAATGGGCAGCCGGTTAACTCTGCAATTTTTTTGGCAACCAGAACATCATAACCCTTTGGTGTGTTGAGCCCTGTACCAACCGCAGTACCACCAAGAGCTAGTTCACGAATAACCTCCAATGCATTTTTTATTGCCCGGATGCTATTGTCGAGTTGCTGAACATAGCCTGAAAACTCCTGGCCTAATGTGAGCGGAGTTGCATCCATAAAGTG
Source organism: Ohtaekwangia sp. (assembly GCA_036503775.1). GTDB lineage: Bacteria > Bacteroidota > Bacteroidia > Cytophagales > Cyclobacteriaceae > Ohtaekwangia. The sequence continues at coordinate 16,657 of DASXWH010000150.1, forward strand.
TGTACGACCAGTTTTTACAATGTTCTTATAGGCTTCTGCTTTTTTTGACAATGTATCCCGAAGCTTTTTCAGGCCAGGAAGTGTGATCTCTACCACCTGCTTATAAGCAGCAATGTGCATGGCTGTAGGAAATGTGTCATTGGAAGACTGTGATTTGTTAACATCATCGTTGGGATGAAGCACCTTTTTATCATCCGTCAGTTTACCACCTTGTAAAACATGAGCGCGGTAAGCAATGACTTCATTCACGTTCATATTGCTTTGCGTTCCGGAACCGGTTTGCCAGATCACCAATGGAAATTCACCATCCAGTTTACCCGTCAGAATTTCATCGCATACTTTGCCAATCAGATCTTTTTTATCTGCCGTCAGAACACCAAGGTCGTGATTGGCCATGGCTGCTGCTTTTTTGAGGAATGCAAAAGCATAGATGATTTCCTTTGGCATGCTTGCCTCAGGGCCAATTTTGAAATTGTTTCTGGACCGTTCAGTTTGTGCCCCCCAGTATTTCTCAGCGGGAACCTGTACCTCACCCATGGTGTCTTTTTCAATGCGGTAGCTCATAGCGATTTTATTTGGGGCAAAAGAACTATGAAAATGGGTAAAATGAAACTGAAAAGACTAAAATGAAGAAAGGCGTGACATCTTAGTCAAAGTCTTTTGTCATTTCCGTTGCGGCTATAAAAGCGGTTGTCCAGGCCGCCTGAAAATTGAACCCTCCCGTCTCACCGTCAATGTTCAGCACCTCTCCGGCAAAGAATACATTTTTTACTTTTTTGCTCTCCAGGGTTGTCATGTTGACATCCTGCAAGTCAATGCCTCCGCAGGTAACAAATTCTTCCTTGAAAGTAGTTTTGCCTTTGATTTGAAAAGGCGCGCGAATAAGAAATTCAATAAGACGATTAAGGCTTTTTAGCGATAATTCGTCCCATGTTTTTTGATTTTCGATGAGGGCAAGCGTACAGAGTTTTTGCCAGAGACGCTGTGGCAAATTAAACAGGGGATTAGAAACAATCTTTTGCCTGGGATGATTTGTTTTATAATCGAAAAGTGTATTCCGTAAAGCTTCTTCTTCCTGCGGACCGATCCAGCTTACCAGTACTGTGAATTCGTAATTCACTTGATGAAGATACGTAGCCGCCCATGCTGAAAGTTTGATAACAGCAGGCCCGCTTAATCCCCAATGTGTAATAAGTAAAGGTCCACGCTGGGTGAATTTTGTAGTGGCGATTTTTACTTCGGCATGGGGAACTGATAATCCCATCAGGTCTACATAGTGCTTATTCTGATCATTAAAAGTAAATAAGGAAGGGATAGGTGTTATGAGATTGTGCCCTAATAACGTTAACCACGTATAGGCGTCTGCCTTGGGATTCCCTCCCGTAGCAACCAGAATTTTTCTTGTTGTGAAGGAAACATCGTTGGCACAATGAACCACGAGATGGTCACTGTCACAAACTATTTGTTTGACAGTAAGACCCAGCTCAATCTTGATTTTATTCTTTGCGGCCTGATCTAGGAAACAATTTATTATCGTTTGCGAGCTGTCTGTTTCAGGAAACATCCGCCCATCGGGTTCCGTCTTAAGATTAACCCCTTTTGTGGAGAACCATTCAACAACATCCTTAGCCTGAAATCTCTTGAACAGGTCTTTTAACTTCTTTTCTCCCCGTGGATAGTGATGGGCCAGTTCTATTGGGTCAAAGCAGTGATGCGTAACATTGCAGCGGCCACCACCCGATACTTTTACTTTGGAGAGAAGCTTATTTGATTTTTCTACGATCAGAATCCGTAAGCCTGGCTTGGATGCTGCTGCTTCAATGGCGCCAAAAAAACCTGCTGCTCCACCTCCGACAACAATTATATCAAATTGATTCACCCCCAAATCTACTTCTACAGTTGATTAAGCGGGTATATATATCTGGAATAAAATCAATGTCGGTAATACGTTTTGCTGACAATTTTCCAGCCCTCGCTGAATTTATAGAGCACGAGGTAGTCGGTGAACGTACGTTTTCCTTCACGGAACAGATCCAGTTTAACAACAGCCGCTGTACCGGTCACATCAACCGAGATAAACTTGCCTTCAGCTTTAGGGAGAGCTGGAGTATTTTCTTTCTTACGCTTTTCGATGGCTGTAATCCATTCTTCAATAGGATAAGGTTTAACATCATTATCCACAAATCGTAACATGGTAAACGAAGGATGAAAGCCTTTCCGGATGTCTTCAATGCTGCCACTATTCTGGATGCCTTCAATGTAAGCACTACTTACTACCTGTCGGATTAAGTCTTCATCAGATTGCGAGAAGGCGGGGATTGAGAAAAGAAGAGCAACAGCGATAATCAGGGTTTTCATAAAAAGTTGTTTTAGCATAGAACGTCACAGACAAACCCGGGGAGTTGACCAGCAGACAGAAATCGCTATCGTAGTTTCAAAAAACAGTTTGTAGCCAACGAAAGGATAATCTTCCACCTCTGCACCCAGGGCAGATGCCCGGGGGAGAGGAAGATTTTCAGATTAACCAACTATTCCAGGGGGAAATTCTATAGATAAGAGAGGGTCTTAACCTAACGGTATTAATTCAATCGTGTCTGAGACAATAGATCGTCCCAATCTTTGTCCGCTTCAGGTTTTACGCGTTCGTTAACAATGCCAGCCAGTTTGTTATCAACATCCTTATTCACCAGCATGGCGGCTACGCCCAGAGCGTTTCCAAGGTGCATTGTCTTTTCATCTACCTCATCCGCAATAAAAATTACGGGGGTATTTCTGTTTACGGAGTGTGTACGTATTGAACGTACTAATTCAAATCCTGTGATCACAGGCAGGTCGGTACCGCAGATAATCAGATCGAAATGTTCGATTCGCGAGGTTAGGAGCCCATCCAAACCAGATTCGGTATGAAGCACAACGGGATTGCATCCGCTAAGTACCGACTTGATTTGCACAACGGTTTCTTTCTGCCTGTGAACCACAAGGATTTTCATTCTTTTAAGAGAATTGAGTTAAACATTAAATTCCCTAAACCTTTTACGAAAGGTCGTTAATCGGCACGTCTGGCCTGGTGGTGTTTTCGATGAAAAGTACGTACCCTTAAAAATAAGGGACCACTAAAGTGATTGATAATTAACGAGATAGAGTTAGAGTGAGGATAGTTGGGAGGTATAATTGTACTACGAAATTAGTACAATTATACTATTGGAGTTTTTTTGGAATTAACTCACCAGGCCTGCCTCATAGGCATATTTGACCAAGCCAACTGTATTATTGACGCCAACTTTTTCCATCATGTTTACACGATGATTGCGAACAGTATTCTCACTTAAAGAAAGTTTTTGTCCGATTTCACGGATGGTGAGTTCGCGACAGGTTAACACCAGAATTTCTTTTTCGCGATCGGTCAGATCAGCCTGTCTGAAATTTGGTCGCTGGCCGGCTTTTTTTTCGGTTACATTTTTTCGCAATACTGCAGCAACAAGATCATTGTGATAAAAATCTTTTTCAGCTACAGCGTAAATGGCTTTTTCAAGCTCATCGGGTTCAGTATTCTTTAACAGAAATGCATGCACACCCATCTCCATCATGTGAAGAATGTATTTGTTGCTATCGTGCATCGTAAGGATTATAATCTTCACATGCGGATGACGCTTGATAATATTTTCGCATGTTTCAGCTCCGTCCATTACGGGCATCTGTAAATCTATAATGGCAACATCGGGCTCTTCATACTTCACCAGTGTAAGTAGTTCTTTACCATTCTCGGCATCCTTTACTTCACTCACACGATCAAATGTCCGAAGCAGGTTGACCATGGCCTTACGAAAAAGTGTATGATCGTCTGCTATGTAGACTTTAAACTTTTTCATACGGTAGCGTCAATGTCGTTTTACTTCCCTGGGTTCTTTCTTTATCAAATTCAATTGTAGCGCTTAGCAGGCGAGCCCGGTTTTCAATGTTAAATAATCCGAGTCCGCGTCCGGGCTCAGTAGATGAACGAAGCGCTTCATGATCAAATCCAACACCGTTATCTTCAACCGACACCGAAAGCTGATCGTTTGCATTAACGGTTACGGTAATGGCCGTAGCTTTCGAATGCTTTAGGGCATTATTCAACAATTCCTGAACGACACGGAAAAGCATTAACTCGCGATTTTTGTCAAACGATTTTAATTCTCCGTTTTCTACGTAATGAATAGGTAAAAGGGAAGTGGATTGAAATCGCTCACAAATTTCTTTTACAGCTTGGCCAAAACCAAATTTTTCCAATGTGGAAGGCATTAAATCACGGCTAATTTTTCGAACAGAGTTTATCGTGTCGTCTAGCATTTGCTTGGGATGTTCAAGACTTTGCGGATCGGGTATTTGCCGGGCCAGTGTAGTGATGCCAACGCGTATAGTTGAGAGCATGGCACCTATGCTGTCGTGTAGTTCTCCGGCTAATCGCCTACGTTCATTTTCTTCTGACTCCAGTGCTGCTTCCATCATCCGCTGCTGGTAGTCAAGCTCCAGTTGCTGACGCTTGAATTGTTCCTGGAGCATCTTCTTTTGATAAAAGGCGACAAAGAGTATTATCGAGCTTGCCAGAATAAGCATGCCTGCTGTCAGCAAAGAAAAGATTAGCGGAAAATTGGCTGTTCCCTGCTCCATTGGTCGAAAATAGAAAAACCGGTTTGCATTAACCGGCTTTTATTCGTGAATAGCAAATAAAAATTATGAATTACTTCTTATAGGGTAGGCTTCACTTTCTTTATTCTCCGGAGATCATAATATAAACCGATCATCACCAACAGCTGGAAAAGTATCCGAAGTATATTATGAAAACTCCAGTACGTTATCAGGTCATTTTTCAGGACATTGATGAGGTATGCGGTAAAGGTATAGAGAATGAATGTTCCGGAGTAGAAAATGAGTAAAGCCGAATTAATCCAAAACATGGGAAGCCGGTGAATATGTTGTTCGGGTAATTCACGGAGCAACTTGTAGAAATAAAGAATACAAAAAACAATTTGGATCAGGGCCTGCAATACAGTCGAGTAGGAGTTGTTCGCTTGTTTTTGATATAAAAGCAGATTAGCGGAAGCCAAAACGAGGAACACACCAGCAATTGAGATAAATATCAGTTTGTTCTTTTTACCCAGGAGGAAATAATATACTGCTGCCATCAAAGCAACGTTACAAATATTCCAAATGGAAGACGGGAAATTGTAATAGGCTTGAACCGGATATCCGAACGTTTTAAGTTTGCCAAGAAAGAGAGTGGACAGGTCAGCAACAAAGCCAAGTAAGAATGTAAATCCTATCAGCCGTATGTAGAATGCTCTGGATTTATAACGGTAAAAACAAAGCAAAGCCAACACAGCTGATAGGTATGTTTGGATTTTAGCTAACAGTAAATAAGTTTCAAAAGTCATCGCTAACGGATTGAACTGATTGAGAGAATTGATCGAAAGGATGAAATCATTACGGGCAATATGGAGGACATGAGTAACCATTATCACCAACAGTTCCCTGGGTTGTGGTAGTTTTCGCAGCCAGTTGGGTGACATTACCTCCTACATTGTTGAGCCCAATGTTGCTTCCGTCTTCTCGTGCTCCTACCAGGAATAATTGTATTTGACCGTTATCAGCAAGGCCAAAGTAAATACGCATCCCAACAGCTTCTTTATGATCGATAACTTTTCGGATGATATCATCTCCATAAAAATATGCCCTGATGGCATTCGGATTTTTATCCTGATATCTTTTGATTGATTCTTGGGCTATTCCTTCATCAATTGGCCCGGCATCTTTTTTCGAGAATTTGTACGTCATAGCTAAAAGGGTTTATGGTTAAACATGACCTAAAGTATTGAAAAAAAAATTAAAGTTTTTTTTCCAGGCGAGGGGTGGCCTATATCTTTGGTGACTTTGAAAACGAATTCTTCATGCTGATCCGTAAGGCTTCCATCTCTGATATTCCGGTACTGGTTTCTTTTCA
>DASXWH010000151.1:0-36979 GCA_036503775.1 Ohtaekwangia sp.
TACGGTGACATGATCGCCATCCTGTATAACGAAACACCGAAGCATAAGGAAAACTTCATCAAGCTGGCGAAAGAACATTACTTCGACAGCCTGTTGTTTCATCGCGTGATCAAGGATTTTATGATCCAGGGCGGTGACCCTGACTCGAAGAAAGCGGCACCGGGTCAACCCCTCGGACAAGGCGGACCAGGTTATACCATTGAAAAAGAATTCAATACCAAATTCTTTCACCAGAAAGGAGCGCTCGCAGCAGCGCGCTTAGGCGATCAGCAGAATCCGACACAGGCCTCCAGCGGAAGCCAGTTCTATATCGTTCAGGGCCGTGCTTTAACCGAAGAAGATCTCAATATTGATTCACAGAAATTCGGTCAGGCTGCTCAACAGTTCATGACGAATCCCGCTAACCAGGCTGCCCGTGATTCGGCTATGCAATTCTATCAGACGGGTGATCAGGACGGCTACAGAAAGTACATGATCCAGTTAAAACCACGCATTGAAAAATTCACAGGCATCAACACCAAACGCGAAGTCGATCCCGCTAAATTAAAAGCATACACGACCAACGGAGGATTCCCCGATCTCGATGGACAGTATACGGTGTTTGGCCAGGTGATCAAAGGATTTGATGTGATCGACAAAATTGCCGCACAGCCCGGCAATCCGATGAACAGGCCACTGGAAGACATCCGCATGAAAGTTTCTGTTAAGGAAATGTCAAGAAAAAAGATCGAGAAGGAATACGGCTATAAATTCCCTAACTAGTTCCCGAATTCCTTTCTTATGAAAATTCTTGTCACCGGTTCCAACGGGCTGCTCGGACAAAAACTTACTGCCTTACTGCAGCAGGATAACACCGTTCACCTGATCGCCACGGCCCGGAGTAAATCCGTGATCCCGGTCACGAAAGGAAAATTCATTTCTCTGGATATAACAGACGAGCATGCGGTAGATCAGGTTCTTTCCGAAACGCAACCGGATGTGGTCATCAACACAGCCGCAATGACACAGGTAGATCAATGTGAAACCGACAGGGAAGCTTGCTGGAATGCGAATGTTACTGCCGTAGAGAACCTGGTAAAGGCCTGCACCAAAAATAATATTCACCTCGTTCACGTTTCCACCGATTTTATTTTTGATGGATCATTCGGTCCGCTGGATGAAACGGCAAAACCCAATCCCATCAACTACTACGGTGAAAGCAAACTCGCTGCAGAAGTATGCATACAACAGAGCGTATTATCGTGGAGTATTCTTCGCACGGTTCTGGTATTTGGCATAACGAATGACATGAGCCGCTCCAACATTGTGCTATGGGTGAAGAACAGTCTCGAACAAGGCAAGACCATACAGGTTGTCGATGATCAGTGGCGCACGCCAACCTTAGCCGAAGATCTGGCGATGGGTTGCTATCTCGCGGCAAAGAAGAAGGCAAAGGGTATCTATCACATCTCGGGTGAAGATTTTATGACACCGTATGACATCGCCATACAGACGGCAGATTTTTTCAAGCTTGATAAATCACAGATCAAGGCAACCGACTCTACCCGGTTCACGCAACCGGCAAAACGTCCGCCACGTACGGGATTCATCATCGACAAAGCCAAAAAAGAACTAGGCTACAAACCACATACCTTCTCAGAAGGTCTTGCTATTCTGACTTCTCAGCTGCATTAGATTTTTTCTGTTGCACCGCTATGTAATACAGTGGTATACCGATCAGCGTGATGATCAGTCCGGGCCAGGTATAGTTAGGCTTGTATATGATCAGCAATAAACAGAAAGCTGTACCCATTACGATATAGATGATAGGGAGAACCGGGTAACCAAATGCTTTATACGGCCGCTCCGCATCGGGCCGTTTTTTTCGTAAAATAAATATACCGATGATCGTCAGCACGTAGAACAACACCACTACAAAAGACACCATATCAAGCAGGTTCCCATACTGACCACTTAAACATAACAGGCACGCCACAACACATTGGATCCACAACGCATACGCAGGCACTGCGTTGTTGTTGAGCGTTCCGGTTTTCTTAAAGAACAATCCATCTTTGGCCATCGTGTAGTATACACGGGCTCCAGAAAGAATCAGCCCATTATCACAACCAAATGTAGATACCATGATGAGAAAGGCAAGAATGTAGGTTCCTTTCGTTCCGAATATTTCGGTGGCCACCGACAAAGCAATGCGATTGTCCTTTGCAAACGCGAGCTGATCCAATGGCAGAATCGTGAGGTACATCAGGTTAGCCGTAACATAGATCACCGTAACGATCAGCGTGCCGAGAAACAAACTCAGTCCGATGTTGCGTTGTGGATTCTTCACTTCACCCGCAATGAATGTTACGTTATTCCAGGCGTCCGAGCTGAAAATACTTCCCACCATTGCCGCGGCAATAGCACCAAGTGCAACCAGTCCGGTCAGTTCTACCCAGGTATTTTGAGTCGTTGTTGTATCAACGCGACTGATATGACCTTTCATTGTCCAGGCATCCTGCCAGTTCATATCCCATACGGCCGCTTTAGCCGCGAAGAAACCAAACACGATCAGTCCGAACAGCGCGATGAGTTTTGCGGCAGTGAATGTTGTTTGAATGAACTTACCACTTTTGATTCCACGGGTATTGATGTACGTGAGCAGTATGATCAGCACAATACCAACCAGCTGTGCAGCCGAGATCCGGAAACTTTCTGACATCTGCACGATGGTATTGCCATCACCGAGTGACGGTTCGATATACCCCAGGAATTTTCCGAACGCCACTGCCACCGCTGCGATCGTTCCCGTTTGAATCACTGCGAAAAAACTCCAGCCATATAAGAAACCGATAAACGGATTATAGGCTTCACGCAGGTATACATACTGCCCGCCCGCTTTGGGATACATGGCACTCAGCTCTCCATAGCTTAATGCTGCGGTTAAGGTCATGAAACCTGTGATGAGCCAGGCCGCGATCAGCCATCCGGCAGAACCGAGATCCTTCAGCATATCGGCACTCACGATAAAGATTCCGGAACCGATCATCGATCCGGCAACGATCATGGTAGCATCCCAAAGTCCCAGGACGGGCTTAAACTTTTGTTCGCTCATAGGTTTGGCGTAAAATGATCGCGGAAGATAGGTATTTCAGCATAATTCAGGATTACCTTTGCCGGAATCTTAAATTCTGATTGCATGCTGAAAACTGTTTTAGGCCGACTCCGTGTAGTTGCTTTTCTGGAAGGTGTTTCATTCCTCGTGTTGCTGGGTATTGCTATGCCACTGAAATATTTTGCCGCTAATCCGGAGCCTGTCCGGATCGTAGGTATGGCGCACGGTGTACTTTTTATCGCCTATGTGTTATTGCTGATCCAGACCAAGTTTGTGTATAACTGGACGCTGGTGAGAAGTGCGCTCGCGTTTATAGCATCGCTTGTTCCGTTCGGAACGTTTTACGCGGATAAGAAATGGTTCAGAGAGAACTGACTACAGATTGGTGATTATTGATTAGTGATTTGTGAAGGCTTGAATATTTATCCTGAGTCGTCATCCTGAGTGGCATGTGCTGCGAAGGATCCCCTCGAAAGGTGCACTAAAGAAGGATCTTGATCAACGCTGTTAATCGGTGGCCTGATCTAATAAGTGTCGGCTATTGTTCATCCATCGAGGGGATCCTTCGCTCACACGGTCAGCGCGCAATCACCGCTCAGGATGACGTTTTCATGAAGAGAGAAAGAAAGGTAGTGAAGTAAATTCAAAGGCTCGATTCCATGCTCCAATCTCTCTCATCGTAAACCTTCTGATGCACAGTTGCAAAGCGCGAGCGAAGAATCTCCTATTCAATCAGGTCTTCCGAAGTTTTGGTTTCGGATCCTGCTTCTCCCCTTTGCGTTTGTCTCCTTTGCGTTTAGCGGAATCCTTTTTGCTGCCTTTTGTAACAGGCGGCTTGCTCGGGTCCATTACCTGAGGAGGTTCAGGCGTAAAAACGTGATCCTCTTTTTTGTCTTTTGCATCCATGCCGGAGATGCTTAAAATTTCCTGCCAACAGAGCTGATGGCGATTATGGATTTTCAGAGTGATTCAAGTACCCCATTTGCACTTGTTCATCGTTTTTGACTATTGTAATTACTCAGACCTATGAGCAACGACTAAATCAAATCCTCCATATATTAAAAAAAATCCTGCAGCTCACACCGCAGGAATCTTAACGCTAACTAATTCTTATTTCTTACTCCTCTCCTAATACCCCCGATCACCATATGTATTACAAAAGTCTGCTCTTGAATTCTGGTACAGATCTTTCACGCGGTAGCTCATATCTACGTGATCATTGTACAACGTACCGGTTCCTTCTATCTCAAATCCATCAATAACCTGGTAAGGGATCGTCAGGTCGTTGTAGTCAAGGTAAGCCTTCACGCAAATGTCAGCACCATAGAAGTTATTGAGGTACACGACACTGCGGGAATATGTATCCTTCGTGATGTGAATGGAATAATACGTGTACCCGTGAAAGGTTTCACTGTACTCTTCGATGTCATAATAACCCGTGATCTGGTCACGGTGATCGTAGCGCGGTTCAAGTACCGTGATATCACAGGAAGCCATGAACATCAGAACGGCAATGGCTGGAATCAGGCGTTTCATAAACGTTGTTTTAAACTCTTGGCAGTAGTAAATCAAGTTTGGGGCCAGAACGTTAATCGTTATCCGTTAATCGAGGTCAAGGGGTTGATTTCGAGAGAGATACATGAGCAATGAAGTCAGTGAAATTCAGGATGTAATAAACCCTACAAGGGGCTCACACACCTGCCTATGCCCACGATTAACGGATAGCGATTAACGCTCGCCTGCCAGCCGGCAGGAATAACGATTACCGTATATTTGCGCCCTATGAATCAGCTTCGCATTATCTTCATGGGCACTCCTGAATTCGCTGTGCCCAGCCTGGAGATACTACTACAACATAAATTCAATGTAGTGGCCGTGATCACCGCACCGGATAAACCACAGGGACGTGGCCAGAAGATAACAGGTTCTCCCGTGAAAGAGTGTGCATTGAAATACAATGTACCGGTACTGCAACCCACGAATTTGAAATCACCGGAGTTTCTGGAAGAGCTCAAAAGCTATAATGCCAATCTGCAGATCGTGGTCGCGTTCCGGATGTTGCCGGAGTCTGTATGGTCCATGCCATCATTAGGTACATTCAACCTGCATGGCTCTCTCCTGCCGCAATACCGCGGTGCTGCGCCTATCAACTGGGCCATCATCAATGGTGAAAAAGAAACGGGTGTCACTACGTTCTTTCTGAAACATGAGATTGACACCGGCAGCGTGATCTTCCAGGAGAAGGAAACGATTTACGAAGAAGATACCGTGGGTACAGTGTATGAACGTCTCATGCACAAAGGTGCTCAGCTGGTATTGAAAACCGTAACGGCTATTCAACAGGGTGAGTATCCATCAACACCACAACCTTCGGAGATCACCATTAAGCATGCCCCCAAGATCTTCCGCGAAACGTGTGAGATCAACTGGAATCAAAACACGGAACAGATCCGGAATTTTGTACGGGGACTCAATCCTTATCCAACCGCATGGTGTACACTGCGTGATAAAGTTTTCAAGATCTTTTCGGTGTCTGCTGTCAACCACACTAACGGAACACATGACCCGGGTTCCGTCAACACCGACAATAAAACCTATCTTTATGTCAAAACCTCCGATGGCTGGCTTTCCATTAACGAACTACAACCTGAAGGAAAACGTAAGATGAATATCCAGGAGTTTTTCATGGGGAATAAAATCTAAAGTTTAAGGTTCAAGTTTAAGGTTCAAGGATACGGAGTAACAGGAAATATGAAAATATCGTTGATTGCGGCTGTCGCGCAAAACCGTGTTATCGGAAAAGACAATGACCTTCCCTGGCATCTGCCGGATGACATGAAGTATTTCATGCAGACCACCAAAGGCCATCACTGCATCATGGGACGGAAGAACTATGAATCCATTCCGGAGAAGTTCAGACCCTTACCCAATCGCACCAATATTGTGGTTACCCGTCAGCCGAAATTCCACGCACCAGGTTGCATCATTGTGAACGCAATTGAAGAAGGTGTATCCCTGGCGAAAGCCAATGGCGAGTCGGAACTTTTTATCATCGGTGGCGCTGAGATCTATAACAGCTCCATGGCTATTGCTGACCTGTTGTACATTACCGAGATCAAAAGCCCTATAGACGGTGACACCTATTTCCCGGAATTCCACGCTCCGGAATGGAAAGAAATTTCACGGCAACATCACGCAGCAGATGAACGGCATGCGTATGCATTTGATTTTGTAGTGTATGAAAAAGTCAATGGTCATTAGTCACTAGTCATTGGAAGATCGGTGCCGTAGTTTTCTGAAGGCTCATTTACATTTCCTATTGATTTGATATAGCTGTTGAGCATCCTGGATAATATCCCAAGTTGTTCAGAGAGATTATTGAAGTCCTGATCATTAACCAGTTTTCGCTGATGAGCTTTTGTAAGCCATGTTTTGGTTTCGTAAAGTGATCCTCGTGAATAGTAACCGAAATTCCTGCTATCCTTATAATGGTACCGTCCGTATCCTTCGCTAATATTTGCAGCGATGGAATCAGCAGACCGAACAAGTTGTTTGCCTATCGTATCCTTGACAAAATTGTTCCAGTTTGCTACTATAGTCCAAATCTCATCTCCAATTTTCATGGACAACCCATAAATTTTCAAATCTTCAATATCCATACAACGTGTTATTAAGTGTCTTTCCAGTGACTTGTGACCAGTGACTGATTACTAATGTATCTCCTCCCCCGGCTTTGTCTTCCATCGCTCGTGCATCCACACCCATTGTTCCGGATGCTGACGGATCTGATCTTCATTCAGTGAAGTAAGTACCTGGGTATTATAAACCATATCGGCTTCTTCATCACCCGTAAGTCGCATGGGTACTTCCCGCATGATATGCATGTGCTGCTTCCAGTCGTTTCCCAGGTATATGTAAGTAGGCACAATAGACGCTCCGGTTTTCATGGCAAGCACCGTAGCACCAACCGGTGTTGCAGCCGGCATTCCAAAGAAATTCACGAAGCGTGTTTTTACCTTTGTATCCTGATCGATCAGCAACGCTACTGATCCGGCTGATTTCAGGATCTTGATCATCCGGAATGTTTCCCTTCCCCGCTCGATAGCAATGGCTCCGTGTTTGTTACGGTAGTTCCAGAGCAGGTCATTGAGCTTTGCATTCTTCAAAGGGGTACCAATAATATTCGGGTTCAGGCCACGAAGGGCCATCACGGTTATCTGGAGATCAAAGGCACCGAGGTGACAGGTCAGAAAGATCACACCCTTTCCTTTCGCATTGGCCTTCTCAAAATTCTCATAGCCATGAACGGTCAATACTTTACCCAGGTCGTTCAGATCATCAATGGTAGCTGAGGCGCGCAACATTTCACCGGAGTTCTTGCCCAGGTATTCAAACACTTTTTTAGCAAGGGCTGTAACCTGTGCCGGAGTTTTCTCCGGAAATGCCATAGCCAGATGACGGAGGGTACGGTTGCGGGTGTTATGCGCAAAGCGATAGGCTACTCTCCCCAGAAAGCCACAGAATTTCAGCCAGGCAATGCGCGGAATGAGTGTCGACAAAAAGATCAGGAACTGGACACATCTGTATACGATTGCGTACCGGATTTTCCTTTTTGTTTTCTTTCTCATGCGGTGCGAAGATAACGGTTAGGATTTTTGGAACTAAATTTAGGCATGAAAACCCTGTACATCATACGCCACGCCAAATCCAGTTGGGAAGACCCGGACCTTGATGACGAGGACAGGCCCCTGAATGACCGCGGTAAACGCGATGCACCACGGATGGGCAAACGCCTCAAGGAAAAAGAGATAACACCAGACGTGATGATATCAAGTCCTGCGAAGCGCGCTTTTTCTACCGCCAGGCGAATTGGTGAAGTCCTGGGATATAAAAAGAAAAACATCGTTAAGGAGAAGAAGCTCTATCACGCCAGTGATGATGATATGTTAAAGGTGGTGCAGGGAATCAGTGACAAACACAACATCGTCATCATCTTCGGGCACAATCCAGGCCTCACGGATTTTGCTAACTCGCTGCGTGATGATGAACACGAGATCCATAATATTCCTACCTGCGGCATCATTGCTTTCCGGTTCAATATAAAATCATGGAAGGATATGACCTGGGGAATCGGAAGCATGCTTTTCTATGATTTTCCCAAGAGCCGCGAAGATTAGAACTCCATTACGGAAACAACGCTTTGGGGATATCCCAGACGCGTTTCTTCAATACACCAAATTCACGGAAGCGATAACCGATCAGAATTTTAAATGCTCCGCTGGAACTCACCACTTCAACGTTGTCGAATTTTGTTGTTCGTGATTGGTTCAGAAAACTAATACCACCAAAGAAGTGGTCGCCATTATAACCGAGTCCGATGCGGGCCACAATGTAGCCGCTGAATTTGATATCGTTCTTGCTCACACCATCTTCCGTGTGATAGTAAAGCCAGTTATGCGCTGGCCCCAGCGCAAGCGTACCATTGAGAAAAAATCCTTTGTAAATAAGGCTGTAGGTATAGCCTGGAGCAACAGCCAATGTGGTGGAGCGGATCTTATCAACACCGCTTTCAATACCGTACTCATCAGCGTACCTCGGACCGATGATAGCCGAGTCTGCTTCTACCTTAAATCCGCTGAGTGAACCGAAAAGCAGAAATGATCCGGCTGAGCGTAGCTGACGATCAGCAAAGTTGTACGCGGAACGGAATGAAAACTTTCTGTTGTTGAAGGTATAATTGATCGTTGTCCCGAGGTTGCGTGTTACGATATCCGGTCGTTGTGGATAGGGAGTACCGGCAGGAATATTCTCATCGGGATCTTCAATATAAAATCCACTATACTTCTGGGAATATACTTCAATGCCCCATTTCTTGCCGATGATATTCAATTGCAGATCGCGTGCGTCTGATTCACCGTAGATCTTCTTACTCTGTTCATCCAGCGGTACAGAGAACGCGAGTTCTATGCCCAGCTCGAACAGGTATACGCCCAATCCCATACTGAAAGGATTGTTTGTTTTATACGTTAGTGATTTATTTCCGCCCCTGAGCTGATTCATTTCAAAATCAAGTCTTCGTTGCTTGATCACAGGCCAGAGAAAGAAATGATCGGGAAAGGTTTTAATGTAGTTCGCACGCAGCGAATCGTATTCCACTTTTTGCAAAACCGTTACCTGCGTGTCTTCCTGAGAATACACGGTAACCGAGGTGGTCAGAAAAAGAACTGCAAAAAGAAACCGCATTAAAGGATATACTCGCTTAGGTCTTTGTTTTTCACCAGGCCGCTCAGTTTTTGTTTTACCATGTCGGCCGAAATGGCAATCCGGGCATTTGGCCCGATCTTGTCGGGAACATCAAACAAAAATTCATTGAGCAGTTTACTCATTACGGTGTGCAATCTCCGTGCCCCTATATTCTCCACTTCAGCATTGATGGTAAAGGCAGTCTCAGCAATTTCCTCCAGTGCATCCTCGGTAAATGAAACCTCAACGTCTTCAGCTTCGAACAACGCCTGGTATTGCTTGGTCAATGCATTTTTGGGCTCTTTTAAAATGAGGATAAAATCCGCTTTGGTGAGGTTATTCAATTCCACACGGATCGGGAAACGTCCCTGAAGTTCGGGAATCAGATCAGAAGGCTTTGAAATATGAAAAGCACCGGCTGCAATAAACAACACGTGATCCGTTTTGATCACACCATGTTTGGTATTCACGGTACTACCTTCAACAATAGGCAGAAGGTCACGCTGCACCCCTTCACGACTTACATCAGGTCCACCACCTTTTTTACCGGAGCCTGAAGCGATCTTATCGATCTCATCAATGAAGATTATCCCCGCATTCTCCGCACGATTGATCGCCTCCTCTTTCACTTCATCCATGTCAATGAGTTTGGCAGCTTCTTCATCGAACAGAATTTTACGAGCTTCCGCCACCGATACTTTACGCTTCCGGCTTTTCTTGGGCATCATGCCGTTCAGCATTTCCTGCAGGTTCATCATCGACACTTCATCCATCATACCTGCACCGATCATTCCGACATTTGAATTGCCGCTTCCCTTGATGTTGATCTCTATCTTCCGGTCTTCCAGTTCACCATTACGGATCTTCTCCCGGAAATGATTTCGTGTACGTTCATTCAACTCCACATCGTTGGTGGGCATCTCCGTTGATTCGGTAGTGGTGGTATTGAAACCCGTCTGCCGTACCGTGGGTTGCTTCATGGGAGGAATCAACGCATCCAGAATAATATCTTCAACGGCTTGTGCCGCTTTCTCTTTTACTTCTTCTTTCTTCCGGGCCTTCACCATGTTAACCGATTGCTCCACCAGGTCGCGCACCATACTCTCCACATCACGACCCACATAGCCCACTTCGGTGAACTTTGATGCTTCCACTTTTACGAAAGGTGCATCTGCTATCTTTGCCAGACGCCTGGCTATCTCTGTTTTACCCACACCGGTTGCTCCGATCATGAGAATGTTATTGGGAACAATTTCACCTTGTATATCTGCGCGCGTATTCATTCTGCGCCAGCGGTTACGTAAGGCAATGGCTACGTTCCGCTTCGCCTCATACTGCCCGATAATGTATTTATCAAGCTCTTCAACAATCTGCTTCGGGGTCAAATATTTTGCGTCCATGATTTCTTCTTATCGCTTCAACATCTTGTCAATATCCGTGCTCAGGGTAAAGGCGTATCCCGCATTGCCTACTACATAACTGCTTCGGCTGAATACAAACTCCAGCGATTTGATCCGCGCGGAAAATCCAAATGAAAGTCCGGCTGCACCACCTCCCTGTTCAAGCTTCAGTTCCTGATGGATCAGGTAATTATAACCAGCCAGAATATTCACATTCCGATGAATAAGTAATTCAGCTCCAAAGTTAAACCTCCGGAGCAGCTTATTCAATCCACCCGGTTCATCCTGGCCTGAAGCCGGATCGTAATACGTGGCATCAGAGCGGGCCAGGTTATAAGCCGTTATCGAAAACCGTAACGGCATATGTTCAGGTTTAAATGTTATGCCTGCCTGAACATCCAGTGGAAGTTTGGTATCACTTGTTTCAGAGTAATCTGACAAAACAAATCCAAGATTCTTGATTACCAGCCCCACACGAAAGTCTTTTTCAGGATGTATAAAAGTTCCTCCCAGATCCAGCATGACAGCACTGGAACGATATGCAGCAATGTTTGAAAACGCCAGTTTGAAATTCACTCCGAAACGGAAGTGTCGTATCTGATGGCTCTTTCCGATCACCAATGCAGTTTCACCGGATTTGAATGTTCCGGTTTCCTGCCCCGAAGCATCATAGCCCTGTATGGTTCCGTAATTGAGGTGCTGAATGCCGAAGACGAGCATGCCGATGCGATTGAAATCATGTGCATAGGAAAAGCCTGCCTGACCTACATCACCTACATAGAACTGATAGGAAGCCGAAGCGAAACCAGCCAGCGTATCGCTCACCAGCGCAGGATTCGAAAAGAAGAAATTAATATCCCTGTCTGTCAGTGAAGTATTCACACCGCCCAGCGCAGCAAGACGCGCGTGGGCCGGTACGTTCAGAAATTCATATGACCTGCGCCCGCCCAGCTGAGCCAGCACCGAACCCGATAAGAGAATAAAAGATATAAGGATTGAGTACCTCAGCACAAGCAATGTTTTACCCGCAATATCGTAAAACATGCGCTCATCAGGATGCCTGATTTTTTACATCGGCCAGCGCAAACTTCATGGGGTTTTTAACGCGGTCTTTCAACAGCGCTACCTTCAGCACATCATCCACGGTATCAACGAAATGAAAAGCTAAGCCCTTTAGGTAATGCTTCTCGATCTCATGGATGTCGCGTTTATTTTTATTGCTCAGAATGATCTCTTTTATACCACTGCGCTTGGCCGCTAGAATCTTTTCCTTGATTCCTCCTACCGGCAATACCTTACCTCGTAACGTAATCTCTCCGGTCATCGCCAGCTTGTCTTTGACTTTGCGTTGTGTAAACATGGAAGCCAGTGACGTGAACATGGTGATCCCGGCAGAGGGACCATCCTTGGGAACTGCGCCAGCAGGCACGTGTATGTGCAGATCATATTGCTGAAAGATCCGGTGATCAATGCCCAGCGATTCCGCATTGGATTTCAGGTAAGACAATGCGGCCATAGCCGACTCTTTCATTACATCTCCCAGTTGTCCGGAAATCGTCAGCACACCTTTGCCTTTACTCAGACTTGATTCCACAAAAAGAATCTCACCGCCTACCTGTGTCCATGCTAGACCGGTAACCACACCGGCAATATCATTTCCCTGATAGAGCTCTTCGTCAAACATTTCAACACCGAGTACTTTGCTCACCACTTCAGGCGTTATGGTGGTTTCATATTCTTCCTCCATAGCAATGGACTTTGCAGCATTGCGAACCAATGTTCCGATCTTTCGCTCGAGGTTACGCACACCGGATTCACGGGTATAGCTGTTGACCACTTTCGTTACCCCTTCTTTCGAGAACTTTACATGCGATGATTTCAGTCCATGTTCCTTCAGCTGTTTGGGGATCAGATGCTTTATTGCTATCTCCACTTTTTCTTCGAGGGTATAGCCTGTTATTTCAATGATCTCCATTCGGTCACGTAAGGCAGGATGAATGGTATCCAATGCGTTTGCTGTAGCGATGAATAATACTTTCGACAGATCGTAATCTACTTCCAGATAGTTATCACCAAACGTATTGTTCTGCTCCGGGTCCAGCACTTCCAGCAATGCTGAAGAGGGGTCTCCACGGAAATCAGATTTCACTTTATCAATTTCATCCAGGATAAATACCGGGTTTGAAGACTGTGCTTTCTTCAGGTTCTGCAGGATCTTGCCCGGCATAGCACCGACATACGTTTTTCTATGCCCACGAATCTCAGCTTCATCATGCACACCGCCCAGAGACATACGCACATACTTGCGTTGAAGTGCCTTGGCTATCGAACGACCTAATGAAGTCTTACCTACTCCGGGAGGACCATAGAGGCAAAGAATAGGACCTTTCATATCCTGCTTCAGTTTGAGCACGGCAAGGTATTCGAGAATACGGGTCTTTACTTTTTCCAATCCCGAATGATCCTGATCGAGGATCTTCTTGGCACGCTTCAGATCAAAATCATCTGTAGTATATTCCTCCCACGGCAGATCAAGCATGAACTCCACGTAATTCATCGCCACCGGATATTCTGCAGCCATCGGATTGATGCGCATCAGCTTATCCATCTCTTTATTAAAATGTGCGGTAGCCTGCTTGGACCATTTTTTAGCTTCGGCACGCTTCCGGAATTTTTCCACTTCCTTATCCGGGCCTTCATGACCCAACTCGTCCTGCAGAACTTTTATCTGCTGACGCAAAAAGTAATCCCGTTGCTGCTGGTCAATATCGGTGTGTACCTTCTTTTGAATTTCATGCTTGATCTCCAGCATCTGGATATCCTTCATCATGTACTGTAACAGTAATGTAGCACGGTCTATGATGCTTTGCGTTTCCAGGATTTTCTGTTTGTCAGATACCTCAGCATTCAGGTTTGAAGAAAGAAAGTGAACCAGAAAACCCATGCTGGAAATATTATCCAGCGCCACCTGCGCTTCCTGCGGGATCTCCGGATTCAGCTTCAGGATTTTTGTAGCCGCATCTTTCAGTGAATCGATCAACGCCTTCGCTTCCTTTCCGTTTGCGTTAAGGGCAGGCTCCGGTTGTAATTCAATACGCGCGGTCAGGTACGGTTCCTCCTGAACAAATTCTTTTATTGCGAAACGGTTCTTTCCCTGAATGATAATGGTTGTATTTCCATCGGGCAGTACCAGCATCTTGATGATGCGCGCTACTGTTCCGGTACGATAGAGTTCGTCTGTTGAGGGTTCTTCCGCCTGTGAATTCTTCTGTGCGAGAACACCAATGATACGATTGCCCTGGTAAGCTTTCTTCACCAGTTTAATGGACTTCTGCCGGCCTACGGTAATGGGTATGACCACACCGGGGAACAGCACTGTGTTTTTAATCGGAAGAATTGAGAGTTCCTCGGGAAGATCTTCGGGCTTTAGATCGGTGTCCTGTTCAGGATTTATCAGTTGGATCAGGTCATCTGATTCTTCCTGAACAAGTTGTATAGGCAATGATTTAAACATGATAAGGTCCTAAAAATGTCAATCTGGCGTTTTCTCACATTAAAAACGAAAACACAGGCAGGCTGGCCTAAAGGACAATAGTAGTGCCAACAGAGTTGTAAAAGAAGCAAAATTGTGGCAACTTTAACCAGTTGGCGCGTTTTTTTACCAAAACAGGTTCTGTGAAAACCTACTTTTTTATCTTTTTTGCGGCCTTTTGGCTGATGGTTAACGCTCCCCTGAAAGCCCAGAAGCCCAAGACCAAATTCAAGAAAGGTGGCGTAGTTCAGCTTAATGATAGCCTGACAACCTACAGCCAATCTGACATTTTCGCTTTCCCCAACCTGAACAAGATTCCCTATTACCGGGATCAGCTTCTCCTCGACAAGATCAAAGCGCTTGCCGCTGCCGGTGACTATGAACAGGAATACAAAGACCTTCGTGACTATGTTAAAAACTTTGGCATTGACAATTTCCACCGCGACACCAAACTGATCTGGGACCTGGCCAAACTCTCCGAAACACTTGGCCCCTCCGGTGAAGCTGTTTTACTCTACAAGCTTGTACTGAAGCATCATAAACAGAACATTGACGAACAGCAGGTGAAGAAAGAGTACGATACGTTAACCCGTAATCAACAGGACCTGTATGTACCACTCAAAGAATATTATGAGTTGGTGGCTTTCCGTAAAGAGATCGATACACTTCGGCCGCCTCAGGGCGTACTGCTCAACATGGGGTATGGTGTAAATTCTGAAAAAGAAGATTACGGACCCACGATTGGTAACATTGACAACATCCTGTTGTTTACATCCAAGCGGAACTCGAAGATCGATCCGATGACAAAGACCTACAATGAAGATCTGTTCTTCACTATTAAGGGTGATTCACTCTGGGGTTTTTCAGAGGAATTCAAAACCATAAACACACCCTACAATGAAGGTTCAGCCTGTCTAAGCAAGGATGGGAAGAAACTTTACTTCGCCCGGTGCAACTCTCCTGATTCACGGGGAAACTGTGATATCTTCATTGCTGAACTCCGGCAAGACAGTACCTGGGGTAACGTGCGAAATCTCGGGGCGAACATCAACTCGGTTTCCTGGGATTCACAACCATCATTGTCGCATTCCGGAGATACCTTATTCTTCTCGTCAGACCGCATTGGTGGTTTTGGATATTCGGACATCTACTATTCCGTTAAAGATGCGAATGGTGTATGGCAGAAAGCATTGAACATCGGTCCGGTCATTAACACGCGAGCTTTTGAAGTGAGTCCTTTTTTCCATCACAAGTTCAATGTATTGTATTTCAGCTCCAACGGGCAGCCACTCAACTTTGGTGACTTTGATATTTACAAAGCATATCGTCAGGGTGAACAATGGACTGAACCAAAGAATATCGGTCCGTTGGTGAATGGCCCCGGAAGCGAATATTATTTCACGATCGATTCCAAATCAAGTCAGTTGTATTATGCGCGCTCTGCTGAAGACGACAGGAACAATCTCGATCTCCATTCCTTTCCTGTGCCGATGGAAGCACAGCCTGAAGCAGTCGTAAAGCTAAAGGGAATGCTCATCAATTCAGAAACCAAAAAACCATTCACCGGAATTGTTTCCATCATTGATCTGGACGAAGGTGTAGAAGTTGCGCCCAAGTTCCTGCGTGATGACGGATCATTTGATTTCAGTCTCATTAATAAACGCAATTACCTGCTGATCATTCAAGGGGATGACTTCTTCCGTATTGAAGAAATATTTTTCCTGGATGGTGACCGCGAGATCAACCTGGAAACCGAACCTATCGAAACCAAGCTTGCCTTTAAGTCGCTGGAGTTTGAGAACGGAAAAGCTGATATCCTGGAGTCCATGCACAAAGACCTGGACCGGATGGCCAACTTCCTGATCGATCACCCGAGATTCAAGCTGAACATTTCAGGACATACCGATTCACAAGGCAATGAGATCTCAAACCTGAAATTGTCACAGGCACGCGCTGATGCCATTAAAGCCTATCTGATCTATGAATTCAAAATTGAGGCATCGCGTATTGAGGCCCATGGGTATGGAAGTTCAAAGCCTATTGTTGAAGAAGTAACGGATGACCACCGCAGCCTCAACCGCAGGGTTGAGTTTGAGATCAAAAAGGAATAACCTTAAACAAGGTATAAACCTGTTACATCATGGCTAGGTTAATTTTAGTCTGTGTTTTTATTCTCGGTAGTATAGCGCTTTGTCAGGCCCAGCTTACTCCGCCAGAAACGGTAACCTTACCGGAAGCCGGCAACACAAAAATCCATATGATCTGCGGTACGCAGCTAGGCACGCCTTTATGCATCGTAGATCAGAAAATTGTTTCCCAGGAAGTTTTGGGTTCTCTTAATAAAGAAACCATTGAACGCATTGACATTTTAAAGCCCGATACCGGAATAGAACGTTATGGTGAAATGGGAAAGAATGGCATGATCATAGTAACCTTGAAAGGTCAGCCCAGGACTGGATTCAAACGGGAAAGAAAACACGGAACATAATCACATTACTATACGAAAATAAAAAAGGGTCTCTCAGACCCTTTTTTATTCTACTTTCTTAACTATTTTCTACTTCGCAATCCACTTCACGATATCATTCGCGAAGATGAACACCATAAGTGCCAGCAGGAATACCATTCCGATTTTCTGCGCTGTTTCCAGAAACTTATCGGAAGGCTTTCTGCGAGATATGATCTCATAGCTCAGAAACATCACGTGGCCTCCATCCAATGCAGGTATGGGCAAGAGATTCATAAAGGCAAGCACCAGCGACAATACTCCGGTAAGTGACCAGAATCTTTCCCAGTCCCACTCCGAACCAAATGCCTGCATAATGCCTATCGGTCCGGATAATGATTTCTGCGGATTCAGTTTTCCGGAAACCATTTTACCAAATGCTTTTACCTGCGTTATCAGCTTTACAAATGCCAGCTTCGCACCGCGCGGAACAGATTCCATGAAGCTGTAATTAATGCGATGTTCGGCAGCGTTAAAGAATGCTTCCGGCTTTAATGCCCGGAAGCCGATGATGTATTCGTCCGGATCAAGTTTTCCTCTGAAGGCAATTGCTTTTCCTTCGCGTAAAATTTTAAACGTAATAGGGCGTTCCTTTCTTTCCGCTTTTTCCGCCAATATTTTTACCAGCTCATCATAATACTGAATCGGTTTACCATCGATGTTAACGATCTGATCACCTTTTACCAGCTTCGCTCCCGCAGCTACGGTTCCCGGAGAGGTCTCATCTACCACCGGGGTAAAACGATAGGAAATGAAATCCCTGGCATTTTCCTTACTACTGAACTGCTCAATAAAATTAGGGGGGATATCAATGGTCTTTGTCTCACCATTACGGTCAACGGTGTACTGACCACTGCTTAATAATGTTTCAGGTTCGATGATATCTTCGAAGTAATCGAAATCATTTCCGTTGATCTTTGTGATCTTGTCTCCGGTTTTCAGTCCGATGCTTTCGCCAACCGGCCCGACAGCAAAGCCGCCATTAGCGTTGATCACATCTTTCTTCATGTACACCTCTCCGTAATAGAAAGTGATACCAATGAAGATCAGTATACCTACGATCACGTTGACAAAGATTCCGCCAAGCATAACAATAAGTCGTTGCCAGGCCGGCTTGGATCTGAACTCCCACGGTTGGGGCTCCTGTTTCATAGTTTCTGTATCGAGGGATTCATCGATCATCCCGGAAATCTTAACATACCCACCCAGTGGGATAGCGCTTATCGCATATTCAGTTTCACCTTTTTTGAATGACCAGATCTTAGGTGGGAAACCAATTGAAAACTGCTCAACCCGCATTCCAAAGTATTTGGCCGCAACAAGATGGCCCATTTCATGAACCGCTACTAAAATTGACAAACTCAGCAGGAGCTGAGCCAACATAATCATCCAATCCATTCCTTATCTGTTAACTAAATTCAATAAACAATTAATTCCTGATCAACTCCTGGGCTTTAACGCGTGTCTCTTTGTCAGTGTTCACATAATCTTCATAAGACGGCTTGGAAACGAAATCCATCTTAAAAAGGCATTTTTCAACGATCTCAGACATTTCCAGAAATCCGACCCTATCTGTCAAAAATCCCGCCACGGCCACTTCATTGGCAGCATTAAGCACACATGGCATGTTTCCGCCACGGCCCAGGGCTTCAAAAGCAAGTGCAAGATTACGAAAAGTTTCGGTATCTGGCCTTTCAAAAGTGAGGGCGGGATAGTTCATGAAATCAAATCGTGGAAAATCGGCTTTTAACCGGTGCGGGTACGAAAGTGCAAATTGAATAGGCAGCCGCATGTCGGGCAACCCGAGCTGGGCCTTGATGGAACTGTCTTGAAACTGCACCAGTGAATGTATTATGGACTGGGGATGCACTACAACTTCGACCTGTTCAGGTTTCAGTCCGAATAACCACTTTGCTTCGATAACTTCGAGTCCCTTGTTCATTAAGGTAGCGGAATCGATAGTGACTTTTGCACCCATGTTCCAATTGGGATGCTTTAAGGCCTGTGCTTTGGTTATCGCTGTCAACTCTGTTTTGCGCTTGCCGCGGAATGGTCCACCGGAAGCTGTCAGAATTATTTTCTCAATCTTATTATGAAACTCACCGACAATACATTGAAATATGGCAGAGTGTTCTGAATCGACCGGATAAATATCTACACCCTTTTCGCGCGCCATTGAAGTGATCAGGTCACCGGCCACCACCAACGTTTCTTTATTTGCCAACGCGATCGTTTTACCCGCCTGAATAGCATTGATCGTGGGCTTTAATCCGGAGTAGCCCACCAGTGCTGTAAGTACCAGGTCAATATCCTCCATCGTTACGATGTCTGCCAATGCTTTCTCGCCTGCATACACTTTAATATCTTCCGCAGACAATGCAGACTTTACCATTTCATAATGCTCATCATTGACGATTACCACCGCATTGGGTTTGAACTTCTTTGCCTGTTCAATCAATAACGTTGCATTATTTTGGGCCGTTAATACTTCAACTTCAAAAGCATCGGGGTTGGCTGATATGACGTCCAGGGCCTGCGTGCCAATAGAACCGGTTGAACCCAGAATGGCAAGGTGTTTCTTGTGACTTTTTGTATTACTATTCAAGATTTTGATTTGCGATTAGTCCCGCCTATCGGGATTGATTAGTTATTATAAATTATGGGCATTGAATAATTTTCATTTTATATTATCCCAGTTTCTTCTGTGTCCGCGTATACCATAAGCAACAACAAATATAGCACCTCCGGCCATGAGGAAGCCTAGTATTCTTCCTCGCCAGTGTGCATCTGAAATATCCAGTACAACATTCCCATCTTTTTCTATTTGGTAGAGTTCATGTCCGTCACCATAATAAGCTGTAACTACATCTTCGAAGTTTAGTGCCCTGTCGAGGTCGCCATAACGCTCATCCAAATTATATGAAGTAAGACGATAATCAAGTCCGGTGAGATTAATATAAAAGTGATTCTGGAATGTCTTGTCTCCAGATTCTCCATACTCTACGGTAAACTCTCCTTTAGCCGTGATGGAGCCTGTATGTTTCGTCAGGTCATCAAGCGATCTGAATCCGCTCCTGAAACCTCCGTAGGCAAAATAACACATCACTACACCAACAATACACAATACAATCAACGGCATAGGACCAACTTTCTTCGAAGGCTGGGGCTGGGGTTTGCTTTTTTTACTTTTCATAGTTTATCAATAGCATCGGCAATCTTCCGGTCGTTTGATAACCGTGGCACCTTGTTCTGTCCGCCCAGTTTACCCTGCGATTTCATGTATTCGATAAAGGCCCCCTGACGAAGGGAAGTAATGATCAATGTCCGTAAAATGTTTCCTGAAATCAAATCATCATAATAAACATTGAGTTCACGCATTTGTTTATCCAGTTCTGCAGAAAATGCAGGCAGATCGTTGGGTGCCTTTGAAAACTCTACCAGCCATTCATGGTGCGGCAACCCTGCCGTGGGTGTAACCTGTGGTGCTACCGTAAACTCCACGAGTTCAACCTCCGGGAATTTTTGCATGGTGAATTTCATAGCTTTCTCAACCTCTTCACCAATCACGTGCTCACCGAAAGCAGATATAAAATGTTTTATCCTCCCCGTCACCACCAGCCTGTACGGGTTCTTTGAAACGAACTTCACCGTGTCACCAATGGAATAACCCCACAGCCCTGCGTTACTGTTTATGATCAGTGCATAATTTTTTCCAAGCTCAACTTCTCCAATACTCAGGCGTGTGGGATTTTCATTGAAGTATTCATCCGCTGGAACAAATTCGTAAAAGATTCCGCTATTCAGCAGCAGAAGCAAGCCGGGTTCTGCCTGTGAATCCTGGTAAGCGATAAAGCCTTCAGAGGCCGGATAGGTTTCAATGGAATCTACTTTCCCTCCGATCGAATCAAACAACTTAGCGCGGTAAGGTTCAAAGTTTACACCGCCATAAACGAATAGAGAAAAATTCGGGAACACATCCTTTATCTTCTTTCCGGTACGTGACTGTATCCGGTCAAAATACATCTGAGCCCAGGGCGGGATACCGGAGATCAGTGTCATATTTGCCTGAAGTGTTTCATCAATGATCTTTTCCAGTTTCTCTTCCCAGTCTTCAATGCAATTGGTTTGGTAACTGGGTTTTTGGTTGGTGCGCAGAAAACCGGGAACCATGTGATTACTGATGCCGGATAGTCTTCCTGTTTTAATTCCGGCTACCTCATCCAACTCCGGACTACCGGATAAAAAAATAAGATTGCCATCCAGAAAGTCAGCTTTACCTGTTTCATGAACATAACTTAACGTGGCATTCCGGGCATTAATGAAATGAGTTGGTGCTGATTCTTTTGAGATCGGAATATACTTGGTACCGGAAGTGGTACCGGAAGTTTTGGCAAAGTATGCTGGCTTTCCCGGCCACAGAATGTCAGGCCTGCCTTTAATGACCTGCTCTACATACGATTTGAGACCTTCATAATCGCGGACAGGCACACGTTTTTTAAAGTCCTCGTAAGTTTTAATAAATTCAAAATCATGATCTCTGCCAAAAAGAGTCGATTTAGCCTTTTCAATAAGCTGTTGGAATATTCTTTGCTGGACCGGTACAGGATTAAGGGACCATTTTTTGGTTTGACCGGCAACGTAAGCCGCAAAGGGTTTGGCAAGGACAGAACGGATTCCCATAAAGCGCAAGATAACAGAGAAATGAAAAAGAAATCCAAATTCATCGTTTCGCGTTTATCTTAGGGCCGTTGAAAATCAAACTTTTTGAATCATACATTCATCAGAAATCGAAAATTAACAGACCGTATGAAGAACGCTTTGAAAATTACTCTTTTAGCATTTGCTGCCGGTTTTGCCGGATCATACATATTTTATCAATACATCGTAAAACCTGACCTGGCCGACCGTCATCAAATCGATTCCTATGATGTAGTGCATTATGAGAATGCATCAAACCAGACATTATCACCTCCGGCTAACCGAACTGTAGATTTACCTGCCGTTGATTTCAGTGACGCTGCAGCTAAAGCAACACAAAGCGTGGTGTTCATCAACAGCATCTCTCAAGGTGTATCGTATTCGTACTGGGATTGGTTCTTCGGTGAAGGTGGTGGCAATAACCGCACCCAGGTGAGCAGCGGCTCGGGTGTGATCTTCACTGCGGATGGCTACATCATTACCAACAACCACGTGGTGGAAACAGCTGAACGCATTGAGGTCAATTACAACAAACGCACCTATCCGGCAGAGCTTATCGGAACAGATCCGTCTTCAGACCTGGCCGTAATTAAAATAAAGGAAAACAGTCTTCCGGCCATAACCCTGGGCAGTTCAAAAAATGTACAGGTTGGCGAGTGGGTTATTGCGGTAGGCAATCCCTATACCTTATCATCAACAGTAACCGTAGGAATTGTAAGCGCGAAAGGAAGACGCATTGGAATTCTTGAAGATAAGTTCCCTATCGAGTCGTTTATCCAAACCGATGCTGCGATCAATCCCGGAAACTCGGGTGGTGCGCTGGTGAATAAGAATGGTGAGCTTGTTGGGATTAACTCCGCGATCTTATCGCGAACCGGATCATATACCGGATATGCTTTCGCCATTCCGGTAGATATCGCCAAAAAAGTATTTGATGATCTCGTAAAATATGGCACACCACAGAAAGCCTTTATCGGTGGAAGCGTGGTGGAATACAATTATGAGAATGCAAAGAAGTATGACCTTTCAACGGATGTCAAAAATTATACGGGTGTACTACTCGAACAATTAGATAAGGAAGGCCCCGCCATCCAGGCCGGAATGAAACTCGGTGATATCATCACCAAAGTGAATAACGTTTTTGTGAACAGTCAGAGTGAATTTGAAGAAGAGCTTAGTTACCGGTACCCCGGTGATAAAATAACGCTTACCTATCAGCGCGAAGGTAAAACCATTACAGCTAACCTCACGCTTGTAAACCAAAATGGAACAACGGAAGTTATCAAACGAAAGATATTGGGCGATGCTTCATTGGGTGCACAACTGGAAGCTACACGCTATGGTGTGAAAGTATTCAAGATCAAAGACACCAGCCTTTTCAAACAAATTGGTATCCCGGAAAACTTTACCATCATCGCTATCAACCGCCAGCGGGTAAGTGATCCTGCAGAAGTGAGTGATTTCTTTGCCAAGTATAAAGGCCGTGGATATATCTATGGTGTGAACAGCTCACGGCAACAGGTGGAGATTCCTTTTGTTATAAGATAGTCGTTATCCGTTATCCGTGGTACCAATCACGGATAACGGATAACGATTAACGTCCTCCCGCACCAGGTTCACGATTCAGAAATTCGTCATACAATTCCGTTTGCCGGCTTACTAATGGAATATTCCATCCGTTAATAAAAACATACCTGATCGTTGTCTTTGGTTCAAGAGGATCACCATCGCTGACAAACAAGGTTGCATTCTTTCCAACCTCAATGGATCCCAACGCATCCTGCACACCAAAAATTTCTGCCGGTACGATCGTGATCGCTTTTAATGCCTCTTCCCTGCCCATACCGTAAGCCGCGGCAAAGCCTGCATGGTATGGAAGATTTCTCACATTACCGCGATCTTCATACGTACCAATAGCAACCTTTACCCCGGCTTTCTTCATCAGGCCTGGATTTGCATAAGCCTTATCGTAGTGATCATATTCCCGTGAAGGCAACGCGAGTATCGGACCAGCTATAACCGGAATATTTGCCTTTACCAGTTCATCTGCAACCCGCCAGCCTTCTGCAACACCGGTAAATATTACGCGCTTTACCTTCCGGTCACCAACCCATTTCAACGCTGCCAGAATATCTTTTGCAGCGTCAGCACGAACCAGCAATGCCATTTGTCCGCGCACTACTGGCAGCAACGCTTTCATTTCAGGATAGTAGGCCAGGCCATTGGACTTGGTGGCTGAATCCAGTTTATGATACTGAACGGCCTTCTCCCACGTGTCATTTAATTTCTCAATCTTCTTATCATACTCCTTTTTGATTTCATCATCGGTGCGTTTATCCGCCACACCTTTGCGGCCGGCTTTCGGAAAATTGAGAACAATGCCTTCGAACCCGGCAAACATCTGATCGGGAGTGTAACCATGCAGATTGATCAATGCAGCTGTTCCCGGAATAATATCGCCATCCGGATTTGTCAATACGGTGGTAACACCACTTACCCTCGTAACAGCGATATGCGCAGAGTTCGGGTTGATGGCTGTAAGCGCTTTCATCTGTGGTATAACATCTCCCACTTCGTTGAAGTCTTTCGTTCGCGGATCTGATTCGATTTCAGATAAACCCACTTTGGTTGCAGCATCAATCATTCCGGGATAGATCCAAAGTCCTTTACAATCAATCGTCTCGGCACCGGCCGGAACTGCGACTGTCGTTCCCACTGCCGCTATCTTTCCATTGGTAATAACCACAGCTCCATTTTGAATAACCCCCTGGGTTATGGTTTCAATAGTGGCATTGGTTAATACATAGGTTCCCTGTTTGGCTTTCGGACTTTGTGCATAGGCGATTGAACCCATTACCATGAACAGCAGTGAAGAAATATAGGTAAGCCTTCTCATATCCGTGTTCATTAGTTTGTCCTGAATAAAGTATCAAACATATCTTCTGCTCCCTGCATGCATCGATCGTGGTCATGACCTTCTGTAAAGTCTGCCATATCAATTTCGGCCCGGGGGTCTACATAGATCCGCATATCGTCCGGATCTTTCTCACGATCAAAGCGAACAACACCATCAACGATAGTGATCAATGGGACAGCATAGATGGAAAGCGGATGCGCACTAAAAATAGAAATGTCTGCCTCCTTACCCACTTCAATTGAACCCACTCTATCTTCAATACCCAGTTGTTTTGCCGGATTGATGGTAATCAAGGCCAGTGCTTCCTCGTCTTTCAGTCCACCATACTTTTGTGTTTTGGATGCTTCGTGATATAAGTGGCGCATCAGCTCAGGGTCATCCGAATTGATGGAGGTGGTTACACCATTCCGGGTTAGAATAGCAGCATTATAGGCAGTTGAATAATACACCTCAAATTTATAGGCCCACCAGTCCGAAAAGACCGATGCCATAGCACCAAAAGCGGCCAGCTCAGGCGCAACCTTGAACCCCTCATTCACATGCTGGAACACGATCTTCTTTATTCCAAAATCTTTGCAGACATTCAGCATCATGTAGATCTCGTCTGCACGATAACTGTGACAGTGGATGAGAATATTTCCCTTCAGTACTTCGGCTAGTGTCTCGAGCCGGTAGTTATACTCCGGAGGAGTGCCCCGAAATCCTTTCTGCGTTTTATTTTTTGTGTAGGTGTCCCAGGCTGCTGAATATTCCTTTGCCTTTGAAAAAGATTCACGCATAACAAATTCAACACCCATGCGTGTGCGTGGCACAATGGCATTACCACCACCGTGAACCCGTGTTGGATTTTCTCCCAGCGCAAACTTGATCGTGCGCGGAGCTCCGTTCATGATCAGCTCTTTGGGATCTTTTACACCATAGCGAAGTTTAATGGTTTCGCACTGACCTCCTATTGCATTGGCTGAACCATGCATAGTATGAATTGTGGTAACTCCACCGGCCAATGCACGGTAAAGTGAAATCTGAAAAGGATTGAGCGCATCACCAACAAAAACCTCGGCTGTTACCGGTGTTGACCATTCATTAATGGCATCAATACCTTCATGTGAATGAGCATCAATTATTCCGGGCATTACAAACTTGCCGGACGCATCAAGGATACGATAACCTGTTGGCGCAGTGATGTTCTTACCAAGCTGACTGATCTTCCCATCCTTCACCAATACGTCCGTATTTACCAGAACACCTTTGGTAACCGTGAGCACTGTGCCGTTTTTAATGAGTATGTTCTGAGCCACTGCGGGATACATTACACTTATCAGGAGCAGTGCTATGGATAATTTTTTCATATTCATTTCAACGGTTTAACTTCGGAACTTTCTTTCCTTCCACAGGGAAACTGTCAGCACCTTCAACCTGAACTGTGCCTTTGAAAAAATCACCCTCAACTGTGGCGTCTATCGTAATTTTCATTTGCTGACCCTGTACGTTGATGAGGCAACTAAAATTGAGTTTCCTTCCTTCCAGTTTTATTTCATTGACCTCCGCGGTTTCCGTAAGCTGATTTCCGGAAAGTTTTCCTTTATACTTTCCCTCTGTCTTCGTGATGTTAAGGGTTGATTCCGATTTTCCCTGAGGTGTGGTAGCCGTCAGACTCCAGTCGCCCTCCAGTTGAATTTTGGATTCCTCTTTTTTACTATCTTTTGAATCCAGCTTATACGGAACACCTTCAACAAATACATATTTCACTTTTGATTTTTCATGGAAGTATGGTCTTTCACTGATAATGACGTTTGCTATTTTCCCGGGATCTAAAGAACCGAGCCTGTCTGAGAGCCCGAGAAGCTGTGCGGAATTTATCGTGAGTGCAGCAAGAGCCTGATCTTCCGTAAGTCCAGCTTTTATCATCCTGCGAAGATTCGGTTGAATATCTCTGGTTTTGACACTAAGGGTAGCAAAACCAAAACTGATTCCGGCCTGCTGATAGGCAAACGCCTGACCAACATGTTTGGCCATAAATTCGTCTTTGCGTTTTTCGAGTTGATCCTTTTCAACGGTGATGGTGTCCTTTTTTTCTTCAGACTTTTTATCGTCTTTCTTTTTATCCTCCGGCAGATCAAGACTGAGAAAAACTTTGGTGCCTGAGGCTTTAAGTTTAGTGGTGGCATCCCACCCTTCTTTGATATCGCCTGCCAGAAGTGAAAAACCAAGGTCTGACTGAAGCGCTAACACACGCTGAATGTCCAGGAATTTCTCCGCCTTGAATAAAACCGGGATGCGTTTGTCGATTACCGGATTAAAAGATACCAGAATACGATTTGTTGCCGGAGGTTCAAGGCCGGAGCGATTAGAAGCATACACCGCCTCATATGATTTCGCCTGTACTGCCTGCCTGTACAACTCCCGCCACTTCGCCATCACACCAATAACGGTTACCGGGTATACCCTTTCGTTCGGTGTTAATTCACTATAGAGCGATGACACCGGTACCAGAACCATATCGTCTGCTGATTTTCCGGCAAGTGAAATGATAGCGCTCTGCCCGGGTAACATTCCGCCATACGGTACAACATGCGCAGTTGTAAAACCGATGGCCCGAAGCTCTTCAATGTTCTTATCAGCCGTGTTCAGAAAATTTCTTACATCAACATAAGGTGAAATGCCCGCCCTGTCGGGTGGCGGATTTCCCGGATCTTTTATCTTCTCCCGAATTTCTTCACGGGGTTTAACAACACCAACACGAGAAAGACCATCAATGAATCCGGCATAAACAAACAAACTGTCGCCTTTGATGATGATAGCTTCAGGAGGCACAGCAATATTTTTTCCAACAGATTTTATCAGGCCATCTTTGATAACCAGTGTACCACCATCAACCTGGCGCCCGGGTGACTGGATTATCGTAACATTCGTGATGGCATACGTACGGCTTACCGAGCCAAGTTCCCGCTCTTCCTGTCCCCATGCGGGCACGAAGGCTATCAGCACCAAAAAGACCACTGTGATTTTGTGATAGAAAGTCTCCATCGGCATAGGTTTAGACGGAAATATAAGAACCTTTTTCAGGGAGGCACAAGCTTCTACAGGAAAGGAGTTTAGGAGGTACGAGAGACGAAGTTAGAGGGACGAAGTACGAGGTATTATCCAACCCGTTTTGCTTTATATCCCTCTTTTTGGAGTATAAGCACAACCTTATCGCGAACATCACCCTGAATCAGAATTTCACCGTCTTTGGCTGATCCGCCCACACCGCATTTGGTTTTCAGTGTTTTGGTTAATGACTCCAGGTCGGCTGTACTCCCGATAAAACCCGTGACTACCGTTACCTGTTTACCGGCACGGCCGCTTTTATCCAGCAATACTTTTACGTTCTGTTGCTGCGGAGGAAGCGTAGTAGCTTCTTCATTTTGCTGATATGAAAAGTTAAAATTGGATTCGGTGGAGTAGACCACACCTTCTCTTTTTTTCCAATCGTTCTTTTTACTCATAACGACAAAATTAAATATAAACTGACAAACGATAGAACTCCACATACAATACATGCACTGAAATAAAATTCAATATCAAGCCGATTGTAAATTCCCATGGCCGCAATTCCAAAGAGTATGGATGGCAAAAAAGCTACAGCACCATAAATATGACCTGTGGTAATGGTATTCATTCCATCAGATACTTCCATCACTGTACCATAAATCCAGGTGTCTTTATACTGAACCTCACCCCCCACTTCCAGCATAACCTCATTCAGGTTGTCGATCTTGATAAGCTTTCCGGATTCTGTTGTAAACACAATGTGCTTAAAGCTGTGCGTCTGATTAGACCGTTGTTGTCTGCCAACCGCATAACCATCGACAATCATTTCTTTTTTAATCCGATACGGTAAGTAATAGTCGATAAAGAGTAATGCGGGTATAGTAATCCCTACCCAGCAAAGCCATCCGAGATAGGGAATATATTTCCGCTTAAGATCCTTCAGGTTATTACGGTTACCCTTGGTCGGAGCGGGCCGTGCTGTTCCCCTGTAGCGCGGATCACGATGTCGCGGCCTGGGAGGTTCTTCGATAATCACACCCTGAAAAGGGTTTTGTCTTTTCAGATCATAGAATACCTTTTTCTCCGGATCACTTAGCGTGTCATACGCTTCATTGATCTCTTTGAACAACGCCTCTGCCTGCGGATCAGGGTTTTTATCCGGATGATATTTAACCGCCAGCCTGCGATAGGTTCTTTTGATTTCAAGATCGGTAGCAGAATAACTGACTCCCAGTATAGCGTAATAATCCTTCATGAAACGTTACCGGTGTTTAACCCGGAAAACAAATTTAATTGCTGGCGGCACAAAAAAAAGAAACCACCCAGAGGTGGCTTCTTTTATCTGTTAAGTCGGTCTTCCTTATCGGTCGTTACCTAACTTCTCCATTTCCTTATCGAAAGTCTCTTTGAACTTCTCATAGTCATAATCGATTTTGAGGCGCTCATCTTTTGAAAGACGTTCGTTGTATGTCGCTACCAGTTCATCCGCTGAAAGCTCAATAGCAATGTAGGTTTTATAATTACCATCAGCTGTTTTCATCAGTTTCTCACAGATGGTTTTCAAACCGGTAAGTTTCTGATCAACAATCTCACGGTTAAGCTGCTCAAAGCGCTCCTCCACCTCTTCCTTGTTGTTCATTTCGCGTGAGTTGGTGTAGTTATCCGTTACGGCCTTCACCGTGGTCTGGATACTTGCAGCCAGTTCAGCGCGTGCATTAGCCAAGGCTTTTTTCTTGGACGTAACCTGATCTAAACTTTCACCAATAGAATTCGCACGGAAGAATTTATTCGTGGTGAAGAAATCAGGACCAGAGCAAGGTACTACTACTTCGGTCTCGCCTTTGGGAGCTTTTTCTTTGCCTTTACAGCCAATCATAAATATCCCGCCAAGGGCTACCAGCATGAGGGTAGAATAGGTCAGTTTTTTCATATTCAATTAGATTATTTAGTTACAAGTTATACTACGCAAATCAAATACCAAACCAAAATTCCCGCGTTAAGGGCCTCAGGACCGGGATTTACCATAAGAAAAGCAACTTAAGCTTTACCCCTATGCCAACGGCCGATTTATTGTAAAACCGTGTTCAGCAGTTCAGTCATTTTATCCCTTTCAAGGGTTTCAAGCGCTTTATTATACGCATCAACACTTGATTTATCGTAATCCAGACCATATCCCTTTACACGATCAAGTGTAGTGGCATAAATCTCTTTTTGTTCACGAACCGCGGTTACTTTGATGATGCTGGTTAAGTACGTGATATAGATGCTTCCGGATATTGATCCTTTTTCAGAATCAGCTTTAACATCAAACCACAGGTCTGCTGCCTTCTTGTCTTCGGTGAACTCAAAACCATTATTGGCCAGCAGGTTTCTAAGCTTGTTACTGATCTGAGAATTGCTTTTCGATGAACCCAGGCTTCTTTCTTCTGCTGACATAAACACAACCGGACGTTGTACTTTCAACATAACCTGTGCGCGCGGCACATTTAATGTGCGGGCTATCAACGTATAGATCGGTGAATTACCTGATCCGCTCAGCGCATCAATATCTACTTTTATTCCAACGGTCTGCTCCAATTCCTTCGAACCAATTTTATTCATCAGAATTTTTGCCTGACCATTTTCATCGGTTTTATAATTGGGATAAACATCACCTGCACCTTTTTCAAAGCCTGCAAACAAGGGCAACGCCACTGCAGGCTTATTCAGATCTTTATACCAGGCTTTTACGATTACCGTCTGAGCGCTTTGCTGAAGTCTGCGATTCAGGGAGATCTCTGTAGGTTCTACTTTTAATGTAATCTTATCGAGCACAGCTTGTATCGATGCGTATATCTCGTTTACCAGAAGAACTTCTTTGTCATCCAGGGTAACGCGAATCGCTTCACCCAAATATTTTTCGATACTACGGAATGCCTGAAAATAAAAGCTTACCGATTGTAAACGCTCTCCGTCTTTTTCAGCCTGTCTAGCTTTTTGCAGGTAGTCGCTTGCGAGCAGCGTTGCGTTTCGTTTTTGTTCCTCCTTGATCTGACGGTAACGGGCAATGGAAAGCTGGTAGTACACCCAGTAATTATTGGGATCTTCCCAGGCATCTACCAGTTCAAATTCTTCAATTTCATCAGCTGCAGTGGTTTTGATGATCTGTTCATATTGCTCGGTAAGTTTTTTATCCGCTTCCAGTACGCTCAATACCGATGCACTGGATACATTAACCTTGATATCAGAAACCAGGTCATCCAACGCACTCTTCTTGGCTGCCTGGATATAGTTGGTATTACCGTCACCCTTGAGACTGTGACCGATACCGGTATAATATCCTTCACGATACGGTTCGGTTTTGAGCCAGCCCGGTTTCAGAGCTTCCGGATCGGGAGGCTGAACCTTAGGGCTGCAGCCGGCCAGTAGGATAAGCAACGTTAAAAGTCTTTTCACAAAATAAGGTTATTCGGGTTACGTTGAGTCTTAAACCACATCCGTGCCAAATCTCTCAACTAAACAAATCTACGGGGGATTAGACGTTGAATGTTGGCCTTAAAGCTATTTTTTTTAACTTTCTTGAAATCTCAGGCTATGAAAAAGTTGATTTGGAGCATGCTGACCGTTTCTGCGATGGTAGCCTGCCAGGAGGGCGAAAAGGCAAAAGAAGATTTTACGGGCAATGAGGCTACCTATCCCTTGGTTGCCGCTTCTGAATATGACATCGATGGCTCAGTAACTTTCCGCGAAAAGACAGACGGAACAACCTTTGTGATCGTAACCGTATCCGGAACAGAAGGCGATATAGAACATCCGGTTCACCTGCACCTGGGCAACATCGCAGAACCTGGCGCTGATGTATATGCAAATCTGAATCCGGTATTGGGCAAGACTGGTGAAAGCGAAACACACCTTACCACACTCGCAGATGAATCTGCAATAACCTATCAGCAACTCGTCAAACTTTTTGCCAGCATGAAGATACACCTGTCGGCATCAGGCCCTCAGAAAGACATTGTGCTGGCTGCAGGAAATATCGGCACGGCATCATCAGATGATACATCGCTCGGGCGTCTGGGCGTGGGTACGTGCAAGAGCAACTAACAAATTGTAAAAATATTAAATACGAAAAAGGCCGCTCAACAAAGTTGAGCGGCCTTTCAGTTTTTATCTTTTCCATTATCCGTGTGAACTACCCCCTTCTGCTCCTAAAGAAGCAGCCAGGTAATCACGGTTCATGCGCGCAATATTGGTCAGCTTGATCTCCTTCGGACATTCAGCTTCACAAGCACCAATGTTTGTACAATTTCCAAAACCTTCTTCATCCATTTGCTCTACCATAGCGAGTGCACGTGTATCGCGTTCCGGCTGGCCTTGTGGTAACAAGGCAAGCTGCGAGATCTTCGCTGACACAAAGAGCATTGCTGCTGAATTAGGGCAGGCTGCCACGCAGGCGCCACAACCAATGCAGGCTGCTGCGTCCATTGCTTTCTCTGCATCATCCTTATTAACGGGAAGATTATTTGCATCCTGGGCCTGACCGGTATTCACGCTCACAAAACCTCCGCTCGCAATAATGCGGTCAAATGCTGTACGGTCTGTTACCAGGTCACGGATCACCGGAAAGGCTTTTGCTCTCCACGGTTCAACGTAAATGGTATCACCATCTTTAAATGTGCGCATGTATAACTGGCAGGTTGTAGCGGCATGGTGAGGACCGTGTGCACGACCATCGATATATAAACTACACATACCACAAATACCTTCACGGCAATCATGATCGAATGCTATAGGTTCCTCCCCTTTGCGAACCAGATTGTCATTGAGTACGTCAATCATTTCCAGGAAAGACATATCGGCATTGACATCATCTATACTATAGTCTACCAACTTACCTTTTGAGTCGGCATTCTTTTGTCTCCAAACTTTCAGATTAAATTTCATGATTCGCAGGTTATTTGTAGCTACGTACTTGCATTTCTATACTCTCATAAACTAACGTCTCCTTGTGTAACACCGGATCAGAATCCACTGACGTGTGCTCCCATGCAGAAACATAAGCGAAGTTGGCATCATCACGTTTGGCTTCGCCTGATTCCTGATACTCACTGCGGAAGTGACCGCCACAGGATTCATTTCTGTTCAGGGCATCAATTACCATCAATTCACCCAGTTCAATAAAATCTGCCACACGGCCTGCTTTATCAAACTCGGTATTGAACTCATTCAGTGTACCCGGAATATTTACATCGCTCCAGAACTCCTTGCGCAGTTCCTGAATCAGCTTCCGTGCTTTTGTGAGTCCTTCTGCTGTACGAGCCATGCCGCAATACTCCCACATGATCTTACCAAGTTGTTTATGAAAATCATCAACAGTTTTCTTACCCTTTATACCGATCAGTTTTTCTGAACGGTTCAAAACTTCTTTTTCGGCTTCAACAAAGGCAGGGTGATCCAGTGGAATGGGTTTGGTGAAAATCTCTCCGGAGAGATAATTTCCAATGGTATATGGTATTACAAAATATCCGTCAGCAAGACCCTGCATCAGCGCAGAGGCACCCAAACGGTTTGCACCGTGATCACTGAAGTTGGCTTCACCCAAACAATACAATCCTTTTACGGTTGTCATCAACTCATAGTCCACCCAGAGACCACCCATGGTATAGTGAACTGCCGGATAGATCTTCATCGGTGTTTTCAATGGATCTTCATTGGTGATGTTCTGATACATCGGAAACAATTCACCGTAACGTGCCTTCACCACATCAATACCCAGTCGCTTAATAGCATCAGCAAAATCAAGGTATACACCAAAACCTGACGGAACGATACCACGACCATCATCGCATGCTTCTTTCGCAGCACGTGATGCGATGTCACGGGGACACAGGTTTCCGTAAGATGGATATTTTCTTTCCAGGTAGTAATCGCGGTCTTCTTCTTTTATATCCTCAGGTCTTTTCTTACCCTCACGGATTGCCTTCGCATCTTCTTTCGTTTTCGGTACCCACACGCGGCCATCGTTACGCAACGATTCACTCATCAGCGTAAGCTTCGACTGATAATCACCGGTAACGGGAATACATGTAGGATGAATCTGTGTATAACATGGGTTTCCAAAGTAGGCTCCCTTTTTATGGGCTTTCCAGATGGCCGTTACATTACTTCCCATAGCATTTGTTGACAGGAAGAATACGTTACCATACCCTCCAGTCGCCAGGATCACTGCATGACCAAAGTAACGTTCCAGTTTACCGGTGATAAGGTTACGGGCAATAATGCCACGGGCCTTTCCATCGATCGTTACCACCTCCACCATTTCGTGGCGGTTAAACATCTCCACGTTACCCAATCCGATCTGACGCTCGAGTGCCTGGTACGCTCCGATCAATAACTGCTGCCCCGTCTGACCCCTTGCATAAAATGTACGGGATACCTGAGCACCACCGAATGAACGATTATCTAAAAGACCACCATATTCGCGGGCAAACGGAACACCCTGCGCCACGCACTGGTCAATAATATTTCTGGATACATCTGCGAGGCGATATACGTTTCCTTCGCGTGCACGGAAGTCACCACCTTTTATAGTATCATAAAACAAACGATAGACGGAGTCACCATCATTCTTATAATTTTTTGCTGCGTTGATACCTCCCTGTGCCGCAATGGAGTGCGCACGTCTCGGAGAATCCTGAAAACAAAAAGCCTTTACTTTATATCCCAGCTCCGCTAACGTAGCAGCAGCAGATGCACCGGCCAGACCGGTACCTACAACAATTACTTCTACTTTGCGCTTGTTGGCCGGGTTCACCAGCTTCGCATGCTCTTTATAATTGCTCCACTTCTCAGCCAGGGGGCCTTTGGGAATTTTGGAATCAAGTACAGCCATATTTTTTTATTTGAGACTTTATTAAAACAAGGGAATTCATCTGAACCGCTTGCTTAGTGTATTAGATGAAAATAAATGGAGACCGGCATCAGTGCAAAAATGAACGGCACGATGATGGAGAATGCAGTTCCCACAAACGAAATCGTTTTGTTATACTTCAGGTGATTCAATCCCAGGGATTGAAATGCACTTTGAAATCCGTGAAGTAAATGCCAGAACAGTGAAATGCATCCAACAACATACAAGATCACAATCAACGGGTCCTGAAAGATCACCAGCATTTTTCCGTACAAATCAATTTCTCCATGTTCCCAGTTGCTGATACCCTGGCTCAGACGATTCGGAATCCAGAAGTGCGCTGTATGCATGATCAGGAACAACAATATGAGTGTTCCCAGCAACCCCATGCTACGGCTATACCACTTGCTTCTGCCGGGGTGCTTCACGTAATGATATTTCTCCGGACGAGCACTACGGTTCTGTTTCCATAACAACAAACCTTCATAGATGTGCAGGAGAAAACCAATAACCAATCCGATTTCCAAAGTACGGATGATGGGATTTGTTCCCATGAAATGTCCCCAGTGCGTGAACGTGGCTCCGCCATCATTATAAAAGATCATGGCGTTGATGGTGCAGTGTATCACCAGGAAACTGATCAGAAACAATCCGGTGAGTGCCATTAGAAATTTCTTGCCGAGCGAACTCGTAAGAAGCTTGGTGAACCAATTCATAGTAAGCGTTAAGAATTTTTGCGAAAAATAATCCCCAAAGCCTACTTCACCAAAGCATACTTTACTTTATAGAAATTCTAAATAGGATTTACGTAGATGCGATTGATGTTGCCATCAGAGAAACTCGAAGAGCAGGACAAGAAGCGCAATAGCAGCAACTGCCACCAGCAGGAACCATTCTTTGCGCAAAAAACTCACAACAGCGTTAATCACGGTTTTCATAACTTTTTAGATACGATAACCAGTAATTCCAATAATTACGCCTGAAAATCATATCATTGAATTACAGGTACTTAACAGCGTGTATCAAAATACACACATCCCAAATTGATACAACCCCCATTTGTTATCTCATTTCAGGATCAAGCTGAATTTGCCTGCCGGAACTGTCCCAATTCATTTTCTGTATCATGTATGCAGTTAACTTTACGTCCAACAACCACTGAATTGATACGCTGATGTATTTGATCTTCGATACGGAGACCACCGGTATTCCGCACAATAAGACTGCGCCTATAACTGACCTGGACAACTGGCCGCGACTCGTACAACTCGCCTGGCAGTTGCATGACAACAAAGGCAAGCTCATCTCACAACACAATTATATCGTCAAGCCGGAAGGTTTTGATATTCCCTATAAAGCAGAACAGATCCACGGCATTTCAACCAAACGTGCACTGGAGGAAGGTGACGACCTGATGACGGTACTCGGTACGTTTATCCAGGACCTTTCTAAAACATCATTGCTTGTCGGACATAACATCGAGTTCGATATCAACATTATAGGCGCTGAGTTTATCCGGAAGAATCTGGCTCCCGAACAATTCATCAACCTCAACAAGATCGACACCGGAATTTCATCCACGGAGTTTTGTCAGTTGCAGGGTGGCCTGGGAGGAAAGCTCAAAATGCCACGACTTGTAGAATTGCATGAGAAGCTCTTCGGAAAAGACTTTGGCGATGCGCACGATGCCGCCTATGATGTGGCTGCCACTGCACGGTGTTACTTTGGCCTGCTAAAAAAGAAAGTAGTCAAGCCTTTTGATACAACAACTCTGGATGAGATTGTATATGAAGAGCCCAATCTTGATGCAGCCAATTTCAGCAAGCGTGAAAAGAAAAAAACAGCAGGGTATTCATTAACGGGGGATACTGTTGTACTCACGGATAAACCATTCGTCCATCTTCACGCGCACTCCCAGTTCTCTGTACTTCAGGCTACCC
This sequence comes from Ohtaekwangia sp., assembly GCA_036503775.1. Classification (GTDB taxonomy): domain Bacteria; phylum Bacteroidota; class Bacteroidia; order Cytophagales; family Cyclobacteriaceae; genus Ohtaekwangia. The sequence goes on from DASXWH010000151.1 coordinate 36,253, forward strand.
CGGATATCAAATCGATGGTGAGCAAAGCCAAGGCGTTGAATATGCCTGCCGTTGCCCTCACCGACCTTGGAAATATGTATGGCGCGTTCAAGTTTGTACGGGAAGCCACGAACCATGAGATCAAAGCCATTGTAGGATGTGAATTTTACCTGGCCGATGAACGCCTGAAATTAAAATTCACCAAAGACAATCCGGATAAACGATACAACCAGGTACTGCTGGCAAAAAACAAGAACGGTTATCACAATCTGGCGAAACTCAGTTCATATGGATTCCTGGAAGGACTTTATGGAATTCACCCACGCATTGACAAAGCGCTGGTTGAACAACATAAACAGGATCTCATTGCCATCACGGGTGGATTATCCAGCGAGATTCCGCACCTCATTCTGAACGTTGGTGAAAAGCAGGCGGAAGAAGCTTTCAAATGGTGGCATACTTTATTCGGTGAAGATTTCTATGTAGAACTTAACCGTCATGGCATTCCGGAAGAAGATCACGTAAATGAAACCTTGCTTCGGTTCGCCCGGAAGTATAATGTAAAATATTTTGCTGCTAACGAATCCTATTACCTGGATAAGGAAGAAGCTCCCGCCCACGATGTACTGCTTTGTATCAAGGAAGGTGAATTCAAATCCACTCCCATTGGTTACGGAAGAGGTCACCGCTACGGATTGGTAAACTCGGAATACTATTTCAAATCGCAGGACGAAATGAAATCCATCTT
>DASXWH010000152.1:0-44570 GCA_036503775.1 Ohtaekwangia sp.
TCCCACGACCACTTTTGATTAAGCGGACGATCTTCTTTTTTCAGATCACTGACACGAAGTAATTCCTTATCCAGAAATCCGTCCTGCTGCAGGATCACTCCACGCTGCGGATCTTCCGGGTAATACATTTTCTCCACGATGTCTCTCCACCGCGTGGTCTCTTCCGTTTCCTTAAAGCTGGTCCTGGTTACGATCTCGTTGAATTTTTTGTCATTGGTCTTCTTGACATAGTCTATCGCATATTGAGTAAACCGCAATGTCCAGGCCCCGAGATAATTTGTATACCAGTTGTTGTTGACATTATTCTCATACTCGTTGGGGCCGGTTACTCCGAGGATTACATATTTGTTTTTATCAGCAGACCAATTGACCCGTTGTGACCAGAATCTAGAGATACCAATAAGTACTTCCAGGCCGTATTCTGTCAGATAACCTTCATCACCGGTATATTCAATGTAATCGCGAATGGCATAGGCCATTGCGCTGGTGCGGTGGATCTCTTCAAACGTAATCTCCCATTCGTTATGGCACTCTTCGCCATTCATGGTAACGAAAGGATAAAACGCTGCCCCATCCCTGAAGCCAAGTTTCTTTCCATTTTCAATTGCCTTCGGAAGATGCTTGTAGCGATACACCAGCAGGTTACGCGCTACTTCCTGCTTGGCCGTGCTCAGGTAGAACGGAAGACAATACGCTTCCGTATCCCAATAGGTACTTCCACCATACTTTTCCCCGGTAAAACCTTTCGGACCGATATTCAGTCGCTCATCTTCTCCCGTGTAGGTTTGCGTCAACTGAAAAATATTGAATCGAATACCTTGTTGTGCAGCAATATCTCCTTCAATGGTAATGTCACATTCTTCCCACTTATGTTCCCAAACTTTGGCATGCGCTTCAAACAGCGTATCGAAACCTTTTGCCGATGCTTCGTCCAGTACCTTATGACAGGCAGCAACCATTTTATCTTTCGCGTGATTCTCTGAAGAAAGCACAGCTCCATACTTATAGATCACCGTTTGTTTTCCTTCGTGGATATCAAACTGTACTACATTACCAGCAAACTTTTCACGCTGCTCAACATTGGTGCGATCTATCGTTACCTTCCTGCCTTCTGATTCTATGGAATACACCATGCCGGTAGTGACATGAAAGAAAGTTTTCTTGGTCTGTGCCGTTACAATCGCTTTCCCGGATGAAGCTTCCTTATATACTTCCTCCCAGAATTTTTCATCATAGTTTGAATCTTTGTTCACTACATCGGCATCTACGTAAATGGAAAGCGTGGCCTTGGCCGAAAAATTCAACGGTGTGATCGCATACCGAATGGCTCCCAATTCACCGTTGGCCATACTGCAGAATCGTCTGGATTCAATCTGCACTTTTTTTCCATCGGGAAAGGTGGCAGCAAAACTCCGGGAGAGTAACCCGGTTTTCATATCCAATACCCGCTTGAAGTTTTCCACTTTGCATTTTGCCAGGTCCAGCTTCTGATTGTCAATGCTGAGATGAATACCAATCCAGTTAGGTGCGTTAAGCACTTTGGCAAAATATTCCGGATAACCGTTCTTCCACCACCCTACCCTTGTTTTATCGGGATAGTATACACCGGCAACATAGCTTCCGCGAAGTGTCTCCCCGGAATAATCTTCCTCAAAATTGGCACGCTGTCCCATGCGGCCATTGCCGATACTGAAGACGCTTTCTGAAATCTTATTTACATGAGGATCGAACCCTTCCTCAATGATCTGCCATTCATGATGTTTTAAATACTCCTTCATTCTTCTTAATCATTAGTCAGTGCCATCAGTCAGGAGTCAATAGTATGGTGTGTAATCCATCACTATTGCCCATGACTGATACGAATAGTCAAAATTCTTCCAGCATCCCCACAGCGAAGTCGCTGGTTTTGGAGATGACTTTATTTGCTTTACTCAATTGCTGTGGTGACCCGATTCCCACGCATTTCATTCCCGCTGCCAGGGCGGCTTCCACACCGGCTTCAGCATCTTCAAACACGAGACAATCTTTAGGGTTCATCCCTAACTTTTCAGCGGCCAGCAAAAATATTTCGGGATCCGGTTTGGAATGCGTGATCATATTTCCATCTACTACTACATCAAATTCGTTTTGCACACGCAAGAGCTGTATAACGGTTTTAGCATTCTTGCTGCTGGATGCCAATCCGATCTTTAAGCCCTGCTCACGCAACTGACGAATCAACTCCTTTACCCCTGGAAAAATTTCTTCCGGAACCATGCGTTCAACGTAATCGACAAACCACTCATTTTTCTTATTGGCCAGTCTTTCTTTTTCATGCTGTGTCAGCGTGAGATCCCCCAACTCCATCAGTATTTCCATGGAACGGATCCGGCTCACGCCTTTCAGTCTTTCGTTGTCGGCTTCCGTAAATTCAATGCCAAGCTCATTGGCCAACCGTTTCCACGCGAGAAAATGATAGTGCGCAGTATCCACGATCACACCATCCAGGTCAAAAATGCAAGCTTTAATTAAGGTCAGGTCTACCATCAATTCTATAAATAAGTTTCCCGAATGAGTTGATTTGTTTCTTCGAGGGATTTAAAAACGGCAAATGTTTTTCCTTGTGTGCGAAGCGCACCCAACGCATTACCGTAGCGGGCCGCTCCGATATAGTCACGCGGTTTCTGCAGCAATCCAAAACCCACGCCACCGGCAAATGAATCGCCACAGCCTGTGGTGTCGATGACATTTTCCACTTTAACTGCCGGAACCATTTCTTCGATTACCCTACCGCGTTCTTTAAAATACACGAGGCAGCCGCGGGAGTCCACCGTGATGTAAACACACTTCACTCCTTTCGAAAGACAATGCTCAGCGAACTTCCGTAATTCAAGCCGGTCTACTTCCGGAGTTTCAGAGAACTCCTGGCTTTCATATTCTTTCTTAAACCAGGATGCATTGGCCTCCTCCTGATTCATTTTCAATACATCAATATAGGGAAGCCACTGATCGCGGTCGATCCAGAATTTACGTTTACGCTCGCCATCGATAAGACATGCCGTGGTCGGGCCATGGGCATCAAATACAACAATTCCCTTACTTTTCTTCTTGAGGAACTTCAGTGTATCCAGCGAGATCTCATAATCACTGATGGGTATAAATACGAATACCTTGCAATCGGTAAGGTGCTTTACATCAATCGGCAGTATCGGATCCATGAAACCCGTTTGTCTTTCCAACCGGTTGTTCATGTCCAGAAACTTCAGGCTGATGATATCGCCCTGATCATTCTTAGTGGTAATGTATTTAAGATTAATACCCTTATGCGTTGCAAATACTTCTTTGACATTATCCAGATCTACCTGGCGCAGGTGACATACCGGTATGATCTCAATCTTATTACCGGCAAGAATGGATAAAGCAATAACCGGGTGGGTGACACATCCCCATTTCTGAATCAGATCTCCCTGATGCGTAACAATGTGATCGCGGGGAATGGGTCCAACTATTGCAATTCGCTTCATATCAAAATAGTCTCATTAGTCAGTGGTCATTAGTTCAATACCGTCCAGTCATTCTGATTGACCTACGACTTTAAATTATTCTGCCACGAGAAATGCCGCTCCGAAAACTCCGGCACTGTCGCCAAGCGAAGGCTTAACAATGGGAGTATCCAACCGGTTATTAAAAATATATTTTTTTATAGAATCCCGGCCCCGATCGTACAGCAGGTCAATGTTACCAACACCGCCTCCTATAACAATAACATCGGGATCAAGTATGTTGATCACCACGCTTAAGGCCTTGCCATAAAATTCCACCAGCCGAAGCATGGTTTTCTGTGCGGTAGGATCAACTTTAGATTCAGCAAGCGCCACAATATCCTTCAGCGGTTTTTTATTTCCGGTTTCATTGAAATAGTATTTTTCCAGTGCAGGGCCGGAGATCACATTCTCCACGCAACCGGATTTCCCGCAGTAACAAGGTCCTCCTGAATCGTCCAGAAAGTTATGCCCCCATTCACCGGCAATACCCTGCAAACCAACAATGGCTCTGCCGTCAATGGCTATTCCACCACCGACACCGGTGCCCATGATCACACCAAAAACAATACGCGCATTGGGAAATTGTTCCTTCACTACACCGAACCGTGCTTCCGCTAAGGCAAAACAATCGGCATCATTTGCCATTTCAATTTTAACATCCAGCAGTTTTTCCAGATCAGCTTTCATCGGCTTGCCATTCATGGCTACGGTGTTACAGTTTTTCATTACACCAAGCCCGGGATCAAGTGTTCCGGGAGTAGCAAATCCGATCTTTGAAGACTTTCCCCCGACTTTACTGACCATGATATCAACCAGCTTCTTTACCTGATTCAAAATGTGATCGTATCCGAGATCTGCTTCTGTCGGAACACGGTCGCGAAAGATCACTTCCGGGTCATCAGCAGATTTAAGTATTACACCTTCAATCTTTGTTCCGCCCATGTCTATCCCCCACAGGTGATGCTTGTCTGCCGTTTTGCTTTTCTGTTTACCCATAAAATTCAAACCTTCAATTTAGCGCAAATCCCATCATGTGCAAGATCAGTTTGCGGTCAAAAAACGGGTGGTGCCGGGCCTGAAGGTACGCCAGGAATGCCAGAACTCCTGGTAGGATTGAACAACCGGAAGACGAGTGCCTTTAAGCGGACCATCGGTACAATACCCCAGATCATTCCATGTTGATTTCGTCTGGCGGTCGCGCATAACGGAAGCTGCTTTGTCAAACTCAAACAGCAAGGTGTCTCTTTTCCATACGTGAAAGGTTACACTGTCATTAGCCAGGGCAACAACGATCGGTGTTTTCGCCAGGGTATCATTCAGCACCCGGTTGGCAACCAGATCATGCCAGTCATACGCGCGTGATGACGCTCCTATCTGTACGCCAACCACCCACGACTTTTCCTTCCACGAAAGCGAATCGGTACGGGTAAGTTCTCCCTGCCCTTTGCCGCTGTCATATTTTCGCATGTAATAATATTGATCACTGAATGAGGTATCGGGTTGCATGATAAGTGTGTTGGGATACTGACCTATCCACGCATCCAGTCGCATTTGCTCAGCCGGGATTTCTTCCAGCGATTCTCCTTTCAAGGGACCAGTAACTGCCTCACCATTTACCTGGCGCCACCAGCTTCCGGTGGACGCATCTTCAAACATGGCATTGAAATGATCCATTCCTACCAGTCTGAATGTTTCAGCATTTCCTTTTACCATCGGACTGAATACACGGCCAGTGCGACAAACCGTACAATAGGTAACCATCACCGGCTTGCCGCCTACTGAATCTCTCACCTGATGATGATAACCGATGTATTGAATGGGATATGCTTTGGCTTCACCGTTTATGAACACACCCACCACCAGGTTGCCTGAGGGGACTTCATTTGTTGCAGATGACGCAAAAACTTTATGCTCCGGTTGAAGGAACATTTTATCGGCCAGAAATTCAAAATTGACAAAGTAATAAACAACCAGGTAAACAACAGCCGCTAATGTGATGGTGATCTTAGCCCAGCGCCTTCCCTCCCGGAAGATGTGAAACACCGGGTATGCGATCATCAGAATACCTACAACCCGGATCCATTGGATATTCGTATGGAGAAAATAGGCCAGGTCAACAGTATTGCTCTGCTGACTTCCGGGGAATGGCATAATAAAATAAACCTTAAATACTTCGGCCAGGATCAATACGAGTATGCCGATGAAAAACAAAAGACCTTTCATAATACGTTATTTAAATACAGATATAGTTTCGATCATACTATCAAGCGACTGCAGTTCATCGCTCATTTTTTTTTCATCCCAATTTAACAGTTCCTTCATCCTGGTTGCTATCGCTTCCTTGTATCGTTTTACTTTTCCGATGTTGAAATACAACAACCCCGTTCTCCTCACCAGGAAATCGGATAAGGAAACAACCGCTTCATACCGAATACAAAATAACAATTCAGCTTTAAGTAATCGCCAGTCAGCATCAGCATCACTATCCTGCAGCTTCAGAATTTCTCCGGTTTGAAGACCATAATTCTCTACGAGGTACCGGGCAGTCAGCATACTCATTCCCTGCGACTGAAGTGAACCGATATACTGCTGAACTTCCCTGACCGACTTAAATGCTCCGTTGAGTTTTATCTTATTCGTATAACACGCTTTCAGCTCAATGTCTTCAAAGTACTTTCGTATGACCAGATTAACGACACGCTCAGCCATTTTACGATAACCGGTAAGCTTACCTCCTGCAATAGAAATAAGACTTGAGGGGGACTCAAATATTTCATCCTTGCGCGACAATTCAGACGCGGACTTTCCTTCTTCGTGAATCAGGGGTCGCAATCCCGCCCAGCTGGATTCAACATCACCTATATTCAAGCTAACCGAAGGAAACGTGGCATTGACAGCCTGCAACAGATAGGTGATGTCTTCGCGAGTAGCCAGTACATGGTCCTTGTCTCCATTGTAGTTCGTATCTGTAGTTCCCACATAGGTTGTACGTCCGCGGGGTATCGCAAAAATCATTCTGCCATCATCTACATCAAAATAGATGGCCTGCTTCACCGGGAATTTCACATGGGGAACCACCATGTGTACACCTTTCGTGAGGTGGAGTCGCTTACCTTCTTTCGATCTGTTGATCTCACGCAGTTCATCAACCCAGGGGCCTGCTGCATTTACTACCACGGTAGCGGTAATCTCAAAACGTTGCCCGGTAACTTCATCGGCCACCACAGCGCCCGCTATGGTACTTCCGGCATAAACAAAATCGGTGGCCCGGACATAGTTGAGAGCATCCGCTTTGTGATCAACTGCAGCCTTCATAATCTCTATGGTAAGCCGGGCATCATCTGTTCTGTACTCGGCATAGATAGCACCACCTTTAACATCATCCTTACGCAACAGGGGTTCATACTTTAAGGTTTGTGCGCGGGTCAACATCCTTCGCTGATCTTCAGGCCGCACACCGGCAAGCCAGTCATATATTTTAAGACCGATTGAGGTAAGCCAGTAGCCCAGTCCTTTTTTCTCGGAAAGTGGCAACAGCATTTTTTCCGGAATTACCAGGTGCGGAGCCAGGTTATGAACAACAGCACGTTCGCTCCCTACTTCCTTAACCAAACCAAACTCAAGCTGTTTGAGGTAGCGCAGCCCTCCGTGAATAAGTTTGGTAGACCGGCTGCTGGTACCAAAGGCAAAGTCATTTTTTTCAATGAGGGCAGTACGCAGACCCCGCGATGCCGCATCCAATGCAATACCTGCTCCGGTGATCCCACCTCCAATGATCAATAGATCATAGGACTGAGACTTCAGTCGCGAAAGGATGGCCGCACGTTGTAAAGCAGAAAAATCTGACACGGTTAAAAGTTACTGCATCAAGATAATGTAATAGTGGCTAACAGCGTAGTGAAATCCTCTGAATCGTCAGAGAATTCCCCGCTTCAAACCGTACGCATCACACCACTTCGAAGCACGATTATTCAGGTCGTCCAGGTATTCTTTAGAAGGCATAAAAAAAATACGATACAATTTTTTGTAAGCCGGTATCAGGTGAAGGAAATTTCGCTCGAGGAACTTGTAGTACAGAATTTTGCTGTCAGCCGGTTTATCTCCAAACAGTGTAAGACCACCAATCAGGATATAATCAGCGCCATACCGTTTAGCCTGCACCACCATATTTTCCAATGCTTCATCGGTATCTGAAATAAAAGGAAGGATAGGGATACAATTCAGGCCTACCATCAGACCCGCCTCCTTGCATTGCTGCATGGTTTCCAATCGCTGCACCGGAGGCGGAGCACCCGGCTCCAGTGCAGCAGCTATTTTTTCATCCAGGGTTGATACAGAAAATGAAATAATGGCTCCTCTTGTTAATGTATCCCGGAGGTCAGCCGCGTGTATCGCCTGCTGATCAATTTCTTTCAGGAGCGGAAGATCACGAAGTACACCTTTCGATTTGGTGATGATCAAAACCGGGAACCGATGCTTTTGTATGATGCGCAATGAACCTTCCGTCATCTTCAGCTTTTCTTCTATGCGCATGTATGGATCGACTGCGGATGAAACAGCAATCATTCCATACTGATCTTTCTTTACACGAGAAGCCAGTTGCCTGTCGAGTATCTCAAGGGCATTGGCTTTAACCGCCAGCGTGTCCTCCATGTTCTCGCCATACTTGCTTCCTCGGATATAACAGTACTGACAATTGAAACTGCATCCCTCATAGGCATTGTACGTGTAGTCATCCAGAAACCAGCTGTCGCGCTTCTTCTTTTTATTCAAAACAGATTTAACCTGGATTTCACGAATCATTCAAGCTGCAATTGGATATAGAGCCGGAGTAATAAACGTCAGTATCTTTCCTGAATGTAGAAAAACCAGGATGGTTAATAAACCGAATAGAAAGATTTAATTACTTACCGATCAACCGCCTGAAGTTCCTGCGGCATTCTGAAACGCATGACACCGGTTTGTGTCTGACGTTGCTTTTTGAAGAATGAACGAATGTCTTTTTCATCCATCTCTCCCCACTTACGGGTAGAGTGAATGATTTTTTTATCGTGCTTCAGGAGTTCTTCAGGAGGTGCAGGTAATCCTAACCAGGCAACACCAAACGGCAGATCACCACTTGCCAGATCACCCAGTTCATAACCGAGGGAACGGGCCAGGATTCCGAAGATGTGGTCCTCTTCCAGGTTTACACCTTTGAGGTTGTGCTGGGGGAGTAATCCTTCCTCTTTCATTCGCATCAGCAAAGACTCACTCATAAAATAGGAACCACCAAAGATGTTCTCACCGATCTGATAACCTTTGCGAATGGCCCTGAAGAAATACTTGCGTAATGTCAGATTAGGCAGCGGCCGTCTGATCAGCTTCCAGGTACAGGTATCTTTGATAAGTTGTTTGCGTGGCCAGGAGTTATCGATCTTGTTACCGTAAAAGTCGGTATTACTTTGCTCTGTATAATGAAGTCCGGCAATTCCGATATTCGGATTTTCTTTGAAGAGCCTGATGGCTTCTTCCTGAGGATTTGATCCGATGATGAGTGCATCTGTATCCAGCTTCAGCAATGCATCAAAATGGTAGTGCTCTACAGCGTGGCGATATCCCTTGCAGAGATTAATATATAATCCGCCCCAGCGTCCATGACTTCGCGCATTTGTAATGAGGTCTATATCCGGAAATGCATCCTTCAGTTTTTGCCCTGCCCCTTCCATAGAATCATCCAGAACGATGATCTTGTACTTGCAGTAGACAAAGTCATACACGCTGTCAATGGTATCTTCAACAAAAGAGAGGTTACATCTGGGTCCAACCGGAATAACCACAACTAAGTCAACGCGGTCTTTCATTCAAACAAACGAGAGGGTTTAGAAATTCTTTTGCTAGAAAAGATAGAGCAAATCGAACGCAAATCAAAAAGGAGGTAAAGATTTAACCCTTCATTCACATTTCAACGCGCATATTTCCACCTGAACTCTCTCTGATAAAAGTACATTCTGACCTCTTTCAATCGATACCATCGGGCACATACCTGATATCCGAATGATCCGTCTTTAAAGGTGAAACTTTTTTTGTTACTCGATCCAGGATTTACACCTGGACACCGCCTTAAGCCAACCGTTATACAGTTTTACACGAACCGTTTCTTCCATGTCGGGAATAAACTTCTTCTGGATCTTTCTGTTTTTTATAATGTCCGTCTTTTTCCACACTCCGATCTGGATACCTGCCAGATAAGCAGCACCCATAGCCGTGGATTCGATGATCTCAGGTCGTTCTACTTCGGTTCCGAGTATATCCGCCTGGAATTGCATCAGGATGTTATTCGCACAGGCACCACCATCTACTTTCAGACTCGCCAGTTTTATACCGGCATCCTCCTGCATGGCATTCAGAATATCTTTTGTCTGATATGCGAGTGATTCCAGTGTGGCCTTGATGATATGATCCTTACCGGTGTCACGCGTCAATCCGAAGATCGCACCCCGCGCATACATATCCCAGTATGGTGCACCCAGTCCGGCAAAAGCAGGAACAACATACACTTCGTTTGATCCTAATGCTTTGGCAGCAAAGTATTCCGAATCCTTTGAGTGATCAATGAGGTGTACACTGTCGCGCAACCACTGGATAGCAGCACCGGCAATGAACACACTACCTTCCAGTGCATATTCTACTTTTCCATCCAGGCCCCACGCGATGGTTGTGATCAATCCATTTTTAGATTGCTGAATTTTTGTTCCGGTGTTCAACAACATGAAGCATCCTGTACCATATGTGTTCTTTGCCATTCCGGCTTCGAAGCATGCCTGGCCAAAGAGTGCGGCCTGCTGATCTCCGGCTACGCCTCGTATGGGAACATTAACACCGTTGATCTCCCAATTTCCAAAGTCAGCGGCTGAAGGTTTTACTTCCGGTAAAAGCAATTCCGGAATGTTCAGCTCCATGAGCATTTTTTTATCCCACCTCAGCTCGCGGATATTGTACACCATGGTTCGTGATGCATTGGTATAATCCGTTGCGTGCACTTTGCCTTTGGTCATATTCCAGATCAGCCAGGTATCGATCGTACCGAATGCGAGCTCGCCTGCTTCTGCTTTTTTTCGTGCACCTGGAACATGGTCAAGCAGCCATTTTATTTTAGTAGCTGAGAAATAAGAATCAATAACCAGTCCGGTGTTCTCCCGAACATAGCTTTCAAGCCCTTTCGCTTTGAGTTCTTCACAGGCAGGTGCCGTTCGTTTATCCTGCCACACAATAGCATTATGAATGGGCTGACCTGTTTTCCGGTCCCAGATAACCGTAGTCTCCCGCTGATTAGTGATACCGATAGCAGCGACCTCTTCCGGTCTGATATTATTTTCCTGAAGGGCTTTAGACAACACTCCCATTTGTGTTGTCAGAATTTCAGAGGCATCGTGCTCAACCCATCCGGATTGCGGAAATATCTGCCGGAATTCCTGTTGAGCAATACCTTTTATTTCAGCTTTCTCATTGAAGATAACCGCTCGTGAACTGGTTGTGCCTTGATCCAGGGCTACAATGTATTTTGACATAAGGGTACTCTGTAAAATGAAAACTTTCTATCAGGCAAAGACCGCTTTAAATAACCACGCACCCAGCACCCCACCGATCAACGGACCGGCAACGGGGATCCAACTGTATGACCAGTCTGATGAACCTTTGCCGGGAATGGGAAGGATGAAATGAGCAATACGTGGGCCCAGATCACGGGCAGGATTTATAGCAAAGCCTGTTGTTCCTCCCAGGCTTAATCCAATTGAAATAATAAGCGCACCGATTATGAGCGGATTTAATCCCATAGCAAATTCATTGGCACCGATGAACTGAACTCCCAGCATAAAGACCATCGTAGCAATAATTTCACTGAGCAGGTTTGCCGGTGTTGAACGAATGGCAGGTGCTGTACAAAAGACCGCCAGCTTTTTTGACGCGCTATCCGTACGACCCCAATGCGGAAGGTATTGAAGCCAAACGATAATCGCTCCGGTAAAAGCGCCTGTCAATTGCCCGATGAGATAACCAACCAGCTGTTCAGCCGGAAAATCTCCAGCAACAAAAAGAGACACCGTTACGGCCGGGTTAAGATGTGCACCGCTGATACTTCCCACAGCATAAATGGCGAGCGTAACAGCAAGGCCCCACGCGATTACGATGGTAAGCCAGTCAGCATTTTCAGATTTGGAATTTTTTAATAAGGCTCCTGCCACTACGCCCTCACCTAAAATAATGAGCAGCATCGTGCCAAAGAATTCAGCAAAATAAGGATTCATAAAGTCTGGTTTGTATGAATCAATATAGCAAACCTTTATGAACTTAACGTGAACAAAACAGAAGCTTACTTCGCTTCAGCTACTTCTTTCTTACGGGTTTTAACACGCTGAATGATAAATTCACCAATGGCAGTTCCTTCGACCAGACCATTTTCAAATGCGGGGCGATAATGAATACCACCATACATCCGGCTGATGGCAGCCTCTTCTGCTGCTTTTTTGAAAGACGGAAAATTCCGGATGGAAAGTCCGAACTCTACCTCTGTAGAATCAATGAAGGCAAAGTTATCACCAAACAGATCGGTGAGGGTAACTGCTGCTGAACTGGAGATCACACTATGACCACTGGTGTATTCCGGGAAGGGTGGCGTTTGTAAAAGCGGGATCCATTTATTGTCGATATGTTGATTGATGTAGGTTTCCGGACGAATGACTTTACTTCTGTACTTTTCATCCCAGCATGAAATGAATCCTTCGACCAACGAAAGGGCAACGCGTGAATACGCTTCTGCGGAAGCTACAAGATCCGCATTGACCTTATGACACGCTACATTGGTAATGTTCATCCAGTGGCCACCCGGAGAAATTTTCTTGGTAGCAAACATCACGTGACCTTTGACGTTCATGACAAACGGATTACAATCCCAGAACGAAGCGATCTGCCGCTGCTCCTCGCTCAACTGCGTTCCGATCTGATAAACTTCGTAAGCTTCTTTATAAAACTGACTTTTCTTATCGGTAGAAAATGCGGTAGGCGGAACCGGTTTAAACTGCGCGGCTGAATCCAGCACAAATGTTCTGATCTTATTCCAGTGCGGTTCAACAGCATCCATGTATGCCGGAGGTGTTGGCTTCCAGGTTCCCGGATCATCTAAAATAGAATACTTGGGAAACGAACGGGTTTGTTTATAATTATCCTTTGTTGACCAGGCGAGAATATGATCGGCTACCTGATTTCCATAGGCAATAGAACGCTCATAAACATCCTCAGGTATACCGGTATCCATAAATTCCTGCATGATGCCCGTATAGAACTTATCCATTTTATCTTCCGAGAAAACCAGTGTGCGTCCTACCTTTAAGGTAGCCTGCACTGACGCCAGCGGAAAACAATACTCCAGATTTTTATCCGGTTCAGGAACAGCGCTTAATCCATGTAACTGGCCTGCGTACGAGGTGTACTTTGAATCCTGATGGATAGCCGCCTCATAGCCTGCCACACTGATATACGTATAGATCCGTGATGCTACGGGAGGTGAAAATATATCGTGAACAATGACATCCGTAACCTGTTTTATTGAGCGGTGCAGATAGTCAGCATTATTCGCTTTTGCCTTCCACACTTCCTTATCTGACTCACAAGACGAAAATATTAAAGCGAGAAAAAGAACTTTAACAAAAAGTCGGTTCATTGGTTTTTGGTTTGACCTCAAAAATAGAAGTTAATCAAGAATAACAAACTCTTCGGTCGTGAAATAACATCCCTTCAAAACAACAGAATGCAAAGATTGATGGCGGATTAGGGGTTAATTGAATAGAGTTTTATAGAGTCGTTGTTTCGGATAAATGCGATTTGGGGATTTTTTGCATTCATCAGGGAAATGTGCCTGACCTCTCCGGTTATTTTCAGACCCGATTGCCGGAACGAATTAGGGATGAATTTTCCTGTACCATTTCCTGTCAGCACCAGGCCCTGCAAGGCATCATAACGGCCGGCTTCGGGCTTTACGCCATAGAGATTTCCGGCCAGAATCAGATCAAGATGCCCATCTTTATTCAGATCATGTACCTCGATATCATATACGGGAGATACCTGTGCATGAACCGGTAGCGGTTCCAGGATAAAATCAAATCCCTGATTGACTAAGATACACGAACGAGGTTCATAGAAATTCAGCCTGGTAGCCTCTCGTAATAATTTCGGTTCGATAATTTCTTCTATAGTCTTACCGGCATAGTCTTTATAATAGAGAAAATTCTTCTTCAGTGAAGTCATCTGCCGGATCATATCCTGCCGAAGTGCCAGCGGGTATTCCTTCCCTTCTTTCTGAAAGGTGAAAACAGGTTCCAAAGAACTGTTCAGATCAAAATCACCAACGTAAAGTGAAAGGGGATTTTCAGCTGATGGTTTGAACTTTGAATTCAGGCCGATATTACCTAACACAAAATCCATATTGCCATCACGGTTGAGATCAACCGCCTCAATTGTATTCCACCACCCTTCTGTTTTGTCAAGGCCCTTCAGATTCTCAACACGCGTGAGATGCTTACCATCGTTTTTAAAAATAGTTACCGGCATCCACTCACCCACGAGGATCAGGTCGAGAAATCCATTCTGGTCATAATCGAACCACTGAGCATCTGTCACCATTCCAAGCTTTTTAAACGGAGAAGCCCATAGCGCTGTACCATCAGCGAAGTTTCCTTTGCCATCATTGATCAGAATAAACTGATCGCAGGGAATACCATAGTATGCAGGCAGTACACGTGTACCTACAAATAAATCCAAATCACCATCCTGATCAATATCCGCAGGACGCACACAACTGCCGCTTTGATTGAATGCCGGAATATGATCAGGAGCGCTGACAAATACCGGCCGTGTGGCCGAACCTGTGTTGAGGTAAAAGTGATCGAGGTTATGGGGTGATTGTGCAATGTATTCCGAACCACCGCTTACTACATACAGGTCCAGATCACCATCTTTATCCGCGTCAAAAAATACTGCGTCAACATCTTCTGATAAAGCAGCTGGCTCAAATACACTTGTCGGGAACTTCGAGAATTTATTCAGCTTTTGCTGGATATAAATCGCGCCTGATATGCCGGCACTTCCACCCAGGTAGAAATCGTCAAGCCCATCATTATTCAGATCAGCTTTGGCAAATGCCGGCCCCTGGGTTGACAACATGTGATAGAGCAGCCGGTCACGATCAAAATCATTAAACTCATTTTCCTGATGAACAACGGGCGGTGATACCTGTACTTCTTTTAACAGGGCGTTACCCGATGTCTCTTCTTTTCGCCATAGCCAGTTGGCTTCGGTTTGTGATACCGTAAGAGTTTGATTTGCACTTACATTTTTAAAAACCTGCATGCGATTATCCGGCCATATAACTGCCAGACTATCCACAGTTGAAGCCTGACCGATACCGATGACCATTTTATAATCCATACTGGATTGAAATCCACGTATGGGCATTTGATCAAATAAAAGTTTTTCACGACCAACCGTTGCATGCACCGAAGCACCGAGACCAAATGTATTTTTAGGTACACCCTTAAATGTTATGGCTATAAAATTATTCCGCTTCAGTTCGCGAACCTGATTACGATAGACGAACGCTTCCTGATTGACGTTGTTGATCACAAGGTCCAGATCACCATCACCATCCAGATCGCCATAAGCGGCACCATTGGAAAAGCTGGGCTCATCTAGTCCCCAGGGCAGTGCGACATCTGTATAGTTTAATTCACCCGCAGCCGTGAACATGTGATTATGGATCTTCTGCGAAGACATCTTATTTACAAACTCGATAAAGTCAACTTTCTTCCCTTCCATCACGGCCCGTACCTGATCACTGCTTCCCAGGAATTCTACAAAATCCTGATTGGTGACATCCTTGAAAATTCCATTGCTGACAAAAATTTCACGATGCATATCATTGTCAAAGTCGGCCATGAGTGCTCCCCAGCTCCAATCAGTAGCAGCAACTCCGGCAAGCTCGGCTACTTCCATGAATGATCCGTCACCGTTATTCATCTGCAGCATGTTGCGCATGTACTGATGGTAATATCCATTCTTCAGACGCAGCTGTGCTATATCGTAAGTCTCAAATGAAACCAGTGTCTTTAACCGGTAATCGTCATCGGGAAGCATATCCGTTGAAAAAATATCCGGATAGCCATCGTTGTTCAGATCAGCCAGATCCGCACCCATGGAAAACATACTGATGTGGCCCAGGCGTTCCTCCAGCGATTCAGTAAATGTACCATCATGATTGTTCACATAGAGGTAGTCACGCTCGTAGAAGTCATTGGATACATAGAGATCGGGCCAGTTATCCTGATTCACATCCCCCACCATTACACCCAGGCCAAAGCCAATGACGCTGCCATAGATGCCGGCTTCCTCACTTACATCAACAAAATGATCATTGTTGTTCCTATAGAGTTTATGACCACCAAATTCATCACGTTCGTGCCGGAGGTTCCGGTATCCCAATGTTGAAATCGGGCGACCGGAGTTGTTTAGCACATAGCAGTCCAGATCACCATCTTTATCATAGTCAAAGAAGACCGCATGCGTTGAAAAACCTTTGTCAGCCAGTCCATATCCTTTTGCCCGTTCGGTAAACGTCAGATCACCATTATTGATGAACAGTTCATTCTCACGGTTATCACCATTGGGATCACCGGCATTGCATACGTACAGATCCAGAAATCCATCTGCATTTACATCGGCAATACTCACACCGGTTGACCATATCTTTGATCCCTTTACGCCTGCCTTCTCTGTGATGTCTTCGAATTTCCAATTGCCCTTATTCAGGTAGAGCTTGTTATCACCCATGTTGGAAGTGAAGTATATATCCGGCAATCCATCGTTGTTGATATCTCCTATGCCTACGCCTCCACCATTATAAAAATTACGGTACTTGAAAACATTGAAGTCCTCGCTGACAGTCAATTCATTTTTGAATGTGATTCCTGTCTCCGTGGTGGAGAGTCGCTGAAAGAGTAACGTGTCGTTTGTCTCTGCAGGGGATGATCCTTTTTCCGGGTTGCAGCGGACAGTCACCAGCAGGATGGTCACACAAACAAGATTCAGTAGGCGCTGCTGCAATATCACATCGTAAAATAAAAAAAGAAGGTAAGTAATCTACCGTGCTTTCAATTAAAGGCACATTCAACTTCTTCAGACGCTTTAAGTCCTTTCAGGCAGATAAGATCTGGTGTTAAAGACGCTGCAACCGTTAGCATTAATGGAAATCGAACCCGCAAACGATTCCTAATGCTAAATATTCAATAAGACTTTCGTTATTTTGAATCTTTTTGAATTTTTACACAGTAACCCTGTATCACCCATGACGCATTTTACCCGATCGCTTTCCCTTCTGTTTTTCTTCCTCTCTATCCATAGCTTCGCTCAAACTCCGGAAATCTATCCGCCAAACTGGTGGGCCGGAATGAAACACAGCGAAATCCAACTGCTGGTGAAATCAACAGACCCCCTGTTAAACCAAAGTGAAGTTACTGTTGAAGGTGATGGCGTCACCATCAGTAATGTACACCGCCTGGAGAATGGCAAATACCTGGCGATTGACATTGCAATAAGCTCAACAGCAAAGCCTGGTAACGTGATCTGGAAATTCAAATCGGGAAAGAAGAAAGCCATTGCCGTCAACTGGGCATTGAAAGCACGGTCTAATTCCAGATTTGCACAAGGTGTAACATCATCAGATTTTATCTACCTGCTGATGCCTGACAGGTTCAGCAACGGTGATCCAACAAATGACAGAATCAAGGGGATGAAGGATCAATCCCTTGACCGGGATTCTATTTTTCATCGTCATGGAGGCGACCTTCAGGGCGTTATTAATCACCTGGATTACCTGCAGGATATGGGTGTAACTACCTTGTGGATGACACCCGTATTGGAAAACGATATGCCCCACCGTACGGAACATGGTTATGCCATCACCAATCATTATAAAGTGGATCCACGCCTTGGTGGAAGCGATGCGTACAAAAGACTGAGCCAGGAACTGCACAAGCGAAATATGAAACTGATCCAGGATGCGGTGTATAATCACGTAGGACTCTATCATTTTTTCGTACAGGAAAAGCCAACGCACGACTGGCTTCATGAGTGGCCAACGTATACGAATACCACCTATAAAGATCAACCCTTGTTTGATCCCTACAGATCAAAAGCCGATCAGACCCGCATAAGCGATGGATGGTTCACCCGCATGATGCCCGATTTAAATCACAGTAATCCATTTGTTGCCAGATTTCTGATTCAGCATGCGATCTGGAGCGTTGAAGAATTTGAAGTGGATGGCTGGCGCATCGATACGTACATCTACAACGATCTTGAATTCATGAACCGTTGCAATCAGGCTCTGATTGATGAGTATCCTAATATCACCATGTTTGGAGAAACGTGGGTGCATGGCGTAGCCAGTCAGGCCTACTTTACACGCAATACGCTTGATGTTCCCTTTAAAAGTAATCTTACCGGTGTTACCGATTTCCAAACCAATATGTATGGGATCACCAGCGCGGTGAATGAACCATTCGGCTGGACCAACGGAGTGAATAAACTTTACCAGACACTGGCGAATGATTTTGTTTACGAAGACGCTATGAAGAATGTAAACTTCCTGGACAACCATGATGTGAGCCGGTTCTTCTCGGTAGTAGGAGAAGATGCTGACAAGCAAAAAATAGGTTTGGCCTGGTTGTTAACGGTGAGGGGAATTCCGCAGATGTATTACGGAACAGAGATACTCATGAAGGGATTCACCAATCCGGATGGATGGGTACGTCTTGACTTTGCTGGCGGATGGCCAACGGATAAAACAAACAAATTCACCGCAGCCGGAAGAACAGAAAAAGAAAACGAGGTGTTCGATTGGGTAAAAAGCATTGCCAGTTTCCGGAAGAACTCATCCGCCATTAAGACGGGTAAGATGATGCAGTTTGTTCCGGAAGATGGTGTATATGTGTACTTCCGGTATGATGACAGCCAGACGATAATGTGCATCATGAATACCAACACAAAGCCCATGGAGATAGATGCAAAACGTTTCGCTGAAAGAACCAGTGGGTTTACCACAGGCAAGGAAATTGCCACTGAAAAAAACATTTCACTCTCCGACAAAATCACAATTCGCGAAAAATACCTGATGGTTCTGGAGTTGGGCAAATAGCCTGATTTTTTTATCCTCCTAACATGGATCGTTTGTCACATGCTCTAACAATGCATGTGACAAATACGGATTTAGCTACTCATATCATTCACACCCTCATCAATTCTTTGAAGAAGAAGGTCTGCACCAGTTTCTCCATGAGCAGCCAAGACAGAGCTGAGACCACCGTATTTTTTTTAATAGATTTGATAAACCCTTGTGTATGAAAGACCTCAGCCTTATTGTATTTCTTATTTCCCTTTTGGCCTGCCAGTCCAGAACAACATCAGATCAGGCCACCGACAGCCTGGCTTCCGATACAGTAACAACCATTTCAGAAACAAATAGTAGCACCCCTGAGGCTTCTGATGTATATGAAGAAAACGTATCATCATCATCATTTAACACCATCGGCAGAGAAATCCTGGTTTTACCGGGTGTCGAAGTTTATCCGGATTCAACTACGCTGGAAACCATGGGCGAACGTGCCGTACTGGAGAAGGTCAGGGTGATGGCTGTAACCAACCTTCGTTATCCACCCGGTGATGACCTTTGCAATCAGTTCTTTCGATATGAAGTACTCTTTGCAGGAGATGAAGACAGAGGCTGGGTTTCTGGCAAGGACGTATTGATGATCCACATGGATGATAATGCCTATGTCGGGGAATTGGAATTCAGAGGAAAAAACTACCAGGTATTTTATGGCTATGATGATGGCATTGGTCCGTCTGACACCAATGGCCTCACGGGCTGCAACGCCTATGCTGTGCCCTACCTGCAGGATACTCACGACAATACGATACGTTTTATTGAGTTCACTGAAACCGGAAACTCCAGCGGACTGATCGAAGTATTCCAGGGCTGGCTAAGCCTGGTTTCTTCTGAAGGAGGCAGCGCTGCAATATCCACCGTGGATTCCGATGACACCGAAATACGATTCAATGTAGATATCGGTTATCAGGAAGGTGGAGAAACGGTCATCATACACATTACCGAAAATGAAGGAACGTTAACCGTTTCATCGCTACAAACCGTAGCAGAAGAATCTGGTGATTAAACAGAAAGGCCGGTTATTTCAACCAGCCTCTTTCCTGTAATATTTATTATTCCTATTCCGTATTAATCCGATTTCTTTACCGAGCCTCCACTGCTGGAATCGGTGATTGATTTACTGGGGCTTCCGCGATAGCGGATATTTCCCCCACTGCTGGCATGGGCATCCAGGTCCTGGACAACAGTAACCCGTACTGAACCCGCACTGCTGGCATCTGCTTCTACCTTCTGGGCTTCCAGATCATAGGCATCGACTTCACCGGCACTTGACGCATCCACGGATAACGATTTTGTTTTGCCCTTCAGTTCAATTTCAGCAGCACTGGAAGCTGATACGGTAACTGTTTCAGTCTCAAGGCCTACCTCAATTGAACCGGCACTGGAAGCACTAATTTCCATATCGGTTGCCTTAATGGCTCCATCCGAAAAGATATTTCCAGCCGAGCTGGCAGAGAGCTTATCCAGCCTTACGTAGGTTACATACACTTTAGCGTCAATGTTTCCCTTGTAATTGCCGTCCTTCATATGGACTTTGAGGTAAGATCCTGACACCTCCGTCATTACATTCTCGACTTGCGTTCCGGTAACTTCTACCCGCACACTTTCCTTGTCTCCCTTTTTCAGGTAGACATCAATACCTTCTGCTACTTTTATTCCGGTAAAGGGAGTGATATTACGCGTTTGAGATTGCTGGGCAAATACCCCACCCGCTATTAACATCAGAAATACGATCACTAAATTCTTCATAAACAAATCAATTTGCCCTAATGACAGCTCGCAAATATAAGGGTTGCATGCCGGGGATTACATATCAATTTTTTTGTGGATGTACTAAAACATCGTATTTTACAGTGAATTTCATAGTTCATTTTTTAAAATTTGTACTTCAAACCAAGAGCTTCTATGATTTTTGACAAAAAAGCCGAACTAAATGTACTGATCAACCTGGCTGCGAGTGACCGCAAAGTAGCTGATCGTGAATCCAAACTTATCCACATTATTGCTAAAGCAAACGGTATCAGCAAAGAAGAAGTTGACCACATGCTTAATAACCCTAAAGCAATCGGGAACATCACCAGCCTGACAAACGATGAAAAATTCGAACACCTCTATTTCCTGATACAGCTCATGAAAATGGATGGTCAGGTTTTCAGAAGTGAGATCGTTTTCTGCGAAAACATGGCTGAAAAGCTGGGCTTCAAGAAAGGTGTGGTTGCTGAAATTTCACAGCACGTTTACAGCGATCCTTCGATTACTGCGGATCGTGACATGGTTAAGCAAAAGGCTTTGAAGTTCATCAAAGGATAAGAGAACAAAAAATATATTTACCTATTCCTAACAAGGGTACCTGATGGTACCTTTTGTTTTTTTATAGCTTTTGACGGGCATTCTCCAGCTTCCGGTTGATCACCCGGATCACTTCATCAAGTTCATTGGCTGTATCTTCCAGCCGCGCCATAATCTGATCTTTATCTTCTGAACTGATGTCCTTCAGTTTGGCCAGCTCAATCAATCCCAGTATCCGTGCCAATGGTCCCCTTACTTCATGAGCCGTAAAGAAAGCATATTCCACCAGCCGTTGATTCTGAAGCTTGATTTCTTCCGTTCGCTTCTGCACCAATTGCTCGAGGTTTTCATTCATGGAATGAATCTCTGTATTCAGTTTCAGCAGATCTTCTTTAGCCCGCAGGTTTGTACGGTTCAGGTAGTAGAATTTAAATCCAATCATTACCGTAAGAATCAGAATAGCCGTTACCCCTATTATGGCCACATACTGACGCTGTACAATCTTTTTATGAAAGCCTATCTCCTGTTCTTTACGTTCGAAATCGTATAATATCTGTAGCGCTGACAGCTGCTGTAATTTCTCGCTGTTAAAAATAGTGCGTTCAATGGTGGTAGCCGCCTGAAAATAAAAAAGTGCAGAATCAAACTGATTCAGTTTACTGTAATACGATGACAAACCCTGATTCGCCAGCATCTCATGACTCTGGCTACCGTACTGCCTGGCTTGCTGCAGCGACTTCCTGTAGTAATACTGTGCCGAGTCAAACCCACCGGCATGTAAAAAAAGATGGCCAAGGTTCCGGTAAGCACCCATAATTTCAAAGTGATCATTAGCCAGTTTTGCGAAGTGAATAGCATCTTTAAAATACGAGGCTGACATCACGTAATTATGTTCATCGGCATATACTTCACCCATGTGCCGGGAGGCATGTGCCAATCCCAGATCGTTGTGCAGAGCATGGTAACGGGCAAGCGCTTCTTTACAATACCGTTGCGCCTGATCAAACTTTTTCGTTTGCCGATAATAGTCAACCAATGATAGTAATGAATTTGCTACCCCGACACTATCCCCCACCGCTCTTTTTAGACGGAGTGATCGCTGAGAAAATTCGTAGAGTTTTTCAACTTCATGCTGAGCACTGAAAACCAACGCCAGGTTGTTCAACACTTTACCCTGCCCGGATTTATCTCCGAGCTCTTCAAATAATTTAAGTGCCTGATAACTGTATTCAGCAGAAAGACTGAACTCGCTTCTGGAATAATAGATCACTCCCAGTATCTTGAGTGATTCAGCCAGTCCTTTTTTATATTGAATATCCCTCGCGAGCGCAAGTGCTTCTTCAACGAATTTTTCACTATCACGTGGCGACATGATAGCAAAATGGAAGGCCAGTTCATTCAGCGCATCTACCCGTTCTGATGACTTTTCCATTCCCGGAATAACACGCAAAAGAGAGTCGGTCTTTGCTTGTTGAGATAAGCCATCCTGAAAAGCCGAACAAAAAAACACCACCAATACTACAGCACACAAAGATTTCATTCGAATAGGCGAAATGGGGCAGCAAGATACCTTAAAATAATTCTTTTGCTATCCTATAAATTGGGTCAGACTTACCCATGGAATAAAAATGTAATGTTGGAACACCTTTTTTAACAAGCTCTTTGGATTGTTCAATACACCAGGCTATTCCAACTTCTTTTACAGCATTATTATCCTTACACTTTTCTGCTTCGTCAGCCAGCGCTTCCGGTATATCAATATGAAATGTTTTAGGTAATATGGTGAGTTGTCCCTTACCGGTCAGAGGCTTTATACCGGGAATGATCGGAACGTGAATTCCTGACTCCCGGCATTTATCTACAAAATCAAAATACTTCTGGTTATCGAAGAACATCTGCGTAACGATGTACTCTGCACCCATATCTACCTTCAACTTGAGGTATTTCATGTCTGTCTTCAGATTGGGTGCATTGAAATGCTTCTCGGGATAGCCGGCAACACCAATACAAAAATTCGTAGGCGCAGCACTCAACAGGTCGTCATCGATGTAAAGGCCTTTATTCATCTTAACCACCTGCTCCAGCAATTCGGAAGCATACCGGTGTCCATCTGGTTCCGGCACAAATTTCGATTCACTCTTGATCGCATCACCCTGTAGCAGGAGTACATTATCAACACCAAGAAAATGAAGATCGATCAATGCGTTCTCCGTTTCTTCCCGACTGAATCCACCACAGATAATATGCGGAACGGTATCCACCTTATAATGATTCTGAATGGCAGCACAAATACCGACTGTACCAGGCCTCTTTCGTGTTGTACTTTTTTCCAGTAAACCTCCCTCTTTCTTCTTAAACACATACTCCTCGCGATGATAGGTAACATCAATAAAGGGTGGTTTAAATTCCATCAACGGATCAATGTTGCCGAAAAGGTTTTTAATATTCTCGCCTTTCAAAGGCGGAAGTATTTCAATCGTAAAAAGTGTTTTTCCGTTACCGTTTTTGAGGTGATCTACAACCTTCATTTTTGATTGCGTTTTATGTAGGTATTAAAGGTTAGTCGAAATTTACGAAGACTAAATATCATAACTCAGGTTTGGTGCCAGCCAGCGCTCGGCTTCCTCCAGGGGCATGCCTTTCCGTTCAGCATAATCTTTCACCTGATCTTTTTCAATTTTTCCAAGACCAAAATACTTTGAGTCAGGGTGTGAAAAATAAAAGCCGCTCACCGCTGCTCCGGGATACATCGCGAATGATTCAGTCAACTGAATACCTACTTTGCCAGCATCCAGTAATTCAAACAACAATTTCTTTTCCGTATGATCAGGACAGGCCGGATAACCGGGAGCAGGCCGGATACCTTTGTATTCCTCATCGATCAATTGTTCGTTTGAAAAAGTCTCATCTTTGGCATATCCCCAGAATTCCGTTCTCACTTTAGCATGAAGACATTCCGCGAACGCCTCAGCTAAGCGGTCAGCCAGTGCTTTCGCCATGATGTCAGAATAATCATCATGATTGGCCTTATGTTTCTCCAGTAATTTTTCCAGTCCCAAACCGGCCGTTACAGCAAACATTCCAAAATGATCCTTTCCTTTTTCAGGAGAAATGAAATCAGCCAGGCAGAAGTTGGGAAGGTTCTGTGCCTTTTTATTTTGCTGACGCAGGAAATGGAATGTCGAAAACGGTTTAGCATCACCGTGTTGTTTATACAGGTGAACATCATCCGTGGCAGCCGAGGCCGGATAGAAAGCAATCACACCACTGGCCTGCAAACTTTTATCGCGGATGATCTCATCAAGCATTTTATTCGCATCATCAAAGAGCTTCTTTGCTTCTGTGCCTACCACCGGATCTGTCAGAATACCGGGATAACGCCCCGCCAGCATCCATGTTTGAAAGAACGGAGTCCAGTCGATATACTTCCGGATTTCTTCCAACGGATAATTCACGAACTCTCTGCGGCCTGTGAACACCGGTGCGGTGAATGCGGTATTACTCCAGTCGATCTTTGTACTGTTGTTGCGGGCTTCCGCTAACGTAATGTAGTTCTTAGCCTGCTGCCGACCCGCATGTTCAACCCGCATTTTACTGTACTCCTCTTTCATCTTACGTTTGAACGCCCCACGTGTCTGGGGATTAACCAGTTCACTCGTTACGGGTACGGAGCGTGACGCATCCAGCACGTGCACTACAGGGCCATCATATACCGGATCAATTTTAACAGCCGTGTGAATGCGGGAGGTTGTGGCGCCACCAATCAGCAATGGAAGTTCCATTTTCTCACGTTGCATTTCCTTCGCTACGTGAACCATTTCATCCAATGATGGAGTAATCAGACCGCTTAGTCCGATCGCATCTACCTTTTCGCGCTTGGCTGCTTCCAGAATTTTCTCCGGAGGCACCATCACACCCAAATCAACAATGTCATAGTTGTTACATGCGAGTACAACGCCTACAATGTTCTTACCAATATCGTGTACATCTCCTTTCACGGTAGCCATCAGCACTTTTGCCGCTACCTTATCGGTGGTGCCATTCAGCCTTTTCTCTTCCTCCAAAAAAGGTGTGAGGTATGCAACGGATTTTTTCATCACCCGTGCACTCTTTACCACCTGAGGTAAAAACATTTTACCGGCACCGAAAAGATCACCTACGACATTCATCCCCGCCATCAGCGGACCTTCAATAACATGCAGTGGACGGCCATACTTCTGACGGGCTTCCTCTGTATCCTGATCAATGAAGTCAATTATACCTTTCACCAACGCGTGGGTGATACGTTCTTCAACTGTACCCTGCCTCCACTCATCATCCAGCTCTTTTTTCTTTGCAGATCCTTTTACTTTCTCAGCATAATCCAGGAGACGCTCTGTGGCATCATCCCTCCGGTTCAGTAAAACATCTTCAACACGTTCCAGCAGTTCCTTGTCAATCTCATCATATACCTCGAGCATGGTAGGGTTTACAATACCCATATCCATACCATGCTGAATAGCATGGTATAAAAAAGCCGCGTGCATGGCTTCACGTACCTTTTGGTTTCCCCGGAAGCTGAACGAAACGTTACTTACACCTCCACTGACGTGTGCATTCGGAAGATTCTCCCGTATCCATTTCGCTGCTTTGAAAAAATCAAGCGCATAGTTCCGGTGCTCTTCAATGCCGGTGGCCACCGGAAAAATATTCGGATCGAAGATGATATCCTGTGAAGGAAAATTCAGCTGATTAACCAGTGTATCATACGCCCGTTTACAGATCGAGATCCGTCTTTCGTAGGTATCTGCCTGACCGGCTTCATCGAACGCCATAACAACAACGGCAGCACCATACTTTTTCACCAGCTTTGCCTGACGAATAAACTCTTCTTCACCCGCTTTCAGACTGATGGAGTTTACAATTCCCTTACCCTGAAGACACTTAAGTCCTTCTTCAATCACTTCCCATTTGGAAGAATCCACCATCACCGGAACCACCGCGATTTCCGGCTCTGCGGCCATGAGGTTGAGAAACTTTACCATGGCTGCTTTTGAGTCAAGCATGCCTTCATCCATGTTCACATCAATGACCTGTGCGCCTCCGCGAACCTGATCAAGTGCTACTTCCAGCGCTTCTTCAAACTTATCTTCCTTGATAAGCTTAAGGAATTTGGCAGACCCTGTTACATTGGTACGTTCACCAACATTAACAAAGTTAGAATTAGGGGTTATCGTTACGGCTTCAAGGCCGCTTAACTGCAGATACTTAGACATGTTGAACTACGGCTTGGCGGGGTTTATATTTTTTAGCGGCTTCAGCAATTTTCCGAATATGATCGGGGGTTGATCCACAACATCCACCGATGATGTTTATTAATCCTTCTTTCAGATATTCTTCAATTTCCGCTGCCATCTGTTCCGGTGTCTGATCGTATTGACCGAATTCATTCGGTAAGCCTGCGTTCGGATGCGCGCTGACAAAGAAAGAAGATTTTTCGTCCAGTACTTTCAGGTAAGGTCGTAAGGCCGCTGCTCCCATAGCACAGTTAAATCCAATGCTCAGCAACGGAACATGTGATACCGAGATCAAAAATGCTTCAGCTGTCTGGCCCGATAATATCCTGCCGCTGGCATCCGTAATAGTGCCGGATACCATCACCGGAACCTGCTTGCCGGTTTCCTCAAATAATTCCTGGATGGCAAACAACGCTGCCTTTACGTTCAGGGTGTCGGTGATTGTTTCAGGAAGGAGTAAATCAACACCTCCGTCAATCAATGCTTTTGCCTGTTCTTTAAATGCATTTACCAGTTGATCAAACGTAATAGCCCTGAACCCGGGATTGTTAACATCCGGAGACATAGAAGCCAGTTTGGTTGTTGGCCCCATGGAGCCCGCTACAAAACGGGGTTTATGAGGCTCACGTTTGGTAAATTCATCGGCTACTTCCCGGGCTATCCGTGCGCCCTGATAATTGATATCATACACCAGAGACTCCAGGTGATAATCGGCCTGAGCGACCCATGTGCTACCGAAAGTATTGGTCTCGACAACATCAGCACCGGCTTCAAAATATTGGCGGTGAATTTCCTTGATAATATCCGGACGGGTGATACTCAGCAAATCATTATTACCTTTTAGCGGATGGGGATGATCTTTCAGCTGCTCGTTTCGGAAGTCTTTCTCTTCCAGTTTATAACGCTGAATCATCGTGCCCATAGCACCATCCAGGATCATGATTCTTTCTTTCAGAATGTCTTCGATTTTCATAAGCCCTCTATTCTTGTTTGCTGCTATCCAGAGAGCCCCTTTAAGGTGGGTTCGCTTATCTTCATCCGATTGCGGTCGGAATGGGATTTAGCACAACATCAGCCCGCTGGCTGATAGGATGCTAAGACGTCTACGGGCCCAATCCCTCGGTCTTTCTGAATAAGCAAGTGCAAAGAAAAAGAATTAACACTTAAAATAAAAAGCAATACTGTAATTTTGAGGCTGAATGAAGCTTGCAGCAATTGACATCGGCTCCAACGCCATACGCTTCCAGGTATCAACTGTATTGGTAAACCCCAATGCCAATCCCATCTTCAAGAAGCTTGAATACATCCGTTTTCCACTCCGGCTTGGTCATGATGTATTTACAACCAACCGAATAAGTGCCAAAAGCCTGGAGAAGTTCAAAAAGCTTATGAAAACCTATAAGCTTCTGATTGAGCTCTATGAGGTGGATGACTATATGTTTTGTGCCACTTCTGCCATGCGGGAATCTGAAAATGGTTTTGAACTGGCACAGGAAGTACAGGAAGAACTTGGCTTAACCATTAACATTATTGATGGTAACCGCGAAGCTGAACTGATCAACCGTGCAATCAGTTCATACCTCACCGATCAGACTTACCTTCATATTGATGTGGGTGGTGGTAGCACAGAGTTGAACTTATATGCCGGTGGAAAAAAGTTAAAGACACGGTCATTCAAAATTGGTTCCGTGCGTATGCTGGAGCATCATGATTCTCCGCTGATGTGGCAGGATATGGAACATTGGATCAAAGAAAATGTAAAGAAGGAATACGGTAAGGTTACCGCTGTGGGAACCGGGGGAAATATCAGCAAGATATTTGAACTCGCCCGACTGAAACCCGGGAAGACCATGTCACTGAAAAAAGTAAAGCAGATACGCGATATGGTAGATGGATATTCAATCGAGGAGCGGATCTATAAATTACAGATGAACCCTGACCGGGCGGATGTGATCATTCCTGCCAGCAACATTTATCTCAAGGTAATGGAGTGGGCACATGCAGCCAACATCCTGGTTCCAGAAGTCGGGCTCAAGGATGGCATTATGCTTCACCTCTATGAGCAAAGTATGCTGCAGAAAAAATTACCCTTCAAACAATAAGATCAGTACTTTCTCTTGCGGTGGTCATTGGTGCTTTTACCCTTTTTACGCTGATCTACCCGGAGGTCAATCATGTAAGAAAGGGACAGACGAAATCCCTGGTTCGTGGATTCAAGTGGATACTCGTAATAGGTTGTAGCAAAAGTACCAGTACTGCCACGGCTCAGGTATGAATGACCAAATTCATAACGCACCGTAAGAAATATTTCACGGTTAGGAGCTGGTTCGAACATAAAGCTTGCGCCCAAATTGATACCTAATTGAATGCGGTTAGGATTTTCTACCACCATCTCCCCTTCCTTTCCCTCAGTACGATCTTTATTAAACGCTATTTTAAAATCTTTCTCTCCCCCAAACTCTATAATGTCAGAATTGTCAACCGTGCCTTTGCCGCCAAGCCAATAGCTTACATTGGGACCGATACCAATCGAGTATTTGAACACTTTAGTTCCAATTTTACCTTTGAAATAGGCGTTGTACAGAATCGGCATCTCGATGTAATTCAATCGCATGGAGAACTTAATGAGATTCTGTTCGATCTCATAATCATCACGATCACCTTCCATGACAACTCCCTTCGTAGAATAGATAAGTGAAGTATGCAGAAAGAATCGCTTCTGAACACGAAATGCTACGTGACCTCCAAAATGATAACCGATTACGGGTTTGATATCATAAAGGTCCTTTATATCGCTGTCATTAAACGACATCCATGACAGATTGCCTCCAGCTGTTGCGCCCACTAAAACCTGACAGCAGGCTACTTTGCTTATCAACAGAAAAAACAGGAGAGCAGTTAAGTTTTTTGCTTTCACCAGTCTTGGTTTTCTTAAAAAATTGCTTCCTACAATCCCACAAAAATACTTGAATTACCGCAAGTTAGGGACTAAGAAGTAGCAATTAAACAAAAAAAACGCTGTATATTCGTGGGTTTACTGTAAAGTGACTTTTTAAACTGGTATAATTCACTCAAGGGAGATACGTGTGTAGAAATCAAGACAGGTAGCCGGCCTGATTTCCTGAGTGACTTTTAAGCTTTTGCCCATATTAATGGACGAGAATGCGTATTTTTTTTAACTACTTCTTCGGCTTTGTTTTCTGGCTGTGCGGGCATTTTGCGTTCGCCCAAAACTATCCTGTCTATAATAGTTTTTATATCAACCCGTACTTGTATAATCCGGCAGAAGCCGCTACGGATTTTACGTACGTCTATCTTCACCACCGGCAACAATGGATGGGTGTTGATGGAGCTCCTTCACTATCCGCCATCACGTTTAACACCATGTTCAATGAATCAAGGGCTGGTGTAGGAGCTAAAATATCATCCTATACCCGGGGGATTCTGACATCCAATGACATTACTGTTTCCTATGCGTATGGAATTCCGGTAAGTCAAAAGTCGTCCCTGACCTTCGGACTTTCCGGTGGCGTGATCTCTAACACGATTGATATAAATGAAGTATCCGATCCAAATGATCCGGTTATCGCAAACTACCTCGCCAATAATTTACAACCCGTTGCAAACTTCGGAATGCTGCTGAGAACATCTACCGGAGTGAATCTGGGAGTTGCCCTGCCACAACTATTCACACCTAAATTCTCCAGTGAAAGCAGTTTCTCCAGTACAGCGGTTTCCCCTTTTGATAACATTTTTATAACAGCATATTATAAACGCAAGGTTGAGGGAAAGATCGTAAACCGTAAGAAAGGCGGAATGCGTTCTCGTGTAAAAACGAAAGAGTCCATTGCTCCACTTGAACTCTATCTGAATTACAAGTATTCAGCTGCCGGAAACAATCAACTGGAGGCGCTGCTTAAATTTAATCTCTCTCAGAATTTCTGGCTCGGAGCCTCCTATCGTATGCCCTATGGATTTACCGGAAACCTGGGGATCAACGTTCAGCGATTCATCTTCAGTTATTCATACGAACCAAACAGTCAGCCTGAAGCCGGATTTTCGCAAGGCACGCATGAAGTAGCATTAGGTCTTCGCCTGGGTGAGCAGAAAAAATTCAAGCGCAATGCACCGATGCTGCGCTCTACCTTACGCACCACATCTCAACAACACACGGCACGTTTCCAGGAATCCGTAGAAGATCCGGACAACATCAGCCGCGAGGAAGTTACCAAAAAGAAATACTACGTGATCATACGCGCTTTCGCGGACTTCACACAGGCTGATGCCTTCAAGAAAAAACTCATTACCGAGAAATACAATGCCAATGTATACTATCACGAGAAAGACAAGAAATACTATGTGCATGTGCTGGAGACTTCAAAATCAAGTGAAGCACATGAAGAAGCGCGGAATCTGAAGAATTATACAAAGTTAAAGAGCGCTACGGTACTGACTGTGGAAACAAAGGAGAAATAACTGGCACACTGGGTTACGTTTTGATTTCATTCTTGCATTTATGATACCATGAACCGAATACCGTCAATTCTATCCAAAGCAGCTGGCACACTGATACTTACTGTATTGATGTTGACCTCCCTGAAAGCCCAGAAACCCGAAGTAAGTGCGCTCGATAAAACCACCGGTAGCACAGCTGACGTGGTCACGATCAAAGGAAGTTCTTTTGGAACTAACGCGGCACAACTGGCGGTTACGTTTGGCGCTGCACGTGGCACTATAACTTCGGTATCGGATCAGCTCATTGAGGCACAGGTACCTCCAGGCTCCACGTACGATAATGTCTCCGTAACGAATTTAACCAGTGGCTTAACCGGTTATTCTTCCGATCAATTTTTACTCAGCTTCAGTGGCGCACACCCCTTCTCGTTAGCCAACCTATCCACGCAGCTAAATTTTGATTCTGAAAAAGGTCTTGTTGATGTACACCTGGCCGATTTTGATAATGATGGCAAAGTAGACGCTGTTACGGCAAATGAAGGAAGTAATATCATCTCTGTCTTCCGTAATACGAGTACGGTGGGCACCGTGTCGTTTACAAAAATTCCGTTTGCACTGACATCCTTTACGCTGAGCGTAAATGCCAGGGATATGAATGGTGATGGTTTACAGGATATCGTTTTAGTAGATAAAGTGATGCTTGACCGGATCTTTATCCTGAAAAACAACGGCAGTTTTTCATTCACTGCTCAGGAGATCAAACTTACACCACGCAAAAACCAAATGGCCGAAATCGCAGACCTTGACCTCGATGGCAAACCGGAAATCATCGTTACAGACAACACCGTTGGGATCAAAACCATTGCGATACTTCACAACACCAGCTCACTGGCAGCAATATCATTTAACCCTACTGTTGTATTTGTTACCGTGCCGGGCGCAACAACAGATGATGTGGTGGCAAAGGATCTGAACAATGACGGATATCCGGAAATCTTATCAAGCCAGTATGCTACCAGTACAGCGAATGGCATTTATATCATACCCAATCTGAGTTCACCCGGTTCATTATCATTCGGAACTACTATAAACCTTCCCACAGGTAACCGTTCTGTAAAACAAATCAAAGTCGGTGATTTCGATGGTGACGGAAAACCGGATATTGCAGGAACGAACTTATTTGAAGCTGCCCCGGGTGTATCCGTATTTAGAAACACAGGATCAGGTTCGACCATCAGTTTTGCTGCAGTTCAGATTGTTACAACAGATGCAGCTCCGCACAGCATGGATTTAGGAGACATTGATGGTGATGGAAAAACAGATATTGTCCTGTCACACGGTAATACCGCACGACTCACCATCCTGAACAACCAAAGCACTACTGGAACCATCGCGTTTGCCCGCCTGGTCGCTCCAACAACCTATACAAACCGTCAGGTAAAAATTGGTGATGTCGATGGTGATGCTAAACCGGATATTGTCTTTACCAGTATTGACCCAAACGCATCAACACTGGTATCCAAAGTATCGGTATTCCGGAACAGAACCTGTGTTGTACCTAAACTTGATCCGGCCAATACACCTGTATCCATTTGCAGCAACTTTTTACCTTATAGACTTCGGGCAACGGCAAGTCCGGGCGCAAACTATGAATGGCTGAGAGACGGAACAGTAGTAGCCAGTGGTGCTAACATGACTACGCTCAATGTAACAGCTGTTCTCGGCTCGGGTGATTATACGGTACGGATCAATGCTGAAGGAGGAACGTGTAGCGTACAATCAACGGCCATAGATATTAACGTTGGAGGCACGGGTAATACCACCAATCCGGGTCCTGTACCGAATGCTTCTCCACTTTGTGCTGGAAGTCCCCTAACCCTGTCAGTCACCACACCCATTGCGGGTGCAACCTACAAATGGACAGGACCGAACGGGTTCGCACCGGCTGCTACAGCAAGCACTTCCATATCGGTTACTACAGATTTCAGAGTTCAACATGCAGGTGTTTACTACCTGGAAGTGATCGATGGAACCGGTAGTTGCGTATCTAGTAAAACATCTACAGAAGTCAGGATAGTCGATATCCCTACATTTTCCATATCAAGCCCCGAAACAGTTGTATTATGTCAGGGATCACCCAATCTTATATTAACCGTAGCTCCCGATCCGGATGGCTTTACCTATCAGTGGTATAAGGATAGCGCACCGTTTGGAAGTTCAACTACAACCAATCAGTCGCCTGCCATAACTTCTGTAGCTGCATCAACCGGAAACTATACGGTAAAAGCAAGCAATGCCGGGTGTGGTTTGAACATTGACACGAGTCCGGTAAACGTAGCAGTGGTTTCTTTACCAACAGCAGCATTCACAGTCAGTCCCGCCACTGCCTGTGCCGGACAAAAAGTGCAGTTTACCAATCAATCAACAACAGATAACACAGCAACTCCATTCTACACCTGGTACTTTGGTGATGCAACAACCTCAACGGAAGAAAACCCGGAACATATATACAGCACAGACAACACATACTCGGTTAAACTTGAAGTTACCTATGCCAACGGTGCCTGCCTGGATGATGCTACCAGTCCTATCACCGTAACAGCAGCAACGGTACCTCAGATCATCAACACAGAAACTGCTGGCGTATTTGATTTTTGTGAAGGAGAGAGCCTGACCCTCGGTGTGACCGGCAGTAATATTACGTCCTACGCGTGGAGTACAGGGGCAACAACACCTACTATCGAAGTATCAGAAGGTGCTACCTACTCTGTAGATGTACAATCAAATGGCTGTCTGCTTTCTGATTTTCAAGCTGTAACGGAAAACGATGGTCCGGCTATCCTGATTACGGCAACACCCGAACAGATCAATGAGGGAGAAACATCACAGCTTTCTGCATCCGGCATCAGCACTTTCAGCTGGACACCGGTTGAGACCATTGAATCAGATCCAACCATAGCCAATCCGGTTGTGAAGCCGCTGGTTACCACTACCTATACCGTAACAGGAAATGATGGCGGATGTGAAGGCTCTGCTGAAATTCAGGTACGTGTTATCGGAGAAGCCATTGTAAGCAAGCTCACGCCCAGTAACTTCTTTTCACCCAATGAAAGTCCTCCAAACGACACCTGGGTTGTAGACAAAATTCAGGATTACCCGCAATGCGGTATTACGGTTTATGATGACAAAGGGGTGAAAGTCTTTGATGCCAAGCCATATAATAATGACTGGGACGGAACCTTTAATGGCAAAAAGCTGCCCGATGGTGTTTACTTCTACATTATCCGTTGCGAAGGTGAAGAAAGTAAGCCAAGAACTGGAAGCATTACCCTGTTGCGATAGTACACTTAACGGCTGTTTAAGTCACATTGTCGATAGCACGGCTGCCAAAGGTGCATTTAGCATGTAAACCTTACATAGTCAGGTTACAAGCTACTGAACTGGTTAATAAACGACAGGAATACCCATTTTGGGGCCTATTTAAGTTTTGTAACTTTATATTTTTTAATGCTTATGAAGAGGCTTGTAATCCTAACCACTTTGTGCATCAGTCTGATGATGGCCGGTCAGGCGTTAGCCCAGGAAACAGGAACTGCGTTATGTAACAACAACCTGGACGATGATGGCGATGGCCTGGTCGATTGCCGTGACGGGGGTTGCGCTGGCAAGGTCTGTGAAATCTGTGATAATGAAATAGATGATGATCAGGACGGATTCATCGATTGCTACGACAAGGAATGTCTTATCGAAAATGCCTGCAAGGACTTCTTCTTAGGTAAGGATGCGTTGTGTGAGGTTAAGCCTGACACTTTCCCTCCGTTTGAAATGAGACTTAAGTACAAGTCTGACCCCGCACTGAGTAATCACATCAACCGTCTGGTTGTTGGTGATGTTGATAATGATAAACTTCCTGAGATCTTATCGGTTTATGTAGGCGCTCATAAAGCAACAACCGCCAAAGACAATATTGATTACATTGAAACCAACCAGATCAATATATTTCAGGCACCACCGCTTGAAACTGATGTAACACTGGTACTTGATAAACAATATAACGTTCCATTCCCTGCAGGTACCACGGAAAACGGGTTAGGGTATGAAGACATCGCTATCGCAGACATTGATAAGGATGGCTGTTCAGAGATCTTTGTTATTACAAAAAAACTCAGGGGAACCCCAGTCAACTATCGGATTTTTGCCTACCACTGCGATGGGACCCTGGTCTGGGCCGCACCCATAGTTATCGGAGATCTTGAACCTGGTCTTCTTGGTTTGGCTGACTTTGATGGTGATGGTTTGGTGGAGCTCTATTCCAGAACACGGATCTATGATGCGCATACCGGTACGTTGATGGGCAGCAATAACATTGACAACAACAATACCGGCATAAACTTTAACGTAAATCAGGGATGGGGCATGAACAGCAATGCTCCTATCGCGGTAGATATCATTGATACTCCGGCATCACCTGGATTGGAATTGATATCCGGCTGTAGAATCTACTCGGTTGCCATCAACAGAGGAGCCATGACAGCAACGCTGACCCTGACTCACCAACTGAGCAATTATGCCACGCGGACTGCAAATGGTAAAAGTAATTCCACCAGTGTGGCTGACTTTAACCAGGATGGTCATCTCGATGTTCTTGCCATTGGTTCTATTAACGCCTATAATGACAATACTACCTGCTTCTTCTGGGATGTTCATAACAGTATTGTCTCCGGAACAGAAGTTTTTAAAACGTTTAATGATTTTCAGGCCATAACCAACTATACAAAAGGCTGGACTAATGGTGCGGGTCGTATCAATATTGCGGATATCGATGGTGATACGTTGATGAATGCCGTGTATGTGTCCGGTAAGTACATGTACGCCTTAAAAGAAGGTCCAACCGGTCTGGAGCAACTATGGAGACAGGATGTTATTGAAGAAACTTCCGGTATCACCGGTTGTACCATGTTTGATTTTAATGCAGATGGAAAATCAGAAATCGTTTACCGTGATGAAGAGAATATTTACATTTTCACCACACAACCGGACGGCTCTGTAACTAAAACAAGCCAGGTATGTAAGTCGCGTACATCCAATGAATATCCGATTGTTGTCGACATGGACGGTGATGGCGCATCGGAAATATGCGTCACTTGTAGTACAAACTCTTCCGGAACACGAGGTGCCAATCTGGATATTTGGGATCAATCTGAAATCAGAGTATTTGAATCAGCCAATGAGCCTTGGGTGCCCGCCCGAAGGGTATGGAACCAACACGGTTACTTCGTGGCCAATGTTAATGACGATCTTTCCATTCCCAAAAAACAGCAGGCTCACCATTTGGTTTATGCTAAAAATGCACAGTGCCGGAAATTTGGGTCAAGCCGACCATTAAACTCATTCCTTAACCAGGCACCT
Source organism: Ohtaekwangia sp. (assembly GCA_036503775.1). Classification (GTDB taxonomy): domain Bacteria; phylum Bacteroidota; class Bacteroidia; order Cytophagales; family Cyclobacteriaceae; genus Ohtaekwangia. The sequence continues at coordinate 36,210 of DASXWH010000152.1, forward strand.
TACCTGAACTCGTTTGGATGTCCCTCCTATCCGGCACCTAACCTCACGATGATTCCGTTCCCCGGAAGCCAGTCGATACAGTTTACACCTCCTATCTGTCCGGATGGAAATTTCAATATCACATTCAGGTTCGCCAACCTGGGAGACCTCGCTATCAGTGGCTCGCTCCCCATTACGATGTATAATGGAGACCCCAGAGATACAGTCAATCTCGCAGAAAAAATTACGACCACTAACCTGAACCTGATCAACATGCAACCCGGTGATACGATAACCACTACCGTGGCAGTACCTGGTCCGGGCTCTCGTTTTGTTTTATATGTAGTGTTGAATGACGATGGTACTACCATACCACTCAATATCAACGCACAGACAAAATCTATCCGTGAATGTGATTACGATAATATTCTGTCAGCAGATGTAATTCCTTTACCTGCGCCATTAACAACCGAATTTGTTGAGAACTTCAAATGTGATCCTGCGGCTCCGGATAATGGTGTAGGCAGAGTATATGTCTTCCGTGGCGGAGTGAGAGACTCAACCAATTTTGATTTCTATTGGTTTGATGGACCGCCTGATACAACCACCATGGCCACACATGTAGGCCACGTTTATGCTCAACGGCCGGCAGGCGCATATTCGGTTTATGCTATTCACAAAGTAGCGGGCTGTGGATCAGATACGGCTACTGTGAATATACCGTTGACCGCTCCAAATCCGCCCGTCATTACCATTGACGAATTAAATCCATACGATAACTGTAAAAACCCGAATGGAGTTTTGAAAGCAAATGTGGATGGGGATGGGGATGGCACATTCGATCCAACAGGAAACTTTACCTACCTCTGGCAAAGCCCTGGATTAGATACACTAGGTATCAGCCATACAGTGACCGGACTCGGTCAGGGACTTGGTTACATCGTAACCGTTACTGACAAAGCTACGGGGTGCTCGGCTACACAAACTGAAGATATTGACGACCTTACCGTTACCCCGGTTCCCACTATTGATATTCAGGATATTGATTGTTCAAGCACACCTACGGGTTACGTAAGAGCAACTGTTGGAACCACGACTGCGGGATACACCTTCCGGTGGTACAATGGTAATTCGGTTAAACCGGTAGCGGATTTTACCGGAGCCAATTATAATAACCGACCTGGTGGTAACTATACATTGGTGGTTGAAGATAACTCAAGCAAGTGCGAATCAACACCAATTACGGTTACGGTAGCACAAACTCCTCCCATTGTTGTTAACGTTGATTCCAAAACCAACCAGACTTCCTGTGATACTTCAGACCCTAACGGTAGTGCCGTAGCAACCGTAAACAGTGGTCTGGTTACCGGATACAATTTTGAATGGTTCACCGGTCAGAATACTACAACCACCAGGAACATATTCACCAATACAATAGATGATCTTCCTTTCGGTGTATATACGGTTAAAGCTACTGATCCATTAACCGGTTGCTTCGATACGGATACGGTTAACGTGTTAAGCAGAGTAGTTATCCCTGCTCTTACAGCATCGGGTTCTCCGATGAGAAAATGTGAACCCCTGGATGGTGAAGTGACTGCAATACCCAACTCTGGAAATATTGCTGACTATACCTTCACCTGGTATGATGGTCCTGTGGTTAAAGCTACGACAGACTATCCTACTGTGACCGGTAATGTATTGGGAAGTCTGAAGCCCGGTATTTATACAGTTAAAGCTTTCAACAACGTCACCCGATGTGAAGCCATCGCAGACTCTGCGTTGGTTCGCAACCTTACGCCAACCATTAACATTACTGTAATTCCGAACCCTGCTAAATATCCATTGACTTGTTCTTCCTATGAAGGTGAGATTTCTGCCACTGTCAGCAGTGCAGGAAATACAAATGGATTCCAGGTAGATTGGTACAGAGGCGTTCGCCCGCTGGTTTTAGCGGAAGGCGATACATTGCTGAAGTCAACAACCTTTACAACCAATCCTGTTCTGGATAATCTGACCAAAAGAAATTCAGGCATGTACACCATCAGTGTAATCAATGAAGATGATAATTGCCGGGCTTTCAAAGAATACTTCCTGCCTTCAAAGACAACTGACTCGCTTTCCATTACTGGACTTGACCTTACCCAGTGTACGCCTGTTAATGGTGAAATCACCGCCACACTTATCCCTAACCTAAGCAACCCGGTTATCGCCACGAAGGATGATTTCAGGATGAGACTCTTCAAACTCCCATCCAACACGCAGATAGAGCAAATTGATGGACCCGTAAATCCTAGTCTTGTCTTTAACTTCCAGGATTTAGACTCAGGCAGGTATTACGTACTAGGAGAGCCTCTATCCAATGTCTGTGCGGTAATATCAGAACCATTTGAGATCAAGTGGGAACCCATATATCCTACGCTTAATCTGGATAGCATGGCCACAACAAGTTGTGTTGGCACACCTCCAAACGGCCAGGTGATTGCCAATGCAACCGGTCCGGCAGTTCTTAACTATGAATTCTTCAGGGGAAATAACAACACTACTAACCTCATCAATCCAATTGGTACCGCCAATGTATTGAACGGGCAGCTTAGTGGATTTTATACTACGCGGGTTACAGCCGGAAACGGATGTACAAACGTAAAATCCATTTTTGTTCCTTCTGATTCATCTATACTGGTTGCTGATGCCGTACCTGTGCCACGGGTGGTCTGTAACATTCTGGATGGAAGCGTCACGGTGAACAACATCACCGAAATGAATTTTTCAGGTTCGACCACAAACGCGTATAATCCTGCTACCTACAATGTTATCTGGCCCATAGCAGATAGCAATCCGGCTACGGAAAATATCCTGGAAGCGCTCGACAGTGGCACGTACACGCTGCAGGTAGTAAATACTTCCACGGGCTGTATATCCGATCTGGTAAGCGCACGGGTTGAAGATCTTCGGGTATATCCTACCATCGACCTGGTTGACTTTACCGTTCCGACAGTCTGCCGTCAACCCATAAACGAAATGGGTATGTTACAGGTAACGGCACACAGTGATGGCGTAACAACGTATAGTTATACCTGGTATCCTGGGCTGACCACTACTGTACCGCCCGTTGCTACAGACTCCATTGCACAGAATCTGACTCAGGGAATTTATACGATTGAAGTGATCAATGATCTTACCTTCTGTCCCCGTATAGACAGCTTTAAATTACCGCTGGATACGGCCCTTATGGCCATCCAGACGTCAGCGATGCCGATGACATTCTGTTCAAGCGGTAACGGAGAAATCTTTGCTACGATAAGCAGCGCTGATCCATCCGCTTACTCCTATAACTGGTATTATATAACATCCCTTCCGCTCCCGGCTCCAGCCGATTTCAATGGACGATATGCAGGAGGCCTGTTGGATTCAACCTACGTGGTTGTAGCTACTGACCTTTCAGATGCCAACTGCTTCATATCCGATACGGTTCGTGTTGAAGATGAACGTATATTCCCGATAGTCACCGCCATGGTGTTATCGCCCAATACGATATGTGATAATACCAACCCGGATGGTATCGTAGCCGCTAATGTTGGCGGAGATGATGTGAATTATACTTTCGACTGGTATGGAAATCCGATGGCCTTACCTTCATTCATCACGGGTTCCCAGATCAGCAACCTGCATGATAGCACATATCATGTTATTGCAACACACATCGTAACGGGATGTTCGGATACAACAAGTACCATTGTTGACTTTGCTCCAAGACCATTGCCTCCTCCTACTATTGAGATCCTGTCGCAGATCACAAGCTGCTCGCAAGACAATGGTGCGCTGGCTGTTTCTGTAAATGGAATAACACAGGGCTTTACTTTCAACTGGTATGATGGCCGCTTTGAAACCCTAGCTGCCCTCCCGCTCGCACCAAATGCTACAGGAGAAACATACGACAGTCTGGCTATTGGCTTCTACACGGTAACGGCTACAGATAATTATACCAAGTGTATCACAAACCCTGCTTTCGAAGAGCTTATCTATGACCGCGTTTACCCTGAATTTGAATTAGAGGTTATCCCGGCTTCATGTGAAGAAGAGAACGGTCAGATCAAGCTTACCATTACCAATGATGTAGTGCTGGATTCCATTGTCTGGGAAATGGCAGACGGAACATTGTTAACACTGGATGAGATTATCCTGGTTGGAATACCTGAAGGTGACTACAAAGTGACCGTATACTCACAACTGGATTGTCCTTTCGAGCAATTCGTTCATGTGGGCACTGAAATCCGTCCATTTAATGGAATATCACGGAACAACGATGGCAAGAACGATTACTTCCACATCAATTGTATTGAAAGCTTTGAAAACAACATCGTACGGATCTACAACCGCGTAGGTACACTGGTCTTTGAACGGGAGAATTATAAAAATGCGGAGTTAGACCTTCGCTTCGATGGACACGCCAATAAGGGCATTACACCGATGGGAAATAATCTCCCCGATGGTACATATTACTTTATCATTGATAAACGTAATGGTTCGAAACCTATCGCAGGCTATCTCGAAATTGTTAATTAACTTGTGAAGCATGACCCTAACGCTTAAGCGCATTTTTTTAACTGTAGTTGGTTCACTGGTGTTGGTATCGCTATCGTGGGCACAACAATACCCGGTGTTCTCACAATACTACTTCAATGAACTGGTGATTAATCCAGCTTATGCCGGAGCCAACGTTCAACTGAGTGCTACCGCAATGTACCGCAACCAGTGGGTGAATTTTCCCGGAGCCCCACGGACATTCAATTTCAGTGGCCACACGGCCCTGATGAAAAACAAGATCGGAGTCGGCCTGATGATCAATCACGATGAGATTGGAAGTTATAAGAATGAGCACATCTATGCCAGCTATGCCTATAAGCTTCACTTCCCCAACGCTACGCTGGCGATGGGATTGCAGGCTGGTATAAATCTGCTCGGTGCCGACTTCAGCAAACTCGATTTACAGAACCCGGACGATGCATCGTTTCTGGCTTTCACCAAAAATGTAAAGCCCAATTTTGGAGCAGGACTCTACTATACTAAAAAGAATTTCTTCCTCGGTCTTTCAGTTCCATTCATTCTGAATAACAGTGTGATCAATTCCGTGGAAGACCTGGTGGGTGAAATCCGTGAGGCCCGTTACTATTTCCTGCGCGGTGGTGCGGTACTTCCCCTGAGCCGGGATGAGAAAGTAAAAATCAATCCGTCTTTCCTGGTTCGTTCGCAGGAAGGTATGCCGTTGAGTTTTGATGTGAACATGGCATTTATCTTCTATGATGTATTTAGCATTGGAGAATCATTCCGTCTGGGTGATTCTTTTATTACATTTATCGATCTGAAACTCACGGACAAGATTCACTTCAGCTATTCATATGACTGGACCCTGTCTGACCTGAACCAATTCTCCAATGGTTCTCATGAGTTCGTGATCAACTTCAGAACGATTATCCGGGGTGTACACAAGAACCCTGAGTGTCCTCAGTATTACGATTACCGCTAAAGGGATCGGATAGCAGGTACTAGAATATTTTTGCTTCCATCACCGTGTTGCGTGTTACGTGATAGAATTCTTTATGAATGTTGAAGGGAGGCTCCCCATTTAATTCCTTAATGCTGTAGGTGCCATCCTCATTCATGGTATAGGAGTTCACATTGTCCTTTAGATTGTACCGCAGATTATTGATTGCCTGCTTCTTTAAGAATTCATCTTCCAACTGAAAGAGCGATTCAATTCTACGATCAAAGCTGCGGACCATCGCATCGGCACTTCCGATATATACCTTCGGGTTTCCGTCATTGTGGAAATAGTATATCCTGGAGTGCTCCAGATATTCACCTACAATCGAAATCACCTGAATATTTTCACTTACATCTTTTCTTCCCGGTCTGAGGCAGCACATCCCCCGGACAATCAGTTTGACCTGTGCTCCGGCCTGTGAAGCCTGATATAGTTCATCAATAAGCTCCTTATCCTGGAACGAGTTCAGTTTGATGACCACTCCGGCTGTCATTCCATTTCGTGCATTCTCGGCTTCTCTTCGGATCAGGTTACACAACTGAATACGCATATCGCGTGGCGAAGTGATCAGATTACGATAGGTGGACGGCTGTGAATGACCCGTAATGACATTGAAGAACTCTGAAACATCGTTGGCATACACCTCTTTGGTGGTAAGCAAACCGATATCCACATACAGACGGGAAGTACTTTCATTATAGTTGCCACTGGAAAGATGAACATAGCGGTAAACCTTGTCATCCTCTTCCTTACGAACAATGAGTAATAACTTCGTGTGTGTTTTTAAACTACTTATTCCGTAGATCACAAAGCAACCCGCTTTCTGCAGACGTTGTGCTTCACGAAGGTTGTTTTCTTCATCAAACCTTGCCTTAACTTCAAACAGCACCGAAACGTGTTTTCCGTTTTCAGCGGCACGAAGCAAGGCTGATGTAACACGTGATTCACGGGCTACCCGATAAATAGTGATCTTGATGGAAAGGACATACGGGTCATCAGCCGCTTTTTCCAGAAGCTCCAGTACGGATTCCATGGAATTGTACGGATGGTGAAGCAGTATATCCCTCTCCTTTAACACCTCGAACAAATCGCGGGTACCTTGCTCCGGAAAATTCAATGGCTTGACCGGGTCAGGAGGCTGTGAACGTCTTGTCTTAAATTCTTTATGACCAATGATCTGCATGAGCCCGTTCAACTCAAGCATACTATCTTTTGGCGCATAGAATATGTTGAACTCATCAAGATCCCACTGGATCTTTAAGAGTCGCATCATCCAGGGATCAGGATTTTCTTCAACCTCGAGGCGAACAACACGTCCTGTTCTACGTGTCTTCAGTTTGCGTTTCAGGTCTTCCAGAAAATTAGATTCAATATCTTCACTCTCTTCCAAAGTAAAATCGCCATTCCGGTTGATCCGAAATAGATTCACACTCTCTACTTCGATATTTCTGAAAAGGTGATGAATATTATGGCGAATGATCTCCTCGATAGGAACAAACAGGATCAGGTCATCTTCACCTTTCAATTCCCAAAAACGGGGAAGATTCTGCGGAACCTGAATGAAGGATATCTTCTGCGGATTCTGAATGTCTACCGGATTCTTCGTCACCACCCCAAACAACAGACGGTTATTCATCAGTGTTGGAAAAGTATGGTACGTATCAAAAACCATCGGTGTAAGCATCGGAAAGATGGTTCTCGTAAAGTAGTCGTTTACACTTTTGGTGTTCTCAATGGACAGATCCTTGTATTCCGCTATGACAAATCCATTTTTTGAGAAGAGTGGTTTTAATTTCTTCGCAAAATAATCCCCTTGGGCTTGATAGAATTTGTTCGTTTCCGTCAATAATAGTTTCCGGAAAGGTTCTTCCCGCAGTCCACTATAATCAAATCGTTCTTTACCGTAGTCGAGATAATTGTACAAGCTACCGAGACGGATGGTGCAAAACTCATCGAGATTGGACGCGGTGATAGAGAGAAATTTCAGCCGGTCAAAAATACTCCGGTCGATATGCCGGGCCTGATCAAGCACCCGGTAATTGAACTGCAGCCAACTCAGATCACGGCTGATATAATTACTTTCAGCAATCTGCTGTTTCAGCTTATCGATAGAGAGGAGGGCCTCATTCATGGGTATTCAATACTATGTTTCCGGCAATTTACAATCCTGTAACTTCCCGGAAACAATTTCTTAGTTTACGATTTCTTTAAATATCAATGCGGGCGTACTTCGCATTTTTCTCAATAAACTCTCTTCGCGGAGCAACTTCATCGCCCATCAGCATGGAGAAAAGGTGGTCTGCCTCCGCTGCTGATTCTATGCTCACAAGCTTCAGTGATCGCTTGGATGGATCCATGGTTGTCGTCCACAGCTGTTCAGGGTTCATTTCACCCAGACCTTTATAACGCTGAACGTTAACTGAATCTTCTTTACCTCCGCCCAGCTCGGCCACAAGCGCAATCCGTTCTTCTTCTGTCCAGCAGTAACGCTCTTCCTTACCCTTTTTCACCAGGTATAGCGGTGGTAAAGCGATGTATACAAACCCTTTCTCGATAAGCTCGCGCATGTACCTGAAAAAGAATGTCAGAATCAGCGTCCGAATATGGCTACCGTCCACGTCAGCATCGGTCATGATGATGATCTTGTGGTAGCGCAACTTCTCAATGTTGAATGCCCCTTCACCCTCGCCATCACCAATGCCCGTACCAATGGCAGTGATCATCGTCCGGATTTCGTTGTTCTGAAGCACCTTGTCCAGACGCGCTTTCTCCACGTTGATGAGCTTGCCGCGAATCGGAAGAATCGCTTGGAACTTGCGGTCGCGCCCCTGCTTGGC
>DASXWH010000153.1:0-8424 GCA_036503775.1 Ohtaekwangia sp.
CAACAACACAAGTTCTTTCACAGCCTTTCCAAAGCGCGGTCCGAAGTTGGTTAACATCAGACTGTCAAGTGCTACAATCTGTCTCTTCTTCCCGGCTGTAGTTTGCGCCACTCCAGGTACATTGAGCATACCCTCAATACCACCCAGGCTTTCCAACCCGGTAGAAACCATCAGAATAAATTCCGGGTTGGCTGCAATAAGTGCTTCCGTGTTCAGCGGCTTGTAGTCGTCAACGTCTGTTACGGCATTGACTGCTCCTGCATACGGAAGTATTTCTGCGAACGTATTCTTACCCGCCATACTTACTGTAGCGGTTCCCCGGTTGTAAATACACAGCACCCGGGGGGTTGTTGCAATACGCTGCAACATGGTCTTTGCCTCAGCCAGGTCAGCGTCAATAGAAGCAATGAGCTTTTTACCTTCAGCTTCTTTATTCAGCGCTTCGGCAATCTGTGTTATAAATTTCCTGGTGTCATTTACATTTAACTGACGATCTACTATTACAAGTTTTATACCTGCAGAAGAAAGTTGTGTGAGTACCGCTTCCTTTACATAATCTTTCTCCGCAATTACCAGATCGGGCTTAAGGCTTAAAATTCCCTCCGCATTGATTCCGGTTCGATAACCAATCGATGGGAGCTGTTGGATATGTTCCGGGTAAAGGCTGGTACGGTCGGAGGCAACGATTTTATCACAATCTCCGAGTGCACAAACTGTTTCGGTTATGGCACTGCCAGCGGTAATGATGCGCTGAGCAAACAGTTGCGTAGCCATTGAAGCTACAGCAAGTATGGTAAAAAAGAATTTCGCTTTCATTCAGTTTAAATTCTGAACAAAAGTATATGCGATGAAATGCCTGCGTCAATCGCCTGGAGATGGCATTTTTCAACTAACCCTGAAGGGCTATTCAGATAAAATCGTGCAGTAACCTTGATACCCTGTTGAGGGTATTACTATGGATCATAATGGTTAGCAAAGGGAGATAATTGGTGGTTATTCGATTTTACTGGTCGTATCGTAGCACCAGTTGAATCTTTTCCAACTCCGTTTTGATGCCGCCTTCTTTGGCGATGAAGATAAGCTCATAGTAATACTTACTAGTGTCTTCATACTTGTCCTTAGCTTCAACAACAGCGCATCCTCTGTATTCAATTGAAAAGTCCTTTTTTACTTTTCCGGTAACGGGATGAGGCGTTGTGTTACGGAGGGTATCGGCCTTGCACCTTTCAAACTGAAGACCCAGCTGATTAAAGAAACCTTTCGACAGCAAGCTATCTTCTACAAACGTGACCGGGTTATCAAAATAAAAGTCAATGGTATTAACAGATTTGGTTCCCGGCTGGCCTGTGATACGTATGGTAAAACCCTCAGGTCTATGGATGGTGCCTTCAACGGTACCCAGGGAATCTGAAATCTGTTTCCGGTCCTTTACTCCTAATACGTTTTTGATATTCTTAAATCCGTTACCTCCACCTTTTACCGAGGCAACTTTCTTTACACACTTTTTACAGGGAGTCAGGCCCGCCTGAATATTTTTAATCTTCCGGGTCCTTCCGCCTGAGCACATCTGGAGCCTGGGACAATGTTCATTATCATGATACTCACCGGTAGGCTGGTTACAAACGAAGTGCACTTTGTCAGCTTCCTGGTTTTGGCCCTTTGCACTATACAGACCTGTAAGCAGGATCAATAAAACTATCAATTTCTTTTCCATCATTCGTAATCCGGATTATCTAAGTAATTATATAGGGACAAGATCAGTATTTTCCACTTAATTTTTCAAAGAATAGAAAATCCAATCCATTTCAGCTGCATGGCCATCCCTCAAAACTATGCAACAGCAAAGGAAAGTATGAGGTCCCGCAGTTTGTGTCGGACCCAGAAAAATTTGTTTCCGGTGTTCTCCTGGGTACCGTAAATTTTAAAGACACCTTCGCCCAAGGTTCACCCAAGGTTCGCCCATGCTTCGCCCAAGGTTAACCTGCCATGGGAATACCTTAATTTTAGTCGTGAGGTTTCCAACCATCCTCCTCAGAAAAGGGTCTAACTGAAAACCGGAAAAGATTATGAAAAGAATTACAGTCCTCTTCCCCCTGCTTCTGGCATTCGCCTGTGACGACAACGATTCTGACGGATGTGTGAAAAAGATATTAAAAGAAAATGAAATGGTCCGGTATACGGGTCAGGAACTGGGCTGTAGCACACATCTGAAATTGTATGAGTTTAAAAATGAACAGTACTTCCTGTTCAACAATCATTGTACGGATGCATTGTACCTGCCGTTTGACTGTGATAACACATCCATCTGTTTGGAACCGGAATCAGAAGCTTGTAAGAATTTTGAGCAAGCAGAATATAAAGGCATTGTCGGCATTACAAAATCCTGACAGGCTTACCCGGTTAAAAACTCATCCGCTTTGCATATATTGACGGCCTGAAAAAAAGAAATGGAAATTCAGGTCGCCCGGATAGAACACCTACCCATAATCCAGAAAATTGCTTTTGATACATGGCCCGTAACCTATGGTCATCTGATGTCAAAGGAGCAGTTCACCTTCATGCTGAACTGGATGTACAGTCTGGAGTCGTTGCAAGAACAATTTACCAGTGGTCAGATCTTTTTGCTGGCTACGGAAAATGAAAAGTCCTACGGCTTTGCTTCATTCGAGCTGAACTATAAGGGATTGTCAAAAACAAAAATTCATAAGCTTTATATTCTACCGGATAGTCAGGGAAAAGGAGTAGGAAAACTGCTGGTTCAAAAAATCAAAGAATCTGCATTGGCGAACCGGAATACAACGTTGACATTGAATGTTAAACGGGATAACCAGGCCTTAGCTTTCTATAACCGGATCGGCTTTCAGATAATCGCAGACGAGGACATCGATATTGGACATGGATTTATGATGCGGGATTATGTCCTGGAGCTAAACCTTGAGAATAACCCCGTTTCATGAATCAATATTTAGCCAATATCACGATCGTAGTGGATAACTATGATAAAGCCATTCAATTTTACAGGGACAAACTCCTTTTTGACCTGATTGAAGATACGCGGATCAGTGATTCAAAGCGATGGGTTCGTATTGCTCCAAAAGGATCACGTGAATGTTGTTTACTCCTGGCTAAAGCCGCTGCACCTGAACAGGAAACAAGAATAGGTAATCAAACGGGTGGACGGGTATTTCTTTTTTTACACACCGATGACTTCTGGCGAGATTACAACCGGATGGTTTCCAGCGAAATCAAATTTATAAGGGCTCCACATGAAGAACCGTATGGAACCGTGGCCGTCTTCGAAGATTTATATGGTAATTTGTGGGATCTGATTCAACCCAAGCCAGGTAATACCTCACTATGACAACCCGTATCTGGACCACCCGACTTGATTCAAACACGGCTGCCTTTAAAAGCGCTTTCGGAAATTTATCAGAAGCACAATTAAACTGGAAGCCTGATCCTCAAACCTGGAGCATTGCTCAGAATATTGATCACCTTATTGTTATTAACAAAACCTATTATCCGGTAATTCAATCCGTACGCGAAGGAACCTATACTTTACCCCTCATTGGAAAATTCGGTTTTATGGTTCGCTTCATGAGTAAGGTTCTCCTTAATGCGGTCCAGCCTGATCGCAGAAAGAAGATGAAAACATTTCCTGTCTGGGAACCTTCGTCAAGTACTATCGCTGGAGATATCCTGGAACGTTTTGGCGACCATCAGGAAGATCTTAAACACCTGATTATTAATTCACAGGATTTACTGGAAAAAGGAACACTCATTTCTTCACCAGCCAACCGGAATATTGTTTACAAGCTCGAAACGGCTTTTGAGATAATAGTTATCCATGAACAAAGACACTTCGCACAAGCGCGTGAAGTTCTTGAAAAATTAAATACCGCATCGTTATAATGAACGCATCAGCCGCATTATCATTTATTATCTGGGACGTTAATCCGGAAATTTTTAACATTCCATTGCTGAATCATCCGGTGAGGTGGTATGGCCTGAGCTGGGCACTGGGGTTTATCATAAGCCAGCAGATCATGTACTTCATTTATAAAAAAGAAAACCGTCCGGCAAAAGAAATCGATGACCTCACGCTTTATCTTATAATAGCCTGTATTCTGGGTGCACGTCTTGGGCACGTGTTATTCTATGACCCTGTTCACTATTTCAATAATCCATGGCTGATCCCCGCAGTCTGGGAAGGCGGACTCGCCAGTCATGGCGGTGGCATCGGTCTGCTCGTTGGCATTTACCTCTTTACCCGAAAAACAAAAGTGAATTTTCTTTGGATCGCAGACCGCCTTACCATCGTCTGCGCACTTACGGGGGCATTGATCCGTTTGGGAAACCTCATGAATTCGGAAATGATCGGAATTCCAACCCATCTTCCCTGGGGTTTTATCTTTACGTTGGTTGATGACATACCACGACACCCGGCTCAACTTTACGAAGCCATTCATTATTTCATTCTTTTTATCGTGTTATTCCGTCTGTGGTATACACGTAGAGAAAAATTTCAAAATGGATTTCTGACCGGATGGTTCTTTATTATTCTGTTTACCATTCGTTTTGTGGATGAGTTCTTCAAAATCAATCAGTCTGAATTTGAAAATGAAATGTTGCTGAACATGGGGCAGCTATTGAGTATCCCATTTATTCTGGCGGGCATAGCTATTCTGATTTACAATCGCAAACAAAAAAAAGTGTTGCCGGAGTCAGAACCTGACCAATTGTAAACACATACTAAAAATTATACGTTAGCGAAACTATCCAGCGATCCTTGGCGGTGATCTCGGCAATCTCATCACTGTTGAATTTCTGTTTGACGGGCCGCTTGTAATTCAAACCGAGGGTGACACGCTTGTAATAAGTTTCAAGTCCGGCTGTTGCCAGCAACGCATATCCGCCTGTATTCGTCTGGATAGCCTGGCTATCCTTGTGTTGTGAAGATTGTTCAAAATACAATCCAGCATTGGGTAAAAATGAAAAGCTTTTCATATTCTGCCAGAAGAAGAATTGCCCGGAAGCATGGAATTGATTTCCGAAAAGATACTTCTCACTGTTCCGGGTGTTTATCTTGTAACCGGTTTCAGCATTGAACCCGGCCTTCTGATAACGAACCGTATAAACCGTGTTCGCCAGAAAATCAACGCTACCCGTGCCTAATTGAAAATTGGGATTCACCAGTATACCATTGTCTTCCAGGTTGTTCTTCCCGGTTGGTAACTTGACCCCTCCGCCCACCATCCACGTATGTTTCCACCGTACGGTCTCATCCTCACCTGTATTCAGTAAAATATAATTTCCCAGCAACGTTATATCACTGAGGCCATTATTGGAAATGTTTTGTTCAGATCCGTTCATATCGTTATACGCATACGGTATAAACGCAAATACCTGAAAACGTTTAGTGATGTAAAACCTGCCCCAGAGTTCAACCTTGTTATAGGTGTCATGTGAATATTCAGGGGCAATGTATTCGCCCTGATGATCCATGTAAGCATAGAATTTAGCCTGCGACCAGCGAAGCCCGACAAAGTTCTTGCTGAACTGGGGAAGTATTCCATAGTAACTCCCACCGAGTGAACAGCCACAAACATCACAGGCACGGGCTGAAACGCTGCTTAGCATCAGCACCAATAAAACCAGTTTGATTTTTTTCATATTCATATCAGAAAGGATCAGCAAAACGTTTCTCGTTGATAAATTGAGTATCTGTAAGTGTCTTCAGGAATGCAATGATCTTTTGCTTTTCATCATGGGTCATGGCAATACCCCGGGATGTTTCATTCTCCAGCAACGGATCAAGTGTTGGTGAACCTTTAACGGATGATGTGTAATGATTCAATACGTCTTCCAGCGTTCGTAACCTCCCATCGTGCATATAAGGCAATGTAAGTTCAACATTACGGAGGGATGGTACGCTGAATTTGCCCCGGTCGCTATCCAACCCGGTTACTACTTCGCGACCTGGATCTTTGATGAATGTATCGTCCAAACCATTATTCCTGAAACTTCCGTCCGTAAACATGGGAGATGTATGGCAGGCCGAACATTTGGATTGAAACAAAGTATACCCTTCTTCTTCCAGTGAAGAAAATTTGTCTTCGCCCCGAATTACCTTATCGTATTTTGAATTTGCTGAAACCAGCATTACCGTGAATTGGGCCAGGGCGTGAAGCATCTGTTGACTGTCAACTGCATCTTTACCAAACGCTTTTCTGAATTTTGAACGATATACGGAATTGTTATTCAGGCGTTGAACAACTTCGTCCAATGTGCTTCCCATCTCCACTTCAGATGTGATCGCGTTAATGGGTACAAAGTCCAGGTGACTTACACCTCCATCATAAAAGAAAGAAGTTTTAAAGGCCATGTTGGCAAGGCCGGGTGAGTTTCTCTTTCCCAGCCGGTTGTTGATGCCGTGATTTATTTTGTGCGTAGGATCTGCAAAGCCCGTGACCTGCTTATGACATGTACTACAGGAAACCGTACTGTCTGCTGAAAGTACAGGATCATAGAACAACATTCTACCCAGTTCAAATCCTTCCCGGGTGACTGGATTGTTTTCGAACGTATAGGTTGCCGGACTAAAATGAGAAGGTTGCTCAAAGGTGTATTGCCACACCGGGCCTTCTGAGACTGTACATGAGATCAACAGGAAAAGAAGAGCAGTCATGCTCATCAATCCGGTTGTAGCACTGAACATTCTCAAGTTCGTCTTCATCGCTTTGAAAATCAATTGTGAACGTGATCTACCACGAACGCATTTACATAGTTTTCAGCTATTGTTACATTGTCTGCTGGCATATGCCGGACTGGCAGCTCTTCAAAACTGATCTCATGCGGTGAAGCGAAAAATTTATTTACATCTGCGATCACATGAACTTCCGGAGTCTTGTCTCCTCTTACCTGCGCTGCGGCAGATCCCATAGGCAGGGTCTTCGTCTTGATGTTGTTCGGAGTATCATACCCTCCAACATGATATAATATTATATTATCATCATCAGAAGATGAGCTGGAGGTTCCTTCAACAGCCACAAATACATATCCTGATTTCCAGCTCCAGAACATTCCTTTAGCGGGATCGAGCGGGCCAGTCTGTGCTCCTTCTGTTACCTGGTTAGCGTCCACACCAATGGTGAATGTAATTTCCGTGTAGTCGCCCGCGGGAATTCCTTCCAGTTCAATATGTTGGGTTTCACCTTCAGCTTCATCGATCAGGTAATACCCTTTCGAACCATCTGCTGACATTTCATCTTCATACACCGTTCCATCATTGCGTTTCAGCTTGATGTTACTGATGTAATATCGCAGTGAGGTTATGGCATAGGTTTCACCGGCTTCATTGGTGTACGGTTCATCCGATGTATTCAATTCGAGATCCGCCTCTCCCACTACATTATCAAATTCAAGTTCAAGGGAGCCAAACTCTTTGTTGTCGTCTTCTGAGCATGAAATCACCAGAACAAATACAAGCGCATACATAAAAACTGAAATAATATTCTTCATAAAGGATAATTCTAAAAAAATAAAATGAGTGTAAACGAAAATGGCAGGATGCGATATCCGGGAGATATTAAAAGAAGGAATGAATCGAATTATCCGATGGACGGAGGATGAAAAACAGAGAGCAGCGGTGATGGATAATGGCTATCTTCCCGGGTGTCAAATGCAATAGTCAGCGTGAGTGGCTCACCGGGTAAAAAATTCGTAGAAACCGTATGAAAGAATAGTATGATTTCCTGTGCCTGGGAAATGTGCAGCGGCAAATGTTGAATATCATCTGTTCCCTGAATAGCCAGCCCGGGAGTAAAATCGTAATCGCTGTTACACACCGCGATTGGAATTTCAGCAATAAGTCCTAATGAATAGGCTATTTCATGTCTCTTCTCAAAAAGGTATGACATTACCCCCAGCCTGCTGAAACAGTGCATGGTCATGCTGAACAGGATAACGATGATCAATACTTTTCGAAACACGTGCGAAAGGTAAAGCACAAAATCCAGATTTGCTAAACCGATTTCCGATGAAGAATACGCGATGAAATTCGCGTGGATTATCTGGGTTTGAGTAAACCCAGATCCATGGCATGGATCACAAATTCAGTCGGGGACTTAATGTTCAGTTTTTTTATGATGCTCTTGCGGTGCGTATGCACTGTATGTGGGCTTAAATGAAGTTCATCCGCAATGGCCTGCGTAGAGTTGCCATGCGCAATAAGCTTGAGAATTTCAGTTTCGCGAACGGTAAGAACTGCAGGCTCCGCGTCTTCCGGTTCCGGACTGAAATGTTTCTCCATAATGATATCGAGTATCTTATGGCAAAAGAACTTTTCTCCTTTGGCGGTTGACTGGATGGCCATCAGCACTTCTTCCCTGCTGCATTCCTTTGTTACATAGCCTTTTACACCCA
>DASXWH010000154.1:0-2686 GCA_036503775.1 Ohtaekwangia sp.
CATACTGAAAGCTGATGAGCATCAGCAACGACAGTATTTTTGCAAAATTGGTCTTGGTCATTTTTGTTTTTTTTAATCGGGTAATAAACAACTGTATTTCAGATAGATTGTGCCCGGATGATTTAACCCGGGCACAATGGATTTCCGTGATCGGTCAATTACTTAGTAGGTAAAGAAAATTTCCTGGAGTTGTTTTTTATCCTTTGTACGGGTGAGGGCAAGCATTAGCAATACTCTGGCTTTCTGTGCAGTGAGGTCATCTGAAACGATGGTTCCAAGTTGCTCATCATTGATCTCATCATGAAGTACTACGCGGCCGGAGGGAGCGCGGCTGGCACGGCAAACAATAATACCCGCTGCCACAGCACGTTTCACGGCTTCCGTGTATGCTTTATTGAAGTTTCCGTTACCTACACCGGCAATCACAATTCCATCTACTTTTTTACTGATTAGAAAATCAATCTGATCGGATGGTGCATCGGCATACATATACACAATATCCACGCGGGGTAATTTTGTATCAGCCGATAACACAATGGGCTTGGGAGGATTTACTTCCCGCACGGAAGAGGAATAATACTCCACTCTGCCATCATATGCCTGACCTACTGCACCGGTGTTGGGTGAATCAAAAGCGTTTGTTTTGGTGGTGCTCATCTTCATCACCTCCCGGGCATCGTAAATACCTTCATTGAAACTTACCAGTACGCCTCTGCCTTTCGTAGCCGGATTAATCGCAACGGTAATAGCATCATACAGATTTTTCGGACCATCTGCACTGATCGCTGTGGCCGGACGCATGGAACCCGTCAGTACAACAGGTTTGTCGGAAGGAATAACCAGATCCAGAAAGTAAGCTGTTTCTTCCTGTGTGTCGGTGCCGTGCGTTATCACAATGGCATCGGCTTCGTTCTTCGCAAAAATTTCATTGGCGCGAATGGCTAATTTTTTCCAGATCTCAACCGTCATATCCTGGCTGCCCACCGATGCAATCTGCTCGCCCGTGATGCTGGCAATTTTCTTTACGGAAGGAATTGTGCCGATAAGATCATCGATCGGAATTTTTCCGGCTGTATATCCGGCCCGGTCAGCGGAAGCACCCGCACCGGCAATTGTTCCACCTGTTGCCAGGATTATTACCCGTGGTAATTGTTGAGCGTGAACTTGTATTGCCAGGATCACGACTACGAGAATAGATAGGAGTTTTTTCATGTTTGTATTGTTTAGACTTTTCGGTTGGTACAATGAATAACTAAAGAAGAACGGATTGAAGTAATAAACCGGCTATCACGGATGCAATGGTGGTGATAATACCCGGCAGCATAAAGCTGTGATTTAACACATACTTACCGATGCGTGTCGTTCCGGTACGGTCAAACTGAATGGCCGTTAACAACGTAGGATATCCCGGAATGAAGAAGTGCCCGTTACACGCTGCGAATATTCCAATGAGGTACGCAGGTGAAAGGCCGAGTGACAGACCCAACGGCATCAATGCTTTGGCCGTAGAAGCCTGGCTGTACAACAACATACTTAATAAAAAGAGTGCAACAGCAAACAACCAGGGGAATGATGAAACAACATCTCCCAGTGTACTTTGAATCAAAGGAAAATTATTACTCATGAACGTGCTGCTCATCCAGACCACACCGAATACAGCAATCGTAGCCTGGCCTGCTGAAGCAAACAGGCTGGCCTTCGTTACTTTGGCAGCTGTGGTGTTGGCAAACAAAATGATCAATCCTGTTGCACCGAGCATGATCATCATGATCATGGAAGGCATCAACACATTACCCGCTTCGTTTACAGCAAACCCGGGACTGAATCCAGGTTTGTCTCCGAATGCAGGAAGTAGTTCCGGAAAAGACCCTAACAGAACAACGGCCAGTACAGCCAGTCCAAAGATCACCACCGATTTGATCGCTCCGGGCGCCAGCGTTACCGTTGCGGATTCCTTTGGGCCTTCCAGATTCTTAACGAATGCCGGGTCTTTCATGCGCCCCTGAAACTCTGGATCTTCACTTAATTCTTTTCCACGTTTCCAGACGAAGAGTATTCCAACGAGTACACCAATCAACGTGGCGGGTATGGCAACCATCAGAATATCAGCTAGCCTGACACCAGCGGGTCCTAAAACAGAAAGCAAAGCTGCAGCAGCGGCCGATACCGGGCTGGCCGTAATGGCCATGTGTGCTGCAGTTACACTCATGCTCATGGCACGCTCAGGCCTGATTTTATTCTTGATAGCTACTTCGGCAATAATGGGCATGATCGAATAGGAGATGTGGGCCGTTCCGGCAAACAGAACGAACGCATAAGTCACGAGTGGTCCGAGGAAGGTGATCTGTTTGGGGTTCTTTCTCAGGATCTTACCAGCAACTTCAACGAGGTAGTCCATTCCACCAGCGGCCTGCAACGCAGCGGCTGCTGTCACTACACTCAATATTATAAGCATCACTTCCAGCGGGGGATCAGCCGGTTGTAAACCGAAGCCGAACATGAGGATGAGTAGTCCAAGCATGCCCATGACACCTAACCCGATGCCGGACATACGGGCTCCTATAAAAATAAAAATGAGGAGTACAATGAGTTGTGCGAAGATCATTTTAAGCGGTTAAAAAAAACCAGTTAGTTACTACTTCTCTTACGCTGCACTTACCCTTCTACACGATACTTATTATTCTTG
>DASXWH010000155.1:0-21382 GCA_036503775.1 Ohtaekwangia sp.
GGGTGTGACGTAGGTTGGGTGTGGTGTGATGTAAAAGAATCCTGGGAAGCTTCGGATCACCCGTTGGTTGCTGTTTCTGAAATGACTGCGAAAGCCAAAGCAAGCGGAACGCAAATCGTGGTGGTGACCGGAGGCGAACCGGTGATGTATGATCTCACGGAACTTACCCATTCTTTAAAACAGGAAGGACTTCGTACGCATATTGAAACTTCTGGCGTATATCCGTTAACGGGTACATGGGATTGGGTGTGTTTCTCTCCGAAAAAATTCAAGACACCCGAGGCTTCCATCTTCACCAAAGCACATGAGTTGAAAGTTATCATCTTCAACAAAAGCGATTTTGCGTGGGCGGAAGAATTTGCGGATAAAGTAAATGCTGATTGTCAGTTGTTTCTTCAGCCGGAATGGTCGAAGGAGAAAGAAATGCTGCCGCTGATCATTGACTATGTAAAAGCCAACCCCAAATGGCAGGTGTCGTTACAGGTTCATAAGTATATGAACATTCCATAGTGCGAAAGCATGAACATTGCAGAGTTCACACAGCAAATGAATGCATGGGGGAAAGATAAGGTCCCCTTTTTGTTTGTGATAGACTTTGAATTGCAAAAGCCGGTTATTATTCGGTTAAGCGATGTGAACCCTGAGGAAATACTGTTTGATATCAATGGCTCTACTAATTCGCAGTCATTTCTCCCCCTTTCAGAAAGCACAATTTCTATAAACAACGCAAAGCCTATTACGTTGTCAGCCTATCGGCAGAAATTTGATATTGTGTTTAACCACCTGACTTACGGTGATTCTTATCTGACCAATCTGACAACCTCGACACCGATCACCTTAACCTCATCTCTGCGTGATCTCTACCTGAAAAGTAAGGCGCGATATAAATTATTTTTCCGGGATGAATTTCTCGTTTTTTCTCCCGAAATTTTTGTTCAGATAAGAGATGGACAGATCTTTTCTTATCCGATGAAAGGTACCATTGATGCATCCTTACCCGATGCACAAAATAAAATTATAGCAGATCAAAAAGAGTTGGCTGAACATGTTACGATCGTTGATCTGATCCGCAATGATTTAAGTCAGGTATCGGCAGACGTAACGGTGAAGCGGTTTCGTTATATTGATGAACTGAAAACCAACCATAAAAATCTGTTGCAGGTAAGTTCGGAAGTGACTGGCAAACTTCCCCCTGATTACGGTAGTCACCTGGGCGATATTATGGTTAAACTTTTACCGGCCGGATCCATCAGTGGAGCACCAAAACCAAAAACGATTGAAATTATTCAGCAGGCTGAAGGTGAATCACGGGGATATTATACAGGAGTGTTTGGATACTTTGATGGCAAAGTATTGGATAGCGGGGTTATGATCCGTTACATTCAGCGTGTGGGTGATCAGTACTTTTACCGGAGTGGTGCCGGCATCACTACACAAAGCGTTGTTGAAACAGAATACCAGGAAACGATCGACAAAGTTTATGTCCCTTTTGCTTGAATCGATTAAACTGAAAGACGGAGAGTTTTACAATCTGTCCTATCATGAACATCGTATGAATCGTTCATTAAAGATGTTGTGTGGAAATGGAAATGAAGATTACCTTGATCTGGAGGCGTTATTGTCGCATGTAGACAAGCCTGTCAATGGATTTTTTAAATGCCGGATCGTTTATGATGAGTCGTCACGCGATGTTGAATTTCATGCCTATCAGCCTAAAGCCATTCAGCGATTGCGTATCGTGGAGCATGACCGCGTTAATTATGAATTTAAATATACCGACCGTAAACAGATTGACAGGTTGTTTGAACTCCGGAAAGATTGTGATGATGTATTAATTGTCAAGCGAGGATTTATAACCGACTCATCCTTTGCCAACATCGTTTTCAAAAGAGGAAAGCGTTGGTATACACCCTGGTCTGCCTTGCTGAAAGGTACACAACGGCAGAAGTTACTGGAAGAAAACCAGATTGAGGAGGAAGATATCCGGGTTGAGGATATTTCATCTTTTTCATCATTTAAACTGATCAATGCCATGATTGAGTTTGATGGCCCTGAAATTGATATATCCAACATAGTTTTTTAGGTTTAACGGATGATTCGGATAATTTTTTGTTTTCTCTTCGGTATCTCCACAATCAGTTTCGGGCAGGTTCAACTTTCCACCAAGTCTAAGAAAGCCATTGAGCTTTACACTGAGGCGGATAATTATCGCGTTCGCGGTCAGTTTGATGTTGCCATTGATTTATTGAAGCAGGCGCTGGATAAAGACGAAGAATTTGTAGAGGCTTATTACCGGATGGGGCTTGTCTATTTGTCTATGAAACAATATCCGCAAGCTATCACCTATTTTGAAAACGGACTGAAACGCACAACCGATTTACGCAAGCAGAAAGTTTTCTGGTATGACATGGGTGAAGCGTACCTGATGGTAGGGGAGTATGAGAAAGCCATGAAGGTATTGAGTTCTTTCGTGAATAATGAATCACAGAATAAAGCGAAGGCGGATCGCGCGACAACACTTTTCCGAAGTGCTGAATTTGCGTTCAAGAATAAAGATAAAGGTTCGGGGTTTACCTATCGGCCGCTCAGTGATACCGTCAATTGTTTTGCCATGCAGTATTTCCCGGTGCTTACTGCGGATGAGCAACAGCTGATCTTTACGCGAAGACTCAGTGAAGATCCGAATGCAGATGAGGATCTTGTAGTATGTCCCCGAAACAAAAATGGGGGATGGGGATCTCCGGTTTCTATCTCGAAGAATATCAATACACGTCTCAATGAAGGAACGTGTACTATTTCTGCCGATGGTCGGAAACTGATCTTTACTTCCTGTTCAGGGCGTGATGGTATTGGCAGCTGCGACCTGTATGAATCCAAAAAAATTGGTAATGACTGGACCGTACCAAAAAATCTGGGCAATAACGTTAATAGTGTCGCCTGGGAATCACAACCCTCCCTCTCAGCCGATGGAAGAACATTGTATTTTGTTTCTGACCGGAGAACGGGACTCGGCCGAAGAGACATCTGGTATTCCAAACAGGATGACAAGGGAAACTGGACCAAGGCAGTGAATGCCGGGAAGCAGATCAATTCACAGTTCGATGAGATATCTCCCTTTATTCACGCGAATAATCAAACGCTTTTTTTTGCATCAAACGGACTTCCCGGCTTTGGCGGATATGATGTGTTTTATGCAGATAAGGATTCTGCTTCATGGACTACACCTAAAAATATAGGTGCACCGATCAATACACATGAAGATCAGTTTTCTTTATTTATCACCGCTAATGGCAAGAAGGGTTATTATTCACATGAAGAAACATTAGCTTCAGGCGTATCGCCCAGTAAAATTTATGAACTGGATATCCCAGAAGAAAGCCAGCTTAAGTACAGGAGTAATTATGTAAAAGGGTTGGTGTCTGATAGTGAAAGCAAAGCGTTCCTCAAAGCCCGTATTGAGTTGATCAACTTATCGACTAATACAATTGAATCGCTGGTGGAATCCGATTCCGTTTCAGGAGAGTATCTTATGGTACTGACGCAGGGTGCAGACTATGCGTTGTATATAAATAAAAGAGGTTATTTGTTTAAGAGCCTGAATTTTAACTATTCCGAGGTTTCAGATTTTGAACCGATTGTTATAGATATCTCATTGGATAGGGCCAGGGTTGGGTCAGCAGCAGTATTGAATAACATCTTTTTTGACGTTGATAAATATGAATTGAAAAGTAAGTCCATACCTGAATTGCAGAAGATCATTCAGTTTTTAACCGAAAATCCCCTGGTGCGAATCGAGATCGGTGGTCACACAGATAATTCAGGATCAGTACAATACAACACAGAACTTTCACATAAGCGCGCCTTATCGGTATTTAACTATCTGGTTACCAACGGTATTAACAAAAGCAGACTGACCACCAAAGGATATGGATCTAGCCATCCCATAGCCAGCAATGATACGGATGCCGGTAAAGAGCAAAACCGGAGAATTGAGTTCAAGATCATCCGTTAACCTCATTAAACGATCATTCGTAAAGCAATCGTTTTAAACGCTATTTAAACCCATTTTTTGAGCTAACAGAAATTAGCACAAACGTTGCCAATAGCCCATTTTGGGGTATTTTTTTTATGTATGCATACTAAATTTTGAGGGACTAACCTTTTGGGAGTTATTATTTTGTTATAAGTTTGGTCGCGTATTTTAAATTTTCATTAACCTAACTTTTACAGTATGAAGAGAATTCTACTAGTATGCTTAACAGCGGTGTTTGCGCTCGCCAGCAGCGAGTTGTGGGCACAGGAGCGAACGGTCTCCGGCCGGGTCACTTCCGCAGAAGACGGATCTGGCCTTCCCGGGGTAAACATAGTTCTGAAAGGAACTACAAATGGTACAGTAACAGATGCCAACGGTGATTATACCCTCAAGGTACCTGCTGAAGGTGGTACTCTTGTTTTTACATTTATTGGTCTCACTTCACAGGAATCGGTAATTGGCGCCAGTAACTCGGTAAGTATTGCGATGGCACAGGACGTGCAGCAATTGAGTGAGGTGGTGGTTACCGCCCTTGGTACGAAGCAGAATGCCCGCGAAGTTACCTATGCCAACCAGACTGTAAAATCAAGTGACCTGATGAGCACCCCTCAGAAAAATGCACTCGAAGCATTGAGAGGTAAGACTGCCGGTGTACAGATCACGACAGGTTCCGGTTCTGTTGGTGCCTCAACCCGTATCGTACTCAGAGGTGAAGCATCGTTGACCGGTAACAACAACGCGTTGATTGTAGTGGATGGTGTTCCCATCAACAACACCTCCAGCATTGGTGGTGCGCAAAGCAACGAAAGTGGTTATGCCGATTTCGGTAACCGTTTTAATGACCTTGACCCTAATAACATAGAGTCAGTTACAATCCTGAAAGGTCCTTCTGCAACGTCACTTTACGGATCACGTGGTGCTTCCGGTGTGGTTGTAGTAACGACAAAATCAGGTCAGAAAGGTAAGATCAAGGTAGATATCAATTCCACCGCCTCTGTTGAACAGGCTTACGTTTTGAACAAAAGACAGAATCAATTCAGCCAGGGTATTCTTAACCCGGATGGATCAACAAATCGTGACTCCGGTGAGAACTTTTCATGGGGACCAGCCTTTGACGGTTTTGTAAGACCGTGGACCAGCCCTGTTGATGCGGATGGTGATGGTGACCTGGAATGGCTATCACGCCCTGACTCACCCGTTAAGGATCAGCTTCAGAACTTCTTCAGAAGTGGGTACACCCTGAACAACTCATTATCGTTATCTGGTGGTGATGATCGCTTCACCTACTTCACGTCATTTGCCAATACCAAGCAAAATGGCGTTCTGGAGAATACAGACTATGAACGAAATAACCTGATCGTTAATACAACCGCTAAACTGAATGATAAAGTTTCAGCCGGTATCAACGTCAGCTACTCTTTTGTAGAACAGAATACTGCTCAGGAAGGTGGCCGTGCATTTGAAGGACAGAACCCTTACGCCAGTGCATTGCAAGCACCTGCTAACATCGACTATACACAATTGAAGGATTACAAAAATCCTTTTCATTCATTTGACGGATATTATGGAACGTATGCAATCAACCCATACTTCATTCTGAATGAGTATGTAAACAATGCCAAAACGAATAACGTCCTTACTACATTTAATTTAAGTTACACTCCGATCAAGGACCTCACTTTGGCAACGCGATTCGGTGTCAACTTTGTGAGCATGGACAGAAAGACAACCGTTCCTTCATACCAGTATAACGACCATTATATCTGGGAAGACAACCTGACACTCGTTGAAAGAACAGGCCGTCAGGGTAGCACCGGATCACATTCTGAAAGGTTGGATGATCAACGTAACATCGACTGGACTACCACTGCCAGCTACAGAAAGAACCTTAGTGAGCGGTTGTCATTAACCACCACAGCTGGTTTGAACTATTTTGACATTGAGAGAAAAACATTGGATGGTTCAACCAATGGTGGTTTTGTTGTACCCGGTGTTTATAACCTGGCAAACTCTAAAGAAAGAGCTTCTGTAACGCAGATACACCAGCAGCGCAGAATTATCGGTTTGTTTGGTGAGGCCAACTTTGGTTTTGATGACAAATTATTCATCCAGGCTACTGCCCGGAATGACTGGTCATCTACTCTTCCGGTTGATGCGCAGTCATTCTTCTATTGGTCATTGGGTGGTTCGGCTATCTTAAGTGACTACCTGGGCTTTGACAGCTCAACACCGATTGAATTCATGAAGGTCAGAGCGAGTTATGGAACCTCTGGTAAAGATGCTGACATTTTCCAGTTAGCCAGTCTTTACGTAGTTAACCCAACTGTAGTTGATTTTGACGGAGCAGATGAAAGCACATTCCAGTTGAACACTCCGTTGAATGGTCAGACAGCCATTTCAAGAAGTCCTTTGATTGGTAACAATACGCTGGAGCCTGAATTGACAAAGACTATTGAATTGGGTGCAGATTTCACTTTCCTGAATGGAAGAATTGAATTCAACTATACCTATTATAAGTCAAATTCAAGCAAGCAGATATTCCTGGCTGAACTCCCTCGTTCCTCTGGTTACTCTCAAACCGCGATAAACTTTGGTGAGATGGAAAACAGAGGCCATGAAATTCAGTTAACAGGTGTTCCGGTGATGCTGGATAACGGCTTCAAGTGGACCGTTAACTTAGCCTGGTCTAAGAATATCAATGAGGTATTGAAAGTATCTGCTGACGTTGATGACTTTGTAATTTTTGATACTGGAAGAGATGTAACCCTGCGTGCTGAAGTAGGACAGCCTTTCGGTGTTTGGAAAGGCAATGCACAGCGTTTCACTGAGGACGGTAATCCGATTGTCGATGCCAACGGTAACCGTGCATTTTCAAGTGACATCTCAACGCTGGGTAACGTACAGCCTGACTGGAGAGGTAGCGTGATCAACACCTTTACATACAAAGGCATTCGCTTAAGCGCTTTGATTGATATCAAACACGGAGGCGATATCTTCTCAACCACTAAATTCTATACTGAATTTAATGGTACTGCTGAGACAACAACACTTAACGACCGTGTGCCTTATCTCATTCCGAACTCTGTTGTTGAAAATCTGGATGCTGAAGGAAATGGTTTAGGCACATTTACACCGAATACGAAACCGGTTGATGTGTTCTCTTATTTCAATGATGCAAACGGAAGTACACACATCCTGGATGGTAGCTACGTGAAACTGCGTGAAGTGTCCCTGGG
This sequence comes from Ohtaekwangia sp., assembly GCA_036503775.1. GTDB lineage: Bacteria > Bacteroidota > Bacteroidia > Cytophagales > Cyclobacteriaceae > Ohtaekwangia. Next base: position 7,270 of record DASXWH010000155.1, read on the forward strand.
ATATACTCTGCCGAAATCTATCTGTAACAAGATCAAAGTATCCGGTATCAACGTGAATTTCTTTGCGAAGAACCTGAAGTTCTGGTTATCCGATGAAAATACATTTGGCGATCCTGAAGTAAATGGTCCTACCGGTCCAACCAACGCTCAGGGTGTTGAGTCATCTCAGGTACCTACACAAAAAAGCTATGGTGTTAACCTTAATATAACTCTTTAATAGCCATGAAGATTACAAAAATTTTATTGATCATATTCTCCAGCACGTTTGCCGTGTCATGTGGAGACCAATTAGCTGAGCTTAACCTGGATCCTAACCAATCTACTTCCGGTGGTGACGGTCCTGAAGTTTTCGTAGCTGCGCAGGCAGAATATGCGGTTTCGCTGGAAGCGTATTATAATGAAACCAACGCACTGTTAGCTCAATACTGGGCTGGCGGACCTGGTGTTGCTTTGAATGATGCAGAACGATTTTTCTTTACACCTGCTGACTTCAATAACGAGTGGTCATTTGCCAATCTTCAGGCACTTTCAGATCTGAAGTATGTGAAAGATAATGGTACGCCTGGTCTGGCTGCGGTATCTGAAGTAATGACGGCATTGATTTATCAGAACCTGGTGGATCATTATGGTGATATTCCTTATTCGGAAGCCATGAGAGGTGCGCCTGAGGATGGTGGTATTCTTACCCCTAAGTATGATGATGCCAAAACTATTTATGATGATCTGATTGTTCGTTTGAATGCAGCTATTGCAGTACTGTCTAACGCAGATGGCACACTAAATGCCGCAGATCTTGCAGTAGGTGATGAGGATCTGATCTATGGCGGTGATCTTGACCAGTGGATCAAACTGGCTAACTCGCTGAAATTACGTCTGTTGATGAGACAGTCAATCACCGATGCAAGCGTTGGTCCTGCAGTAATTGCCCTGATCTCCAGCGGAACATTCATTACCAGTGAAGATGACATGGCGGTAATTCCTTTTCAGGGTGCTGCCGGTTTAAATCAGAATCCTCAATACCTGCGTAGAGAATCTGGTGTTGGTCAGTTCTTTGTGGCCAGCGAATCGTCAACCGATCAATTGTCATTCCTGAATGATCCCCGTGCTTCCGTAATTTATGATGAAGCTGAAGCTACCGGAACCATAGTGGGTCTGGCACAGGGTGGTGTTAATGAAATTCAGGGTGTTAAACCTGCGGATTTCAGTTTCCCTTCTGCAGTTGCCTACGGTGAAAGCAATGACGTTATCCTGATGAGCCACTGGGAAGTAATGTTCCTGCGTGCTGAAGCGGATATGAGATTCGGAACAGCTGATGATGAAACAACTATGTACAATGCAGCAGTAACAGCGCACTTTAACTATATCGGTGCAACGGGAGCTGTTGCATATCTGACTGACAAAGCGGCTTACGATGCTTCTGCATCAACCCAGACTAAATCCAACCTGATTGGTGTGCAAAAATGGATATCCATGAATGGTCTCCAGGAAAGTGAAGGATGGATCGAGGCCAGGAGATTTGATGTGGCGGGTAATAACATTTTTACAAACACCGCTACAGGAATTTTCACTACTCCGGTAAGAAGCGTTTTCCCGGTAGGTCAGTTCCCAAGCATACGCCTGTATCCACAAACGGAGATAAGCTTTAACCCGAATACCCCTAAAGGGAGAACACTTTTTGATAAAGTATTTTGGGATAATTAACCTAAACTGAAAGCAACTATGAAAATATTAATAGATAAGGGATATCAGGTGATGCAATACCTGATGATATCAGGAGCAGCGATGCTGCTTTCCTGCGAGGATGATCGTGAGGTAAATTATAGCGAAGACAAGGCTATCGAACTGGAAGTAACTGATTCTTACCTTCAGGTCGAAACACCTGTTGTTGGTTTCCAGGCTGGTACGCCAAGCTATAGCATCGCTTTTAATGCCATTAATGGCCTTAAAGATCTGGATAAGGTGAATATTTACAGCACATTTACCGATACAAGCGGTGTTTCTACGAATGAAGTTCTGTTTGCCAGTTACGATGTAGAAGAGCCGCTTCGAAATGTTATTACGGACGAGTTTACCTATGACGACCTGAAGGCAGGATTGCTTCTGGAGGGTGAACCGCTTCCGGATGATCAAATATTGCTAGCTGTAGGTGCAGGTTGGGAGTTTCGTTTTGAAGGTGTCAGGGCAGATGGTGAGATTATCCGGCTACCAGGTACCATCAATGTTGCCGTGTTAAGCCGGTTTGCCGGTATATACAAGATGACAAAGATGGCATACTACCGGATAGGTGTTCTTCGTAATGATGTTACTGACCCGGAAATTGGCGAGACAATATTTATCGGTTCTGTTGATGAGAATACCTTTTCGCACAATGGATGGTGGGGACCGTTCCCTTGGCCTGGATGTGCCTTCAATTTTGATATTGACCTTGAAGATGCTGATCCAGTACTGAAACCTGTTACTGCGGTGCCTATTTTGACAGAATGTGGACTGTATGCCGGAAATGAGCCATTGGCTTGCCCTGGAATGAGCAGTGTTCCTTGTGCAACTTCTAATGTCCTGGAAATCCATGATGACACCGGTAAGCACATTCTCAAATTGTCTTATGGCTATTTGGTAACAAGTGGAGCAACTGGTCCCAGAGAATTCTATGTTGAATATGAAAAGGTTCCTTAACTAACTACTAAAACAATGAGAAAGAATATATTTAGAAAATGGTTGTTAGTTGGTGGTATATCAGCCTTAACAATTGTTTCGTGTGAGGAAGATTCCTCCAATAGCTCCGTAATAACATCATTTCAAGATTTTCCAGTGACAGGTCCTGCTGCGCCAATAGTAGTTTCTGAAGATGATGCCGGAGTTTATGCATTCGATTTTGCAGTGGATGATAAACAAATCACGGACATGCATATCACTGTAGGCGTGGGAAGTTCGTCTACAGCAACCGAGGGCGTTGACTTCGAACTTGTTACGCATGATGTGGATTTGGATGCTTTAGCTGGTCAGGATGGATTTGTGGTTGAGGTTGAGGTGCTTGAAGATTTCCTGGTTGATGATGGGGATGAAACCATTTATCTCACATTCACCAGTGAAACACCCAGCGGACTGGTCTCAACAGAGACTCAGGTAATCACCATTGAAGATAATGGTGCTCTTGCGCCATTAACCATCGATATGTCATGGGATTATGAGTTTGAGTTTGGTGGTGATACATATACCCTTTGCGACTTTATGGATGTGGACATCTTCCTTTACAACGAAGATGGCGATCCGGTTGCTGTAGCCGCCACAGCAAATTGCCCCGAGTCCATGGAATTGGCTGCAGATTCACCCAATGGCGTGTATGAGATATGGGTAAATTATTGGGACAGATACCCGTTTGAAGATGAATTATGTGAGGATGGATATGGTAATGAATACCAATGCCTTGGACCTTTTGATGTTCCTGGTGCGTTTACGTTTACCAGAGGTGACGTTGTTGAAACGATAACCTACGACTCTTTAACAAATTCGAGTTCAGTTGCTTGGAGATTGGTTGATGGCGTAAGTGCAAATCCATACATTGAGTACTATGTTGGTGCGGTTGAACTAGTAGACGGAGCATTTACATTGATCGATATTGAGGGAGATTCATTTGCCACAATGAGAAAAAGAGTGAAGACTCAAGGAAATGGAGTTGATAAGCCTGTTAGAAAGTGGACTGGTTTGTAAGATTATTTGAATTGTAAAATAAAAAAGGCGTCTGTATAGACGCCTTTTTTATTTAGTTCCGATTCTTTATTTGTTTTTGCAGAATCTGACAGGGAAATGCCCGTTTCTCAGTTCTAAAATCTACGTTTATGTCACCTTCTAAAACTTGCTTTGTCAGACATCTCAATCCATTAACTTTGCGTCATGATCTACATCTCTCGCAAAGAGCACTTCAATGCTGCCCATAAGCTCTACAACCCGAAATGGCCGTTAGAAAAGAATATTGAGGTTTTTGGCGCCTGCGCCAATGAAAACTGGCATGGTCATAATTTCGATCTGATCGTTACCGTAAAGGGTAACCCGGATCCTGACACCGGCTTTGTGGTGGACCTTAAAAAGCTAAGTACGCTGATCCGTACAGAGGTTGTTGACAAACTGGATCACAAGAACCTCAATCTGGATGTTGACTTCATGAAAGATAAACTGGCCAGTTGTGAAAACCTGGCTATTGAAATATGGAAGATCCTCGATAGGCATCTGCCATCCATTACTTCTTTCGGCAAACTGCATTCCGTTCGCCTTTTTGAAACTCCACGAAATTATGTAGAGTACTTTGGAGACTAATTCAGCTCTTTCATACGTCCTCATAAAGGATGTCACTCGTGAATAGTTAATTGTAAATTCGTACTTCAAACCACGTACTTCAGAAAATGCGATACTATATCATAGCAGGTGAAAGGTCAGGTGATTTACACGGAGGAAATCTGGTGAAGGCAATCAAAGCGCGTGAAGCATCTGCGGAATTCAGAGGGTTTGGTGGTGAATACATGCAACAGGCCGGAGTTGACCTTGCCGTTCATTATAGTGAGATGGCTATAATGGGGTTAGCCGAACTGATCACCAATGCGAATAAGATCAAGAAATATATCCGGAAGTGTAAAGAGGATATCTTGTTATACAAACCGGATGTGATCATTCTGATTGACTATGGCGGGTTCAATCTTCAGATTGCCAGGTTTGGCAAGCGTAACGGATTTAAGGTATTCTATTACATCCCTCCCAAATACTGGGCGTGGTACCAGAACCGAGCACTCTGGCTGAAGCCCTATGTGGATCGTCTCTTTGTTATTCTGCCCTTTGAAAAAGAATTCTTTAAAAAATTTGACTGGGAAGCAGAATATGTGGGGAACCCGGTACTGGATGCCGTGAAGGCGCATGTTTCTGATCCTGATTTCAGAGCGAAACATCAATTGAAAAGTGATCTACCGTTAATTGCTCTTCTTCCTGGAAGCCGGAAACAGGAATTGAAAGGGATCATTCCGCTCATGAGCAAGGTAGTTCAGAAATTCCCTGATCGTCATTTTGCCGTTGCAGCCATTGATAATCTTGACCAATCGTGGTACCAGGAGCTTAGATCTTTTCCGAATGTTACTCTGGTTTTTGAAGACACCTACAATCTCCTCCTGAATTCTACAGCCGCCATTGTTACTTCCGGAACGGCTACTCTGGAAACCGCTCTGTTCAAAGTTCCACAGGTGGTGGTATACAAAGCGAACCCTATTTCATATTTCGTAGCCATGCGGCTCATCAAAGTGCCTTTTGTTTCCCTGGTGAATTTAATAGCGGGTAAAGAGGTAGTAAAAGAGTTGATACAGGCAAAAGCTAAACCGGTCAGGGTATCAGAAGAGCTTTCTGAAATGCTGAATAATAAATCCTATCGTGAAAATATGATCGAAGGATACAACCAGGTTATTAAAACACTGGACACGGGATCGGCATCAGAAAATACAGCGACATCGATGATAAGATCTCTCCGCGAAGAGAGTCGTTCATAACATCTGAAATGAATTGAGATTAAGCGACTTTGAGTTTGCTGTATTGTGACTTGCTGAATTTTTCTTCAGCATAAGCGCGATTGATCACCAGACGTTCGGTGTTCTTCTCAGAAGGTAATTCAAACATGGCATCGTTGATCACCGCTTCACAGATGCTACGAAGTCCGCGTGCACCTAATTTAAAAGCCATTGCTTTTTCAACAATGAAGTCGATAGCACCATCCTTGAATTCCAGTTCAATGTCTTCCATATCAAACAACTTTTTGTATTGTTTGATGAGCGCATTTTTTGGCTCGGTAAGTATTTTACGCAGGGCTTCCTGATCAAGGGGATTCAGGAATGAAACCACAGGTAAACGACCGATCAGTTCGGGTATAAGTCCGAAGCTCTTGAGGTCCTGAGCTGTGATGAATTGTAACAGGTTGTCTTTATCGATATCACCCGGGTGTAATCCATCATGACCTGCAACAAATCCCAGCGGACGTGTATTCAACCGGTTGGCAATGAATCTGGAAATACCTTCAAACGCACCGCCACAGATAAACAGGATGTTCTCTGTGTTAACGGTGATCATTTTTTGATCCGGATGTTTTCTTCCACCCTGAGGAGGTACATTGACAGCAGTTCCTTCCAGCAGTTTCAGTAAAGCCTGTTGAACACCTTCACCGCTTACATCACGGGTGATAGATGGGTTATCGGATTTGCGCGCGATCTTATCGATCTCGTCAATGTAAACGATACCTCGTTCAGCAGCTTCTACATTATAGTCGGCAGCCTGAAGAAGGCGTGTTAAAATGCTTTCAACATCCTCACCTACATACCCTGCTTCGGTAAGTACCGTAGCATCGGCAATACAAAAAGGTACTTGTAAAATTTTAGCAAGGGTTCTGGCCAGGTAGGTTTTTCCGGTTCCGGTTTCGCCCACCATAATGATGTTTGATTTTTCAATCGTGACATCACTATCAAGTTTACGTTGCATCAATCGCTTGTAATGATTGTAAACCGCGACAGACATGACTTTTTTGGCTTCGTCTTGTCCGATTACATATTCATCCAGAAACTTCTTGATTTCCCGAGGCTTGATAAGCTTAAAGTTGGGAGAAAAACCAGATTCAGTTTTGTTCTTTTTCTCCTCGCTCAGAATCTGATTGGCTTGTGTTACACATTTATCGCAAATGTGAGCATGTATCCCTGAGATCATCAGGTCTACATCTTTCTTGCTTCTGCCGCAAAAGGAACAGGTAACTTCAGCCATAGTTGTTGGTCAATTGATCAATGTGCCAATATGCCAATTGGCAAAAATACCACATAATTGGCACATTGGCACGTTGTCTGATCCGCTAATTACTTGGTCTTCTTACGTTCCAAAACCTCGTCAATAAGGCCATATTCTTTAGCTTCAATGGCGCGCATCCAGTAATCACGATCTGAATCCTTCTCGATTTTCTCGTATTTCTGGCCACTGTGGGCAGAAAGAATGTTATACAGGTCCTTTTTAACCTCCAGGGTCTGACGCAGGGAAATCTCCATATCTGATGCCTGACCTTGCATGCCGCTCATGGGCTGGTGGATCATTATCCTGGAGTGAGGGAGACCGGAACGTTTTTTAGCAGCACCAGCTGTTAACAGCACAGCACCCATGGAAGCAGCTAATCCCGTACAAATTGTAGCCACATCGGGGTTGATGTATTGCATGGTATCATAAATTCCGAGGCCTGCATAAACTGATCCGCCCGGGCTGTTGATGTACATGATAATATCCTTTTTGGGATCTGATGATTCCAGGAACAGTAACTGAGCAGTAATGAGGTTGGCGATCTGATCATCGATACCCATACCCAGGAAAATGATCCGGTCAGATATCAGGCGGGTAAACACATCTATTGCTCTGAAGTTGCCGGGACGCTCTTCAATCACATATTGCGTCATGTTTTGAATTTGTTGCGCGTAACTGTCAATGGTGTTACCACTCATGCCCAGGTGATGCACAGCATACTTTCTAAATTCATTGTTTTGATTCATATCAAATAGGGATAATTACAATTGGAAGATACGTTTGAAATTCAGGTAATCTTAGCCATCCGGGTTCAAAATTCCAACCCCTCGGGTGATAAACCCAAATTAAACAAAAATGGTTTTAGCCCTTTATTTTTCAGGACTAAAACCATAGTCGATAATACGTTAAAAATATTTTAAATAGCCCGAATGGCTGATGACCTAGTGCTTATGTTCAGCCACAATCTTCTTAAACTCTTCCACTGAGACTTTCTTCTCCTGAACAGTAATGCTATCCTTGATGAATTTCATGATCTTCTCGCTTCTGAGCTGATTGTATAAACGCATGAAGTTCTGGCCATTTTCATTCTGCAGATAGTTGTCGGCAATACCATCCAGGCGATCAGAAATCTGCTCTGCAAATGCCTGTCCACCGAACTGGGCAATGATCAGCTCTTTTGCTTTGTTGCGAACTTCTTCCGCCTCTACGGTGATCTTATTATCGTCCGCAATTTTGTTCTTGATCAGATCCCATTTCATGCTTCTTTTATAAGCATCAAATTCCTTCTCGATCACATCATCGGTAACTTTTCCTTCACTGCTTGATTTCAGCCAGGTCTTCAGGAAATCTTCCGGAAGATTGATAGATGTGTTTTCAATGAAATGATCTTCGATATGATGATCCAGGAAGTGCTCAGCTTCGCGTTTGTAATTCTCGCCAATGGTCTCCTTTACTTTGGCGATGAATTCGTCTTCTGTTTTTACAACATCTTTGCCGAATACGCGGTCAAACAACTCAACGTTAAGCTCCGCAGGCTCCGTGCGACTAATGTTGCTGATCTTGAAGACATATTTTCCCTTAGCGCTTTTGGCTTCGTCTTCCGATAATCCCAATAACTGTGCTGTTAATGCCTGATCGGAGAAAAGCTTATTGATTTCAAATTCAACTTCATCTTCCTTTTTCAGGCCGATAAATTTCTTTTGTTCTTTCTTCTCGACTTTGTCAATGGTGAGAAAAGAATATTCACGTTTGAAGTCTCCCTCTTTCTCCTTTAGTTCTCCGTAAAGGCTGTCTTCAGCTTCACTTGCTTCCGGATAACTTACTTTACCGAATCTTTTCTTAAGGTCTGTGAGGGTTTCATCAATGACGGTTTGATCAACTTCAATCGGATACGATTTTACTTTCACTTTGGAAGAGACTTCATATTTAAAGTCATCCACCATGCCGATCTGATATTCGAATTCGAAATCTTTTTGGGTATCCCAGTCAATGCCTCTCGCTTTTTCCTGATTGGGAATCGGATCACCCAGAATTTTGATCTGGTTATCCTTAATGTAATCTGAAAGCTTATGTGAAAGGAGATGGTTTATTTCGTCTACAAGTATAGACTTACCAAACATTTTTTTGATCACTCCGGAAGGTACTTTCCCTTGCCGAAAACCTTTGATATTGGCCTTACGGGAATAGTCTCTTACTTTTTCTTCAACATGGGGTTGATAATCACCTTCGGTTAATTTAATTTTAATTACACCTTCAGTGTTGTTCTTTTTGTTCAGTGTTATTTCCAAAACTTATAACGTTTGATGTTTTTACCTGGGAATCAAGAACCCTCAATGCATGTAAAAATGTTACTCACATTGAGGGTTTGGATTGGTCCGGATGGAGGGACTCGAACCCCCACGCCTTGCGGCACCAGATCCTAAGTCTGGCGCGGCTACCAATTACGCCACATCCGGAAAAGGAGCGCAAATTTATAGATTATTCAGAAATAAAGAATAGTTTACAATTTAAATTGAGTAATGCGGAATCGTCTCTATAACCCGCTTAATTCTTTCAAATTCAAGGTTTTTTCATGATGGTAATTGATGCAGAGCAGGAGAAAAAAGAAATCATCGGTCGATACAGAAGATTGTTGCGCAAGGCCAAGCCCATCTTGCGTGATGGTGATGCTAAGCTCATAAAAAAAGCCTTTACCATTTCATTGGAAGCGCATAAGGACATGCGCAGAAAATCCGGAGAACCCTTTATTTTCCATCCATTAGCGGTTGCTGAAATATGCGTTGAAGAAATCGGCTTGGGTACAACTTCAATCATTGCAGCCCTTATGCACGATGTGGTAGAAGATACCGACATCGAACTGGCAGACATCGAACGGATGTTCGGAAAGAAGATTGCCCGTATTATCGATGGCCTCACAAAAATTCGAGGTGTATTTGAGTATGGAACTTCTCAGCAGGCTGAGAATTTCAGAAAAATGCTCTTTACGCTTTCCGAAGACGTGCGGGTGATCCTGATCAAACTGGCGGATCGCCTTCATAACATGCGCACGCTGGATAGTATGCCGCGTAACAAGCAGTTGAAAGTTGCCAATGAGACAATTTACCTGTACGCCCCGCTTGCGCATCGCCTGGGCCTCAATGCTATAAAGACTGAACTCGAGGATTTGTATTTACGATTCACGGATAGACCTATCTATAATTCGATTGCACAACAGATCGATGCCACGAGGGCAACCCGGAATAAATTCATTAAGCAGTTCATGATTCCCATTAAGGAGGAACTGGATAAGCTGAATATTGAATATGATATCAAGGGACGTCCGAAATCCATTCACTCGATCTTTAATAAAATGCGCAAGCAGAATATCCCTTTTGAAGAGGTGTATGATCTGTTTGCTATCCGCATTATACTCGACACCAGCATGGAGCATGAAAAAGCGCTGTGCTGGCAGGTGTATTCCATTGTGACCGACTACTATACACCCAATCCGGATCGTTTACGCGATTGGATCAGTACACCCAAATCGAATGGCTACGAGTCGCTGCATACCACCGTAATGGCAAAGAACGGTCAGTGGGTAGAGGTGCAGATCAGAAGCAAACGAATGGACGAAATTGCTGAGAAAGGTTATGCAGCACATTGGAAGTATAAAGACAGCAATACCACCGCTGAGTCAAATCTTGAAAAATGGCTCGCGCGTGTCCGTGATTTATTAGAACAGAACAATCACTCGGCATTAGATTTTGTCGATGAATTCAGGGGTAATCTTTTCAGTGAAGAAGTGTTTGTGTTTACGCCAAAAGGAGAATTAAAAACACTTCCTTATGGTGCAACTGCACTCGACTTCGCATTTGAAATACACACACAGGTAGGATCAAAATGTATTGGCGCCAAAGTCAACAACAAATTAGTGCCCATTAACTATGTGTTGAAGAATGGTGATCAGATAGAAATTCTGACATCAGCCAAACAAAAGCCTCATGAAGATTGGCTGCGATTTGTGGTTAGCTCAAAAGCCAAGGCAAGGATCAAGGATGAACTTAAAGAGGATAAGAAAAAGTCTGCGGAAGAGGGTAAGGAAATTCTGATCCGAAAGCTTCGCCAGTTGAAGGAAGAACCAACTCAACAACTTTTAGAACAGATGCGGGAGTATTTTAAGGCTCCGGCCAACTTTGATCTGTATTATCGTATTGGCCGTGGATTTATTACCGCAGCCGAAATCAAAAAATTCGCAGAAAATAAACCGGCATCTCCTATTAAGAACAGGCCTAATGCCGTTGTGCCGGATGCGAAATCTTTTGAGCAGGAGATCACCAAAATCAAGGGTCGCTATGAAGATATCCTGCTGGTGGGTGAGGATATGGACGTTGTCGATTATAAACTGGCTAAGTGTTGTACGCCCATTCCGGGAGATGATGTATTTGGATTCGTGACGGTGAGTGAAGGAATCAAGATCCACCGGACGAACTGCCCCAATGCCCCAGAATTACTTTCACATCATGGAAACAGGGTTGTAAAAGCTAAATGGACATCGCAGCATGAGGTAGCGTTTCTTACCGGACTTAAAATCAGAGGAACGGATCGCGTTGGATTGATCAATGATGTGTCAAAAATTATTTCAGAGGAACTGAAGGTAAACATGAGTTCCATGTCTATTCACACGGATTCGGGGATCTTTGACGGTGAAATTATGCTTTACGTGAATGACACACGCCACCTTGAGCAACTGATTGAAAAATTAAGAAGTGTAGAGGGGGTTGTTAAAGTCAGCCGCTTTGATTCCAAGGGTGAATTTGGGCAGAACAACCTCGCCTGATACCTATTTACCTATTATCTGTTCGCCTCTTTTCAAGCTTTTTATCCAGGTGGTAAATGTTGTAAACCTGATTATCTTTGCCCGTTAATTCATGGCAATCAATCCTGCACATTACGAAGAAGTGAAGAAAATTTTCACGGCATACCTGGAAAATAAGGAGCTGCGAAAAACACCGGAGCGTTACGCTATTCTGGAAGAGATATATTCACGTGATGGTCACTTCGATGTAGAGTCACTCTATATCAGCATGAAAAACAAAAATTACAGGGTTAGCCGGGCCACAGTCTATAACACGCTGGATTTATTGGTTGAGTGTGACCTGGTGAGCAAACACCAGTTTGGTAAAAATCTGGCGCAATATGAGAAGTCATATGGCCGCAGACAGCATGATCATCTCATTTGCACGGAATGTCATAAAGTTGTTGAATTTTGCGACCCACGTATTCAGAATATTCAAAATACAGTGGAGGAGATTCTTCATTTTAACGTATTACATCACTCACTGATATTGTATGCGGCCTGCAATAAGCAGAATTGTGAAAACCGAAAAGTTCTAAACGATTAACAGGTATGAATTTCAGTCATGAAATAAAGAATGGTAAACTGATCATCAGGCTTTCTGGCGACCTTATTGGCGAAGACAATGGGGCTTCAATTCTGGAAGTTGTTAATACTACCATTCAGGATAAAGTACTGTCATGCATTATTGATATTTCCAACCTGCGCTATATTAATAGCAGTGGTATTGGAGTGTTGATCACCATGCTTACCAAGTTCAGAAACAAGGGGGGTGAAGTTTATTTGATGAAGCCTTCTGAAAGTGTACAGAAGCTTTTAGTAATTACCAAGTTGAACGCCATTTTCCAGATCGTTCAGTCAGAATCAGAGATAACAAAGTAATTTAATTTCGTAGCGTATAATGTCTAAGGTAGATGTATTATTAGGCCTTCAATGGGGTGATGAAGGCAAAGGTAAAATCGTGGATGTACTGGCACCAAAATATGATGTCGTAGCCCGGTTTCAGGGTGGCCCCAACGCAGGACATACCTTAGAATTTGATGGTATCAAGCACGTGCTGCACCAGATTCCTTCCGGAATTTTCAGGAGCACAACCAAGAATGTTATCGGAAATGGTGTCGTATTGGATGCTGTAATTTTTAAAACGGAAATTGAAAAACTCGCAAAATTCAATCTGGACATTCGCAAGAATCTTTTTATTTCCAAAAAGGCAACCCTGATTTTACCAACACACCGTCTTCTGGATGCAGCGTATGAAAAAGCTAAAGGAGAGAATAAAATCGGATCTACATTAAAAGGCATTGGACCTACTTACCAGGATAAAATCGGTAGACAAGGACTTCGGGTGGGGGATATTCTCTCGGATAATTTTAAAGACCGAATGAAGAAGCTCACCGATATCCACTTCAAAATCCTGAAAGAACATGATGTTCAATTCAATTGGAACGAATTGGAGAGTCAGTTTCTTGACGCTATTAGTTTCTTAAAAACATTCACACTGATTGAAAGTGAATATTTCCTGAATAAGGAATTGAAAGCAGGATCTTCCATTTTAGCAGAAGGTGCGCAGGGTGCATTACTGGATATTGATTTCGGAAGTTATCCGTTTGTTACGAGTTCAAATACGGTTACAGCAGGAGCTTGTACGGGTTTGGGAGTGGCTCCTCGTCACATTGGAGAAGTGTATGGAATCTTCAAAGCCTACAGTACACGAGTAGGTAGTGGGCCATTTCCTACTGAATTGCTTGATGATCAGGGTGAGCTTATGCGCAAAGAAGGGAATGAATTTGGTTCAACTACCGGCCGCCCAAGACGTTGTGGATGGATCGATCTGCCTTCGTTGAAGTATTCAATCATGATCAATGGTGTAACTCAACTGCTGATGATGAAGGCTGATGTGTTAAGTATTTTTCCTACGATCAAAATTTGCACAAAGTATAAATTGAATGATGGAACAATTTCTGATATGGTTCCTTATGAAATTGTGAACGAAAAAATTATTCCTGTCTACACCGAGATGAAAGGATGGAATTGCCCGGTCAAAGGAATTGCAAAAGAAAGTTTGCCGGCAGAGCTAAATGATTATATAAAGTTCCTTGAAAATGAGCTCCATGTACCAATTACGTTGGTGTCAACAGGCCCCGATCGCACCCAAACGATCCATAGGGAATTATCCTTAGCTTAAAATCAGTAAAAATATTTTTAGCCAGCACTTGCGCAGATAGTACTGAAAGGATACCTTTGCATCCCCTTTCGGAAGGAAAGTGGTGAAACAAGATGGATTAAGGGTCTCAGCCTTGAAAAAGATGAAATCCTCGTTTGATCAGAATGTTGATCAAAATGTTCTTTGAATGAATGTAGATTGATAGCGGACCCTGATATATGGATCGATATGAGAAGTATAATCAGGAAGTGTCAAGTGATTGACACGCAATTCTTATAAAAGAGAATCGAATAAGAGTTAAGGAGACAAACACATTG
>DASXWH010000156.1:0-3589 GCA_036503775.1 Ohtaekwangia sp.
TTAAAAGGTGCTTCCGGCCAGGCGGTTCAGAATATGAATCTCATTTTTGGTCTTGATGAAACGGTCGGTGTAAAACTCAAATCCATTGCCTTTTAGAGGAGCACAATGCATAAAGCTTAAAGCAGAAAGCAACAGACAAAAGAATATGTTGAAAGAATAAACTAAATCGTTATGCTATGAAAGACTACAAAAAACTAATCGTTTGGCAAAAGGCACACCTACTTGTTCTGTCAATTTATAAAACAACCCGTGATTTTCCGGCTGAAGAAAAATTCAATCTTATAAGTCAGATCCGGAGAGCCGCTACTTCCATTCCTACGAATATTTCTGAAGGTTGTGGGAAGTTCACGCAGAAGGATTTTGCTAAATTTTTGCAAGATGCGTTTGGATCAGCTCAAGAAGTTGAGTATTTGGCTTTCCTTTCATTTGAACTTGAATACTTTAAAAAAGATGTATATTCTAAAATAGACAAAGATGTTAATGAGATTAAAGCAATGCTGATCAGCTTGCTTAAAAAGATTAGAAAAGAACTTCAACCTTAAAACAAATGAGCTTTTGGCTTTAAGCTTTGAGCTTTGTGCTTATAAAATGAAATTATTTGACGTATATCCGCTCTTTAATATTAATCCGATCAAAGCAGAGGGTTCCTGGCTTTGGGACGATAAAGGAATAAAATACCTCGACTTATATGGCGGCCATGCCGTGATCTCAATCGGTCACTCGCATCCGCATTATGTAAAGTCACTAGGCGATCAGTTGAGTAAGATCGCTTTCTATTCAAACAGTGTTCAGAATCCTTTACAAGAAAGGTTAGCGGAGAAGCTTGGACAACTTTCAGGTTATCCGGACTATCAGCTTTTCTTGTGTAACTCGGGAGCAGAGGCTAATGAAAATGCGCTGAAGCTCGCTTCGTTTGTCACCGGGCGTAAAAAAGTAATTGCATTCAAAAAAGCATTCCACGGAAGAACTTCGGGTGCGGTAGCCGCTACCGATAATCCAAAGATCGTAGCACCTTTCAATGCGGGTCATGAAGTTGTTTTTGTTCCGATGAATGATGAAGCAGCACTTACCGCAGCTTTAGATAATACAGTTGCTGCGGTTATCATTGAAGGCATTCAGGGTGTGGGAGGGATTCAGTTACCCTCGGATTCATTCCTTCAGTTTCTTGAAAAGAAATGTAAAGCCAATGGTTCGCTGTTTATCCTTGATGAAATTCAATGTGGCTACGGAAGAACCGGAAAGTTCTTTGCACATCAGCATGCGGGTGTGAAGCCGCACATTATTACCACAGCAAAAGGTATGGGCAATGGTTTTCCAATCGGTGGAGTTTTGATCCATCCGGACATTAAACCCTGGAGCGGTATGTTAGGTACTACATTCGGAGGAAACTACCTCGCTTCGGTTGCCGGTCTTGCCGTGCTTGAAGTGATGGAGAAAGAAAGACTGATCGAGAATGCAGCTACTGTAGGCAACTATTGGATTTCTCAGCTCAAATCAATCCCTGCACTGAAAGATGTCAGAGGCAGAGGCCTTATCATCGGATTTGATTTACCAGAAGAAAAGAAAACCGTTCGGAATGACCTGCTTGAAAAGCACCAGATCTTTGTAGGCGAAGCCAAACCGAATACCATTCGCTTGCTACCGTCTCTTGCATTGACCAAAGCCGAAGCTGATATTTTCCTGAACGTGCTGAAAACGCTAGTATAACCCGATGAATACAAAATGGCTAATGACCGGCAGTGCCTTGTTAATGGGCGTAGTGGGAGTTGCATTAACGTTTGCTCCGCAGGAGGTATTAACGTATTTATTCAAGCAACCTGTTACCGGTAGTGGAGTCATAATACTTCAGATATTGGGTGCACTCTATTTTGCCTTTGCTATGGTTAACTGGATGGCAAAAGCCAATTTGATTGGAGGTATTTACGCACGTCCCATCGCCATGGGTAACATGACACATTTTGTGGTTGGCGCATTTGCTTTGTTAAAAGGATACTCGGCTTCCAGTGAGCAGGTAGTACTCATTGCCGCGATTGTGTACGTGGTGTTGGGCGCATTATTTACAAAAGTTTTGTTTACACATCCGGTTAAGGAAAAAGAAAACTGATTGACGATCGATGAAGAATTTTATTTCTGTTAATGATGTAAATGATATCAATGCGCTGGTTGCAAAAGCGCTTGACTTCAAAGCTAATCCGGCTAAGAGTATTTCTGTAGGTGCTAACAAAAGGATTGGTTTGTTGTTTCTCAACCCCAGCATGCGTACGCGCTTAAGCACTCAGATTGCTGCTGAAAACCTCGGCATGAAGGTAATCGTGTTTAACGTAGGGCAGGATGGATGGGCACTCGAGTTTGAAGATGAAGCCATCATGAGTGGTAATACCGTTGAACACGTGAAAGATGCTGCTCCGATCATGGGGAAGTATTTCGATGTGTTGGGGATCCGTACTTTTCCTTCGCTACAGAATAAAGTTGATGACTACAGTGAGTTATACATCAACCAGTTTATCAAGTATGCTGGCATTCCGGTGTTGAGCCTGGAGAGCGCTACATTGCACCCTTTGCAGAGTCTTACGGATATCATCACCATTCAGGAAACTTTCACAGAAAAAAGACGTCCAAAGATCGTGTTGACGTGGGCACCGCACGTGAAGGCGTTGCCGCAATGTGTAGCGAATAGTTTTTCGCAATGGGTAAATGCCTGGGGTGAAGCTGATTTTGTGATCACACACCCGGAAGACTATGAGTTGGATGAGAAATTCACAAAAGGTGCCACCATTGAGCTTGATCAGGATAAAGCGTTGAGAGGTGCTGATTATGTATACGTGAAGAACTGGAGTACCTACAACGACTACGGCAGAATTTATTGCAATGATCCGGTGTGGATGCTCACCAATAAAAAACTTCAGGTTACCAATAACGCAAAAGTAATGCATTGCCTTCCGGTGAGAAGAAATGTGGAATTGAGTGATGAAGTGCTGGATAGCGCGAACAGCGTGGTGACACAGCAAGCCTCTAATCGCGTGTGGGCGGCACAGGCGGTTCTGAATGAACTTTTAACCCGCAGATAATTTCAGGTATGAACAAACTCTTTATCATAAAGATCGGTGGTAATGTGCTGGATAATCCCAGTGCGTTGAGTTCTTTCCTGAAAGATTTTGCCTCTGTTAAGGAGCCCAAGATTTTAATTCATGGTGGCGGCAAGATTGCCACAAAGATTGGCGATAAACTCGGCATTGAATCAAAGTATGTGAATGGCAGAAGGATCACTGATGCTGAAACACTGGACGTTGTTACACAGGTATATGGTGGGTTGGTGAATAAGCAGATTGTGGCCACGCTTCAGAAACTGGATTGTAATGCTATGGGAGTAACGGGTGCCGATGGAAACCTGATTAAAGCTGTGAAACGCCCTGTTAAAGATATTGATTACGGTTTTGTAGGAGACATTAAAGCTGAGGGTGTGAATACTTCTCTTTTATATTTCTTACTGAAACAAAATACAGTCCCGGTCTTTGCACCACTGACTCATGCCGATGGATCGATGTTGAACACCAATGCTGATACGATTGCATCCGTACTGGCTGTGGCA
>DASXWH010000157.1:0-19112 GCA_036503775.1 Ohtaekwangia sp.
GTGATACCTCTTTCCTGCTCCTGCTCCATCCAGTCCATGGTTGCAGCACCTTCGTGTACTTCACCTATCTTGTGGTTTACACCGGCATAGTAAAGAATACGTTCTGTAGTTGTAGTCTTTCCTGCATCGATGTGGGCAGCGATACCAATATTTCTGGTGTATTTTAAATCTCTAGACATTTACCTGTTCCTCCCGATTAGAATCTGAAATGCGAAAACGCCTTGTTGGCTTCTGCCATGCGGTGGGTATCATCTTTCTTCTTGATAGCAGCACCTTCACCTTTTGATGCAGCGATAATCTCAGCAGCCAGCTTATCCATCATGGTTTTTTCACCACGGAGTCTGGAGTAGTCGATCAACCACTTAATGCTCAGGTTAATTTTGCGTTCAGGACGGATTTCGACAGGAACCTGGAAGGTAGCACCACCAACGCGTCTGCTTTTCACCTCAACGGCAGGCATCAGGTTGTTCATGGCACGTTTCCAAACTTCAAGTCCGCTTTCACTGGTCTTCTTTTCAACCAATTCAACAGCATCATAGAAAATGCCGTAAGCAACACTTTTCTTTCCTTGTTCCATCAGATAGTTCACAAACTTTGTCACCAAAGTATCATTGAACTTAGGGTCAGGAAGAAGATATCTCTTTTTAGGTTTTGTCTTTCTCATGGCTCGATCCTGTTATTTTTTACCTTTTGCTGCTGGGGCACCTTTTCCTGCAGGAGCTGCTGCACCTGGCTTAGGACGTTTAGCACCGTATTTAGAGCGGCTTTGTTTACGACCATTCACACCTGCAGTGTCAAGCGCACCACGGATGATGTGGTAACGAACACCAGGAAGATCCTTAACACGACCTCCGCGGATCAGCACGATAGAGTGCTCTTGCAGGTTGTGACCTTCACCCATGATATATGCATTCACCTCTTTGCCGCTTACCAGGCGAACACGAGCTACTTTACGCATAGCAGAGTTAGGTTTCTTAGGAGTTGTGGTGTACACACGTGTACATACTCCTCTTTTCTGTGGGCAAGAATCAAGGGCCGGAGACTTCGATTTGAAGGCCAGTTTCTTACGCCCTTTTCTTACAAGTTGTTGAATGGTAGGCATTTATATTTCTTTTTATAAACCTCTCAAAAATTAGGACTGCAAAGGTATTTAAAGTCCGATACCTTGCAAAGCCCTGTCTGAGAATATTTTGGGAATAAGCCGTTAACAATCACTATTCTGAGTCGAAAACTCTGTTTTTGGCTCATTTTCAAGCTTCACCCACGGTACCTCCAAAATTCATCGGGAACTTTGGCATATCCTCTGTACGCTTAATCGGACCAAAACTTGCCTCATACTTATCAATATTGTCCTTTAAAGCCAATAGAAAGCGTTTAGCATGCTCTGGCGTTATCACAATCCTGGACTTCACTTTGGCCTTCGGAACCCCCGGCATCAGTCGGATAAAGTCGATCACAAACTCGCTGTTGGAATGGGCAATCATGGCCAGGTTGGAGTAAATACCTTCAGCTATCTCTTCAGAAAGCTCTATATTAATCTGATTCTGGGGTTGTTGTTTCGTTTTTTCGTCTGCCATAGTGTAGTTTCTTAAAAGCAAAGTGCGGATGGCTTTGAAGCTCATCCGCACCTGTAATTTATTTCAGTTCATGATTAGTCCTGAAGTTCTTTCTCGCGGTCGCGGGATCTTTCAGGAGCATTAACCAATGTGTCATACTCATCTTTGTGAGTCACAATCAGATCAGCAAATCTGCGCTGTCCGGTACCGGCAGGGATTAAGTGACCAACGATCACGTTCTCCTTCAGACCCATCAACCAGTCAGTCTTACCACGGATCGCAGCTTCGCTGAGTACCTTGGTAGTTTCCTGGAATGATGCAGCAGACAACCAGCTTTCAGTCTTCAAAGACGCCTGTGTAATACCTTGCAATGTAGGTCTTGACACAGCTGCCAGTGCATCGCGTACTTCAACCAGTTTCTGGTCTTTTCTGCGGAGTACTGAGTTCTCATCTCTGAATTCACGAGGAGTGATGATCTGACCTGCCTTCAGTGTAGGAGAATCGCCAGCATCAATAACCACTTTCTTGTCGAGGATCGTATCGTTCTCTTCACGGAAATTCAGCTTGTCAACATATTCACCTGGCAGGAAGCTTGTATCTCCTGGGTCGATGATCTCAACCTTCTGCATCATCTGGCTTACGATAGCTTCGATGTGCTTGTCATTGATCTTCACACCTTGCAGACGGTATACTTCCTGAATTTCGTTCACTAAGTATTCCTGAACTGCAGTAGGTCCTTTGATCGACAGGATATCGGAAGGCGTGATAGAACCGTCAGACAGAGGCTGACCAGCTTTCACGAAGTCATTATCCTGAACCAGGATGTGCTTGGACAGTGGCACTAAGTAACGCTTCTGTACACCATCACGTGATTCGATGAAGATTTCACGGTTACCACGTTTGATACCTCCGTAAGTAACCACACCATCGATCTCACTTACTACAGCCGGGTTAGAAGGGTTACGCGCTTCGAACAATTCCGTTACACGAGGCAGACCACCGGTGATATCGCGAGACTTACCCATCGTACGAGGGATCTTCGCCAACACCTGACCTGCTTTAATTTTCTCTCCTTCATCTACCGCTAAGTGAGCTCCTACCGGGATATTATATCCTTTAGTATCAGTCTTACCTTTTACAACTACTGCAGGGTTCTTCGTCTTATCACGCGTTTCAGTGATCACTTTTTCACGGTGACCAGTTTGTTCGTCAGACTCTTCCTTATAAGTAACACCTTCGATAATTGATTCGTATTCGATCGTTCCATCGAACTCAGACAAGATCACAGCGTTGTATGGATCCCAGAAGCAAAGCTCCTCACCTTTCTCAACTTTCTGTCCGTCTTTCACCTTCAGGAACGCACCATAAGGAACGTGGTTGGTGATCAACACTCTTGCTTTTTCTTTATCGACAATTCTGATCTCACCGGTGCGACCCATTACCACTTGTACTGGCTTGTTGTCGTTATCGGTAGTATCAATAACACGAATACCTTCGAATTCAAGTTCACCACTGAACTTGGCTTTGATGTTTGCATCAACCGCAATGTTTGATGCAGTACCACCCACGTGGAATGTACGGAGTGTAAGCTGAGTTCCAGGTTCACCGATTGACTGAGCAGCGATAACACCCACAGCTTCACCAGCCTGTACCATCTTACCGGTAGCCAGGTTACGTCCGTAGCATTTCGCGCAACCTCCGATTTTAGATTCGCAGGTAAGCAGTGAACGAATTTCAACTTCTTCAATGCTTGTCTCTTCAATCTTCTTCGCGATCTCGTCTGTGATCTCTTCGTTTGCTGCACATACCAGCTCGTCAGTGATAGGATCATAGATATCATGCACTGTTACACGACCCAGGATTCTTTCAGAGAGTGGCTCAACGATATCTTCGTTGTCTTTCAATGCAGTTACTTTCAAGCCACGGAGTGTTCCGCAATCTTCCTCAGTTACTACCAAGTCCTGAGCAACGTCAACCAACCTACGAGTCAAATAACCCGCATCGGCTGTTTTCAACGCTGTATCGGCAAGACCTTTACGTGCACCGTGTGTAGAGATAAAATACTCCAACACGTCCAATCCTTCTTTAAAGTTTGAAAGGATCGGGTTCTCGATGATGGAACCTACTGAACCCGCAAGGTTCTTCTGGGGTTTCGCCATCAGACCACGCATACCACCTAACTGGCGGATCTGTTCTCTCGAACCACGGGCACCGGAGTGCATCATCATGTAGATCGAGTTGAATCCTTGCTGATCATCTTCCAACTGCCGCATCAGCGTGTTGGTCAATAATGTATTCGTACGTGTCCAGATATCGATTACCTGGTTGTAACGTTCATTGTCTGTGATAAGACCCATCATGTAGTTGTTCCATACGGCATCAACTTCTTCCTGGGCATTAGCCACCAATTTCTCTTTCTCAGCTGGAACTTTCACATCGTTCAAGCCCATTGACAACCCACCTTTGTAGGCCATCTGGAATCCAAGTTCTTTGATATCATCGAGGAACTTAGCTGTCTTGGATTGACCAGCAATTTTATAGATGTCAGAGATGATAGTCTGAAGTTTCTTCTTCGTCAACAGTTCGTCTACGAAACCTACTTCCTCAGGAACACACTGGTTGAAGATCACACGACCCGCAACGGTGTCAATCATCTTCATAGAAAGCTCTCCTGTCTTTCTGTCCAGTACATTCACACGTACTTTCACATTGGCGTGCTTGGAAAGTTTTCCTTCGTTGAAAGCAACGATTACTTCTGAGGCAGAATAGTAACGCTTGCCTTCTCCTTTGATCGGATGCTCAGGTGTGCCTTTTCTTCCTTTCGTCAGATAGTAAAGACCCAACACCATGTCCTGAGAAGGTACAGTGATAGGAGCACCGTTAGCTGGGTTAAGGATGTTGTGCGATGACAACATCAATAACGAAGCTTCAAGGATAGCTTCCTGTCCAAGTGGTACGTGAACGGCCATCTGGTCACCGTCAAAGTCAGCGTTAAACGCAGTACATACGAGCGGGTGAAGCTGGATCGCTTTTCCTTCGATCAGTTTTGGCTGGAACGCCTGGATACCTAATCTGTGGAGTGTTGGAGCGCGGTTCAAAAGAACAGGGTGTCCTTTCAATACGTTTTCCAAAATATCCCAGATCACCGGATCCTTGCGGTCAACAATTTTCTTTGCTGACTTCACCGTCTTCACGATACCTCTTTCGATCAGTTTGCGGATAATGAATGGCTTGAACAATTCGGCCGCCATATCTTTTGGAAGACCGCACTCATGGAGTTTCAGTTCAGGGCCAACCACAATTACCGAACGACCCGAATAGTCAACACGCTTACCCAGCAAGTTCTGACGGAAACGTCCTTGCTTACCTTTCAGCATGTCTGACAATGATTTCAATGCACGATTTCCATCGGAACGCACGGCATTTACTTTTCTGGAGTTGTCGAACAGTGAGTCAACGGCTTCCTGGAGCATACGCTTTTCGTTACGAAGGATTACTTCAGGAGCTTTGATATCAATCAATCTCTTCAGACGGTTGTTACGGATAATAACACGTCTGTAAAGGTCATTCAAATCGGACGTAGCGAAACGACCACCATCAAGAGGCACAAGCGGACGTAACTCCGGAGGAATCACAGGTACCATCTTGATCACCATCCACTCAGGTTTGTTTTCGATACGAGTCTTGGCATCACGGAAAGCTTCTACCACTTTCAAACGCTTCAAGGCTTCAGCCTTACGTTGCTGAGAAGTATCGGTAGCAGCCTGGTGACGGAGGTCATAAGAAAGCTGATCAAGTTGAGTTCTTGACAACAGCATTTCCAATGCATCAGCACCCATCTTCGCGATGAATTTCTTCGGATCGTTGTCGTCCAGGAGTTGGTTCTCGCGAGGAAGTTTATCAATGATGTCTAAGTATTCTTCTTCCGTTAAGAAATCAAGGCGGTTCACACCATCTTCTTCTTTAACACCGGGTTGGATAACCACATAGCGTTCGTAGTAGATGATCTGATCCAGTTTCTTCGTAGCAAGACCCAGCAGGTAACCGATCTTGTTAGGAAGTGAACGGAAATACCAGATGTGTGCCACCGGTACAACCAGTTCGATATGGCCCATGCGCTCGCGTCTTACTTTCTTCTCAGTAACTTCTACACCGCAGCGATCGCAGATGATGCCTTTGTAACGAATGCGTTTATACTTTCCGCAATGACATTCCCAATCCTTCACGGGACCGAAGATCCGCTCGCAGAACAAACCACCCATTTCAGGTTTGTAGGTTCTGTAGTTGATCGTTTCCGGCTGCGTTACTTCACCATGGGAGCTTTCCAGAATAGATTCAGGAGAAGCAAGGCTGATGGTGATCTTGGAGAAGTCGTTGTTGATCTTTTTATTTTTTCTGAAAGACATATTTTATATGGTTAGGGACGGATAATCATCCGTCCGTACAACATAAGTCCAATTAATCCATCGTGATTTCAAGAGCAAGACCTCTTAATTCATGAACCAATACGTTGAATGATTCAGGAATATTCGGCTTGCGCATGTTCTCACCTTTAACAATCGCTTCGTAAGCTTTTGCACGACCAATCACATCGTCAGACTTGATGGTGAGGATTTCCTGCAGGATGTTCGAAGCACCGAATGCCTCAATCGCCCACACTTCCATCTCTCCAAAACGCTGACCACCGAACTGTGCCTTACCACCAAGCGGCTGCTGGGTGATGAGTGAGTAAGGTCCGATAGAACGTGCGTGCATCTTATCGTCAACAAGGTGACCGAGTTTCAGCATGTACGCCACACCTACCGTTACGGGTTGATCAAACTTGTCTCCGGTTAAACCATCGAACAAGTACGTTCTTCCGAATGGAGGCAGACCTGCTTCTTTCAATTCAGCTTGTACTTCGTCAAGTGATGCTCCGTCAAAGATCGGAGTAGCATACTTACGGCCAAGTTTCAGACCTGCCCATGCAAGCACGGTTTCATAGATCTGACCCAGGTTCATACGCGATGGTACACCAAGCGGGTTCAAGCAAATATCTACCGGAGTTCCATCTTCCAGGAATGGCATATCTTCTTCGCGCACGATACGGGCAACAACACCCTTGTTACCGTGACGACCTGCCATCTTATCTCCTACTTTCAGTTTACGTTTCTTCGCGATGTACACTTTAGCAAGCTGAACAATACCGGTTGGTAATTCGTCACCAACTTCCAGGGTGAAACGCTCACGCTTGAATTCACCTGCATACGTATTGCGCTTGATAATGTAATTCTTCACTACCTGTCCGATCAGATCATTGGTATGATCATCGCTGGTCCAGTTCTCGAGACTTACGTCAGAGATCAGGTTCACTTCTTCCGGAACGTTGTAGTTACTTTCGTCACGGTAGATGTTCTTATCCGGGAACAGGTTGTTGTCGATCACTTTCGCGGAAAACTTCACGCCCTTGCTGATCAACTCATCACCGAACTTGTGCTTCACTCCGTTGCTGGTCTTGCCATTCAACAAAGTAGAAAGCTTCTTCACCATCTCGTCACGAAGTTCAGTCAATTGCTTGCTGTACTTGTTCTTCAGTGCATCGAGTTCTTTCTTAGACTTCGTGCGGACATCTTTGTCGCGCTTAGGTCTTGAGAAAAGTTTAGTGTCGATAACAACACCTTTCAGTGATGGAGGGGCCTTCATAGAAGCATCTTTCACATCACCAGCTTTATCACCGAAGATCGCACGGAGAAGTTTCTCTTCCGGTGTAGGATCCGTTTCTCCTTTCGGAGTGATCTTACCAATCAGGATATCACCTTCACGAACTTCAGCACCTACGCGGATGATACCATTCTCATCGAGATGTTTCACCGCTTCTTCGCTTACGTTCGGGATTTCAGAAGTCAATTCTTCTTCACCGCGTTTTGTATCACGAACTTCAAGTTCGAATTCTTCAATGTGGATAGATGTGTATACATCATCCTGAACAACTTTTTCAGAGATTACAATCGCATCCTCGAAGTTGTAACCTTGCCATGGCATATAAGCCACCAACAGGTTGCGACCCAAAGCGAGTTCTCCGTCAGCTGTTGCATAACCCTGGCACAGGGGCTGACCTTTTACAACCTTCTGACCTTTCATAACGAGAGGTGTCAGGTTGATACAGGTATCCTGGTTGGTTCTTCTGAACTTAATCAGGCTGTATGTTTTGAATTCATCATCAAAGCTTACGAGTTGCTGTTCTTCAGTAACTTCATATTTGATGGTGATTTTCTTTGCATCCACAAATTCAACTACACCGGTTCCTTCTGCCAGGATCAGTGCACGTGAATCCAACGCTACGCGGCCTTCAAGACCAGTACCCACGATCGGAGCCTGTGGTCTCATCAGCGGCACAGCCTGACGTTGCATGTTGGAACCCATCAACGCACGGTTCGCATCATCGTGCTCGAGGAAAGGAATCATAGAAGCTGCAACCGATACGATCTGGTTAGGAGCAATGTCCATGTACTTCAGATCTTTCGGTTCAACCACAGGGAAGTCACCTTCAAAACGAGCTTTGATTTTTTCGTCAACGAATTCACCGGTTGATTTAATCGGCATCTTCGCCTGAGCGATATAGTTGGTATCTTCTTCTTCTGCAGTTAAGAAAATTACCGGATCCTTAATTTTTACTTTACCATTTTCAACTTTACGGTAAGGCGTTTCAATGAAGCCCATCTTGTTCACTTTCGCGTGAACGCAGAGAGACGAAATCAAACCGATATTCGGACCTTCCGGAGTTTCGATGGTACACAGACGACCGTAGTGCGTATAGTGAACGTCACGAACCTCAAAGCCTGCACGTTCACGGGAAAGACCACCAGGACCGAGTGCTGACATTCTACGCTTGTGTGTGATCTCAGCCAGCGGGTTGGTTTGATCCATGAACTGTGACAACTGGTTCGTTCCGAAGAATGAGTTGATCACCGAAGACAATGTACGCGCATTGATCAGGTCAACTGGCTTGAAGTCTTCGTTATCGCGAACGTTCATTCTTTCTTTGATGGTTCTCGCCATACGGGCAAGACCTACACCAAACTGAGAGTACAACTGTTCACCAACCGTTCTTACACGTCTGTTGCTCAAGTGATCGATATCATCGATCAACGCTTTCGAGTTGATCAAACCGATCAGGTATTTCACGATAAGGATAATATCCTCTTTCGTCAATACACGCTGATCAGAGCTGATATCCAGACCGAGCTTCTTGTTAATTCTGTAGCGACCTACTTCACCCAGATCATAACGCTTCTCTGAGAAGAACAAGCTGTTGATGATATCACGAGCAGTTTGCTCGTCAGGTGCTTCAGTATTTCTCAACTGGCGATAGATATACTCAACAGCCTCTTTTTCAGAGTTGGAAGTATCTTTTGCCAGGGTGTTGAAAATGATATTATAGTCCGTAATGTTAATATCATCACGGTGCAAAATAATTGACTTCACGCCTGATTCCAGGATGACGTCAGCATCTTCTGCAGAGATGGTATGGTCACGCTCGAGTAACACTTCGTTACGGTCGATGGAAACCACTTCACCGGTATCTTCATCCACAAAGTCCTCAGTCCAGGTTTTCAACACCCGGGCAGCGAGCTTGCGGCCTACTGTTTTCTTTAATGTGTTTTTATTCGCTTCAACTTCTTCAGACAATCCGAAGAGGTCGAGAATATCCTTATCAGAACCATAACCGATTGCACGGAGCAATGTGGTTACCGGGAATTTTTTCTTACGATCTATGTACGCATACATTACCGCGTTCACATCAGTCGCGAATTCAATCCATGATCCTTTAAAAGGGATGATACGGGCAGAGTACAGTTTCGTACCGTTGGTGTGCTTGCTCATCGCGAAGAACACGCCAGGTGAACGGTGAAGCTGAGATACGATAACACGTTCAGCACCGTTGATTACGAAAGAACCCTTCTCCGTCATGTACGGAATATTACCCAGGAACACTTCCTGTTCGATTGTTTCAAAATCTTCGTTGTCCTCATCGTTACACGTGAGACGAAGTTTTGCTTTCAATGGAACAGAGAAAGTCAAACCACGATCGATACACTCGTCAACGGAGTACTTCGGAGGGTCAATGGTATAATCCACGAATTCCAGCACGAAGTTTTCACGTGAGTCACTAATCGGGAAGTTCTCCGCAAAAACCTTATAAAGACCTTCGTTCTGTCTTTTTTCGGCTGGGGTTTCAATCTGTAAGAAATCTTTAAAAGACTGGAGTTGCAGGTCCAGAAAGTCGGGGTATTCGAGAATCTTCTCAATGCCTGAGAAGTCGATCCTACCATTGCTATTTTTCTTTGCCAAGGTGTTAACGTTTAAGTTCTAAAGTCCTGGACAGAACAAATGGGTAAACTATATATGTTGAGTACAAATGGGAATAGACCCTGTCCTTTCCTGATCCTATCAGGTACAGACACAGGGTCTAAACCGAAGCTTTAGACGGTACTCTTCGTCTCCAGAAGATTACTTCAACTCAACTTCGGCACCAGCCTCAACGAGTTGCTTCTTCAGGTTTTCTGCTTCGTCCTTAGGTAAGCCTTCTTTGATAGTCTTAGGAGCTCCATCAACTACATCTTTAGCTTCTTTCAAGCCAAGACCAGTCAGTTCCTTAACCAATTTAACGATTTGAAGCTTGTTAGCTCCAGGAGCTTTCAATACCACATCGAAGTTAGTTTTTTCAGCGGCAGCAGCACCACCAGCAGCGCCACCAGCAGCAGGACCAGCTACAACAGCTGCAGCAGCAGGTTCGATACCGTAGGTTTCTTTCAGATAAGAAGCTAATTCAGTTACTTCTTTAACAGTGAGTTCAACAAGTTGATCTCCGAGTGATTTAATATCAGCCATTTTCGTAAAGTTTAATAAGTCTTGTTTGTTAATAATTTTATTTTGATCCGCGCTCTTCCAGTGCTTTTACCAGGCCAGCAACCTTTGCATTGCTGCTGCTTGTAAGCGCAGAAATAAGGTTTTTGGCAGGTGACTGGAGTAACGCAATAACATCGCCAATGAGCTCATTCTTAGATTTAAGCTCGCTAAGCATTGTTAAGTTCTCATCTCCTATAAAAAGATCTGAGGCTATGGAAGCTGCTTTCAATACAGGTTTGCCTTCCATTTTCACACGGAACTCTTTAATCACTTTAGCAGGAACATTACCAGCTTCTTTGGAGAAAATTACTCCGGAGAAACCATGCAACGTCTTGAACAAAGGTGAGAAATCAGTTCCTTCTTGCTTTTCAAGTGCTTTGCGGATCAGGGTGTTCTTATACACTCTGTATTCCACACCACTCTTAAAGCAAAGTCTTCTAAAGTTGTTTACCTGTGCTACGGTGAAACCTGTTGCATCGGTAATATAGAAGTGAGCGTGATTGGCAAACTTCGCTGAAAGCTCTTCGATAATTTGTGCTTTTTCTTCTCTGGTCATGTCTTTAGTTCTTAAATGCCAGCAATTGTACTTTTATCTACAGCGATACCAGGGCTCATCGTAGTCGAGATAGTGATACTTCTAAAGTAGTCACCTTTCGCTGATGCTGGCTTCAGCTTAGCAACAACATTGATCATTTCCGCAGCATTGTCCCGGATCTTATCGGCCGAGAAGGAAGCTCTACCAATACCTACGTGAATGATACCTTGTTTATCAATTTTGAAGTCGATTTTACCGGCTTTTACTTCTTTCACGGCTTTACCAACTTCGAGCGTAACAGTTCCTGATTTAGGATTTGGCATAAGGCCTCTTGGACCGAGTACTTTACCCAGTTTACCAACCTTTGCCATTACTGTAGGTGTACAGATGATCACATCGATATCTGTCCATCCACCTTCGATTTTCTGAATATAATCATCCAGACCTACGTGATCGGCACCTGAATCTTTTGCATCCTGAACTTTATCAGGAGTACAAAGCACAAGTACACGAACCGTCTTACCAATACCATGTGGTAATGCTACCACGCCCCGCACCATTTGATCAGATTTCTTAGGATCAACCCCTAAACGAATATCAAGATCAACTGAAGCATCAAACTTGGTGAAGGTGATTTCCTTCAACACTTTTGCTGCATCTTCCAGCGAATACTCTTTCTCAGGATTGTATTTCGCAAGGACTGCTTTTCTGTTTTTAGAAATTTTCGCCATCGCTTTAATTATTTATCCCAAGGAGGGGTTCCAGATATAGTAATACCTAAGCTTCTTGCTGTACCGGCAACCATCTTCATAGCAGATTCTACTTTGAAGGCGTTGAGGTCAGGCATTTTCGTTTCCGCGATGGTCTTCACCTGATCCCAGGTAATAGAGCCAACTTTTGTGCGATTAGGTTCAGCTGAACCTTTCTGTTTTTTTGCAGCATCCAAAATCAGGATTGCAGCGGGTGGCGTTTTGATGACGAAGTCAAAAGACTTGTCATTATAAATAGAGATCAAAACGGGCAACACCTGTCCTGGTTTGTCTTGCGTACGGGCATTGAATTGCTTACAAAAGTCCATGATGTTTAGACCTTTGGAACCCAACGCAGGACCAATCGGAGGAGCCGGGTTAGCCGAGCCGCCTTTTACCTGTAATTTCAGATAACCAATAATTTCTTTTGCCATGTGTTATCTTATTCTAACTTTTCAACCTGCATATAACTCAACTCAACCGGAGTATTCCGGCCAAATATTTTCACCATTACATTGAGTTTCTTTTTGTCTTCAAAAATTTCCTCAACTGTCCCGGTAAATCCGCTGAATGGACCATCCATTACTTTTACAGATTCACCTTTGATAAATGGTGTCTCGAGTTTTTCCTCGAGTTCGTCAATCTCATCAACTTTACCGAGAATCCTGTTAACCTCTGATTGACGAAGAGGTACGGGATCCTTGGAAGCCCCGGTGCCGTTGTTACCGAGAAAACCGATCACACCAGGAATGTTATTCACAGCATGAACAGCTTCTCCATTCGAGAGATCTGCTGAGATGAGAACGTAACCCGGGAAGAAGTTGCGCTCACGAACACGCTTCTTGCCGTTTCTCATTTCATATACTTTTTCAGAAGGGATCAATACTTGCGGAATGAATTCCACCAGTTTTGAGCGCTCGATCTCAGTTTCCAGGTAGGACTTAACCTTCTTTTCCTGGCCACTGACGACCCTGAGGACATACCATTTCAGCTCGCCCATTACCTTCTGCATTAAAATTCTCTATAAAACCACTGCAGACCGGTTTTGAAAACCCAATCTATAGCGCCAATAACCAATGCGAAAATGGTGGAAGCTACCAATACCAGGATGGCGCTACCTTGCAATTCACTGTATTTTGACCAAGTCACCTTGTTCTTGATCTCGTCCCAGGACTCTGCTAAATAGGTTTTTAACTTCTCCATTTGATTTTATTTTGATTAGTGACCCTCCGGGTTCACTAATTTATATTCTGTTTTCTAGCACGGGTGGAGAGATTCGAACTCCCATCAGCGGTTTTGGAGACCGATATTCTACCCTTGAACTACACCCGTTTGTTTTGTCTCCCTAAATATTTCTGGGCTCCTTCCCAAGCTCCACCCCCATTTCCCAGCTCAAAAAGGACTGCAAATGTAGGAGAAAAAGCAGAAAGCTAAAAGCCCTGAAGCAAAAAGGCCACAAGATTTATAATAACACGAATGACTTGCACCTAAGTCATTGTTATACAATCAATTAAAAAGCAGAAAGTGGATACCCAACTTTCTGCTTTTACCTTTATTCTTCCGTTTAGCGCTTAGTCTAAGATTTCAGTTACCTGACCAGATCCTACGGTACGGCCACCTTCGCGGATAGCGAAACGAAGACCTTTCTCCATAGCAATCTTGTTGATCAACTCAACTTCAATAGAAATGTTATCACCAGGCATAACCATTTCTACACCAGCAGGAAGTTTCACTTCGCCAGTTACATCCGTTGTACGGAAGTAGAACTGAGGACGGTATTTGTTAAAGAATGGTGTGTGACGACCACCTTCTTCTTTAGACAATACGTAAACTTCCGCCTTGAACTTAGCGTGAGGTGTTACTGAACCCGGCTTACAGATAACCATACCTCTGCGGATTTGCTCTTTTTCAATACCGCGGAGAAGAAGACCTACGTTATCACCAGCTTCACCTCTGTCAAGGATCTTACGGAACATTTCCACACCAGTAATAGTAGACTTCAGGTTTTCAGCACCCATACCCAGGATTTCAACTGCATCGCCAGTGTTAACAACACCACGCTCGATACGACCAGTTGCTACAGTACCACGACCAGTGATCGAGAATACGTCTTCAACAGGCATGAGGAAATCTTTGTCGATAAGACGAACGGGAAGCGGGATGTACTCATCAACAGCTTTCATCAGTTCTTCTACTTTTTCAACCCACTTAGGTTCACCGTTAAGTGCACCAAGAGCAGATCCACGAATCACAGGCATAGTATCGCCAGGGAAGTTATAAGCAGACATCAATTCACGAACTTCCATTTCAACGAGGTCTAACAATTCAGCATCGTCAACCAAGTCAACCTTGTTCATGAATACTACCAGTGCAGGTACACCTACCTGACGGGCAAGAAGGATGTGCTCGCGAGTCTGAGGCATAGGACCATCAGTAGCAGCAACCACGAGGATTGCACCGTCCATCTGGGCAGCACCTGTAACCATGTTCTTCACATAGTCAGCGTGACCTGGACAGTCTACGTGAGCGTAGTGTCTTTTCTCTGTAGCATATTCTACGTGAGAAGTGTTGATAGTAATACCCCTTTCTTTTTCTTCAGGAGCGTTGTCGATTGAAGAGAAGTCGCGCATAGAAGCGAGACCTTTAGATGCAAGTACTTTTGTAATTGCTGCAGTAAGAGTAGTCTTACCGTGGTCAACGTGACCAATTGTTCCCACGTTTACGTGAGGTTTTGAACGGTCAAATGTTTCTTTTGCCATATTTGATAATCCCAGTTAAAGTTTAAAATGTATAGTGTTTCGAAAAATTGTTTCTTTTCTTCATCTGATCCAATCTGCATTGCACCAAACACCCTGAACATTTTAAGCCTCTCGAAAAGGGTTATCAATATGTTTATTCAAAGTTGACTACTCCGGTTCGCTACGCCTGAGTGTATTGTCGACTTCAAATTTCAGCTACTCTCATCCAGAGTGCTGATAATCGGTGAGCTGTTGAAGAGAATTGAACTCTCGACCTCTTCCTTACCAAGGAAGTGCTCTACCCCTGAGCTACAACAGCCTTTTGCCGTTATCCGTTAACCATACCTAAACGATTAACGGATAACGATTAACGGCTCATTAAGGAGCGGGAGACGATCCGCCAGTTGGCGGACGCGACCGGCAGCTCTCCCACCTTTCGGTGTAGAGCGGGAGACGAGGTTCGAACCCGCGACCTGCAGCTTGGAAGGCTGCCGCTCTACCAACTGAGCTACTCCCGCATTCTATGTACGAGTTGACAATTTTGGATTTACGATTTAAGGCAATCGTAATTCGTACATCTGAAATCGTACATTTTGGTTGTGGGGGAAATAGGATTCGAACCTATGAAGTCATAAGACAACAGATTTACAGTCTGTCCCAGTTGGCCGCTTTGGTATTCCCCCAACTACAATCTTTTAAAGAACGACTAAAAAACCCCGTTTTGCGGGGTTTTTCTAAAAGAGTGTGCAAAATTATACGGTTTTATACTTTTTCAAAACTTCTGCAGAGAATTTCACAGATTCCTAAAAAAAAGCGGTGATCACATTGTGATAATTTCAGTGATTATCCCATCACCAAACTCTTTGCGGAACAATTCCAGAATTTGCGTTTTATGAAGGGAGAAATCATGTCGCATCGAAGGAGAATCAAATTCAACAAAAAGCACCCGGTTCCGGATGAATAGTTTCCTGGTCCGTTTTGCAATCGGCTTTCCCACCAGACGCTCCCAGGAATTGAGCAAATTAGCTTCATCAAATTTCCCGGAAATATTATAGGAATTCAGAAGGTCACGGATTGCGCTACCCACAGACTGAATTTCATCTCTCTTTCCTTTTCCCTTCATAGCCGGTTTACTTTTCCGCTTTCAACATGAAAAACTGAAGCCTTGACATGTATTTGATCCAGAAGCCCCTGGGTTCTGTCTGGTCTGGCATCGGTAATAAACAACTGCCCTAAATCCTGTTTTATCAATTCTAACAACCGGGCAATCCGAAAGTCATCCAATTTATCAAAAATATCATCCAACAACAGAATGGGTTTAAAACCTTTGTGTTTTTCCATGATCTCAAACTGCGCCAGCTTCAGGGCAATGACAAATGACTTTTGCTGACCTTGTGAACCTAATCTTCTCAATCCACCTTCACCCAGCATAAATGAATAATCATCCCGGTGGATCCCGAAACTGGTACGCTGCAGTGCGATATCTTTCTGCCGGTTATTTTTTAGCCCCTCAGTAAAAGGAGTTTCGATTAATTCAGAGACATAAGTAAGCGATGTGATTTCGGAATCCTCAACAATGAAATTGAAGTATTTCTGAAAAACAGGAATAAAATCCTTTGTAAAAGAAGTACGTTGTTCAAATATAGAATTCCCAACCTCCACCAATATCCGGTCATACGATTCAACCGCTAGCCAGTCAACAGCCGATCCATTCTGAAACATTCTCAGTAAACTGTTCCGCTGCTTCAGCGCCTGATTATATTGGATCAATTGCTCGAGGTATTTTTTATTCAACTGTGAAAGAATGCCGTCAAAGAATTTTCGCCTCGATTCACTACCTTCCTTAACCAGATCAACATCGTCAGGGGCAATCAGAACAATCGGGTACTTTCCTATGTGATCACTGAGCTTTATGTAGTCCTGCTGATCTTCTTTAAATACTTTCTTTTGACCGTTTTGAAAGGCTGCCAATAACTCATGCGTATTGGTGTTTTTAAAAACGCCCTTTACCATGAACGAAGCCTGGTGATGCTGCAGGCAGTGACTATCCGAAGCGGCAAAAGCACTTTTCGTAAGCGACAAATAATAAATGGCATCCAGAAGATTGGTCTTTCCACTACCGTTTTTTCCAACCAAAACATTGATGCGGGCTTCAAAATCGAGCTCAGCTTCACTGTAATTCTTAAAATTTAATAATTGAAGCTTTTTGATGTACATGCAGGATTTACCGGGAAAGTTTGGCTAATGTTCGTTGGGGGGTTATTTTCGCACCTCTAAGTTTCAAAAATAGGGATATGCCTGCGACAACAAAAGCCAAGAACGAGCCTGCGGTGGAAGCCAAGAAAAACACAACAACAAAAGAATTCTCAAAAGAGACCTACCTGTATTGGTATGAAAGCATGCAACTGATGCGAAAATTTGAAGAAAAAGCAGGTCAGTTGTATGGAATGCAGAAAATCAAAGGATTTTGTCACTTATATATAGGACAAGAAGCTTGCGCTTCCGGGGCCGTTACTGCTCTTCGTAAAGGAGATAAGTGGATCACCGCTTATCGTGACCACGGTCATCCCCTCGCATTAGGAACAGACCCGAAGGCTATCATGGCCGAATTATACGGTAAGGAGACAGGGACCACCAAAGGAAAAGGCGGTTCAATGCACGTTTTTGATAAGGAACATGGATTTATAGGAGGTCATGGTATTGTGGGTGCTCAGGTACCCATGGGAGCCGGTATCGCCTTTGCTGAAAAATTTAATAAAACCGGCAATCTCTGTATGTGTTATATGGGGGATGGAGCTGTTCGTCAGGGTGCTTTCCACGAAGCTCTTAACCTGGCTATGCTCTGGAAGCTTCCTGTAATTTTTTGTATTGAGAACAATGGCTATGCCATGGGTACCTCAGTTCAGCGCACATCAAATGTACACGAGCTTTATACACTGGCGGAAGCATATGACATGCCTTCTGAGCCTGTTGATGGAATGAGTGCGGAAGCTGTTCACATAGCCGTAGCCCGTGCTGCAGAACGCGCCCGTGCCGGAGAAGGGCCTACTTTGTTGGAATTCAGAACGTATCGTTATAAGGGGCATTCTATGTCAGATCCCCAGAAATACAGAACCAAAGAGGAAGTTGAGCAATACAAACAGCGTGATCCGATCGAAGTTGTTCGTAAGACTATCCTGACCAAGAAATTCGCAACTGAAAAAGACCTTGAAGCTATTGATACTAAAATTATGGCGCAGGTTGAAGAAAGTGTGAAATTTGCGGAAGAATCTAAGTTTCCTGATCCTTCTGAGGCTCTCACAGATGTTTATATCCAGCAGGATTACCCCTTCATCATGGATTAATCCAACTTTTGTTTAGTATCATCTAATTTGTAGTTTTGCGCCCCGTCCCGATGCTGTCGGGACTTATTTTTGAATATCATGGCCAAGAAAGAAGAACACAAACACGAGCTGCTGGAGAATCCGGAGGCTTTACAGGAAAAGTTAGTAAGTGCAGAAACCTGGATAGAGAGAAATCCCAAAACCATGATGGGAATCGGGGGGGTATTTCTCCTGATCGTAGCCGGATATTTTGGATTTCATTACTACAAGAAAAGCCAGAATGATCAGGCCCAGAAACAAATGTTCCAGGCCGTATATTATTTCGAACAGGACAGTCTTAACCTGGCGTTAAATGGCGATGGTAATAACCTCGGTTTTATCAACATCATTGAAGATTACGGATTTTCAGATGCCGCTAAACTGGCGAATTATTATGCCGGTGTTTGCTACCTGAAACAAAGCAAGTTTGAAGTGGCCCGCTTATACCTGGAAGACTTCAGCTCAAATGACCTGCTGGTTCAGGCACGTGCTTACAGCCTCATTGGTGATACCTACATGGAGGAAGAGAAGTATGAAGACGCGGCTAAATACTACAACAAAGCCGCTAACTACGAGCCCAACAAGTATTTCTCACCAACCTACCTGATGAAGGAAGCATTGGCTTATGAAAAGCTGAATCAGAATGACAAGGCGATTGGTGTTTACGATATCATCATCTCCAAATACTGGGATTCTGCCGAGTATCAGAACGCACGCAAGTACAAAGCTAGGCTGGGTACGAACTCCTAAAGAAATTAAAGTAACTTTAAAGGGATAGATCATCTATCCCTTTTTTATTTATCACGAATTATGGCAGGTCCATTAAAATCAGGAAAAGTTAAAAGCGGGGTGAATCTCTCCAAGAAGAAATTCGCCATTGTAGTAGCCGAATGGAATGAAGAAATCACTGAAGCTCTTTATGAAGGTGCAGTTTCTTCTCTCTTGCAAAATGGCGTGAAGGCGCAGAACATCATTCGTAAGAATGTTCCCGGCACCTTTGAACTTTCCCTCGGAGCCTTATGGACGGGTGAAGAAAAATCCATCCATGCCGTGATCTGCCTCGGTTGTGTGATCCAGGGCGAAACACCTCACTTTGATTATATCTGTCAGGCCGTGGCATACGGAGTAACGGAAGCGGGTTTAAAAACACGTAAGCCGGTCATCTTTGGCGTTCTAACCACATTGAATAAACAACAGGCATTAGACAGGGCAGGTGGCAAGTATGGAAACAAAGGAGAAGAAGCCGCATTGACCGCTATCAAGATGCTCAACTTTTAATCCGG
>DASXWH010000158.1:0-47606 GCA_036503775.1 Ohtaekwangia sp.
CGCTGCCCACATCGATGCAGGAAAGACTACAACTACAGAACGTATTCTTTACTATGCCGGTGTAAACCACAAGATAGGTGAAGTACACGAAGGTGCTGCAACCATGGACTGGATGGAGCAGGAGCAGGAAAGAGGTATCACTATTACTTCAGCTGCTACTACCGTTTTCTGGAATTACAGAAATAACAAATACAACGTAAACATCATTGATACACCTGGTCACGTTGACTTTACCGTTGAGGTAAACCGTTCCCTGCGTGTATTGGATGGTTTGGTGTTCCTTTTCAGCGCGGTTGACGGAGTTGAACCTCAATCAGAAACCAACTGGCGTCTGGCGGACAACTATAAAGTAGCACGTATCGGTTTCGTGAACAAAATGGACCGTGCAGGTTCTGACTTTTTAGGTGTTTGCAAACAGGTAAAAGAAAAATTAGGCAGCAAAGCAGTTGCACTTCAGTTACCAATCGGTGCTGAAGAAAACTTCAAAGGTGTTGTTGATCTGGTGAACAACCGGGGTATCGTTTGGAATGAGAGTGATAAAGGGATGACTTACGAAGTAGTTCCGATTCCTGATGAAATGAAGGATGAAGTGAACGAGTATCGCGAGAAACTTCTTGAAGCTGTTGCTGAATACGATGAAACTCTTTTGGAGAAATTCTTCGAGGATCCAAACTCAATCAGTGAAGGTGAAATCCTGACTGCATTGCGTAAGGCAGTTATTGATATGAAGATCGTTCCGATGGTTTGCGGTTCATCTTTCAAAAACAAAGGTGTTCAAACCATGCTTGACTATGTGATGGAGCTTCTTCCTTCACCGCTTGATAAGGACAACATCATCGGTACCAATCCGGATACCAATGAAGAAGTTATTATCATGCCTAATGAAAAAGAACCTTTCGCGGCCCTTGCATTTAAAATCGCTACTGATCCATTTGTAGGACGTCTTTGCTTCGTACGTGCATACTCAGGTGTTCTTGAGTCTGGTTCGTATGTATACAATACCCGTTCTGAAAATAAGGAACGTATCTCCCGTGTATTTCAAATGCACGCTAACAAGCAGAACCAGATCGAGAGACTGGTAGCTGGTGATATCGGTGCGGTAGTAGGTTTCAAAGACATTAAAACAGGTGATACACTTTGTGATGAAAAACGCAAAGTGGTGTTGGAATCAAT
Organism: Ohtaekwangia sp.; assembly: GCA_036503775.1. GTDB lineage: Bacteria > Bacteroidota > Bacteroidia > Cytophagales > Cyclobacteriaceae > Ohtaekwangia. The sequence continues at coordinate 1,174 of DASXWH010000158.1, forward strand.
GGTATTCCCTGAGCCTGTAATCGGATATGCTATCGAGCCTAAGAAACAGGCTGACGTTGATAAATTAGGTATGGCTATCGCGAAGTTGGTGGAAGAAGATCCTACGCTTCGTGTGAATACCGACCAGGAAACAGGTCAGACCATCCTTCGTGGTATGGGTGAACTTCACCTTGAAATTATCATCGATCGTCTGAAGCGTGAATTCAAAGTTGAGATCAACCAGGGTGCACCTCAGGTTGCTTACAAAGAAGCGCTTACAAAGTCTGTTGAACACAAAGAAGTTTACAAGAAGCAGACCGGTGGTCGTGGTAAGTTCGCGGATATCGTATTCGAGATCGGTCCACGCACATTGCAGGAAGGTGATAAGGACGGACTGGAATTTGTGAACGACATCGTAGGTGGTGTTATTCCTCGCGAATTCATTCCGGCTGTACAGAAAGGTTTTGAACAAGCTATGGTTAACGGTCCATTGGCAGGTTATCCGATCGATAACTTGACGGTGCGTCTGTTCCACGGATCATACCACGATGTTGACTCGGATTCATTGTCGTTCGAATTGGCTGCTCGTATTGGTTTCAAAGAAGCTGCTGCGAAATGTGCTCCTCAACTGCTTGAGCCAATCATGTCAGTTGAAGTAATGAGCCCGGATGAATACACAGGTTCTGTAACCGGTGACTTGAATAGAAGACGTGGTGTAATGAAGGGTATGGATACCCGTGCTGGTGCACAGTTGATCAGAGCGGACGTTCCCCTGAAAGAACTTTTCGGATACATCACGGATCTGAGAACACTGACTTCAGGACGTGCTTCAGCATCCCTGACGTTCTCACACTATGCTCCGGTTCCGAAGAACCTTGCAGACAAAGTAATTGAAGAAGTAAAAGGCGCAGTAGCCGCTAAGTAATACCATCTAAAAGGCGTTTAGATCATGAATCAAAAAATCAGAATTAAATTAAAGTCTTACGATCACAATCTCGTTGACAAGTCATCTGAGAAAATCGTAAGAGCAGTAAAAGCAACCGGAGCCGTAGTGAGCGGACCTATTCCGTTACCCACTGAAAAGGAAAAATTCACCGTACTTCGTTCACCACACGTTAACAAGAAGTCGCGTGAGCAATTCCAGCTTTGCACGTACAAGCGCTTAGTAGACATCTACTCCAATAGCGCGAAGACGGTAGACGCTCTGATGAAGCTTGAACTTCCCAGCGGTGTTGATGTTGAGATCAAAGTGTAGTTATCACAAACTCATAAAGAAAAAGGCCATCTGAAAAGGTGGCCTTTTCTTTTACCGATCATTGGTTTGATAAATAAGATTGATAATCATTTGGTGTATCGAGATCCACGGAACCTTCAGGGAAATCGACAAGCTCGATATGTCTGGGATATTGTTTCAGAAGCTTCTTTGCACCTTCTTCATCACTTAGATTCTGGATTTCGGGGAAGAGACTTTTATCAAATAAAACCGGAACCCCTGATGTGCCGGCATAGTATGAAGCAATAATAGCCCGTTTTGTAAGCTCATACTTAGTGATAATCGATTGAATGTATTTGCTGGATACATACGGCTGATCACATACCATGACGATAGCCGCATCAACGTCTTCAAATTTTGCAGTAAGGTGGTTCAATCCGCATTTTAGGGAGCTTCCCATTCCGGAGATCCATTTTGTGTTTGAAATAATTTCGACTGGGAAATCCTGGATCACCTTGCGATGCTCTTCTTCACCAGAACCCAGCACAACGATCAGAGGGCTGGCCCCGGCACGAAGTGAAACCTTTACCATTTTTACCAGCATGGGTTCATCGCCAACCGAGAGCAGTTGCTTGGATTGACCCATTCGTGAAGAAGATCCAGCGGCAAGTAATATGACTCCTACTTTCATTTTAGAGCCCACGATAAATCAGTTGGTGAGGTCAGCACCGTGGGTCTGTACGTTAAACTGTGAAATTCTGAGATAGAATGCAACTCCGGAGCCTTACTCCATAGGTTTAGCGGCCAGAAAGTCTTTTTCAGAAATACTATTCCCTTCAGAAGAATCTGTGTCGACCAGTATCTTCCAGGTGCCATTTTCCTTTCGCAATACAACGTGGAACCTTCCATAGAATGAACGGCTTTCTCCTTTAGTATTGATATCCGTGGTTTTGTAAATACCTACATCAATGGCCTTTGTAGGATTGATGATTCGTTCCGTAAATCGAAGTTCGAGCGTTCGTTTTGATCTTCTTTCAGTTGCCTGTCGATCCCATTTTTTCTGCTCTTGCAGATATTCAATCCAACTCCATATAGTTTTGGAATCACGTGCAGATCTGACGAGATCTTTGGAGTGTACTGCGAGAAATCCATCCGCATCATACGTATTGAAAGTTTGAATGAAAGGCTTCCACACCTGATCGTTAATTTCTTTTTCGTAATCCTGTGAATAGGATTGAATGGAGAAAAGAATCAGTGCACTGAGGATAACTGTTCTCATGCTAAACAGAGGCAGATTTCTTTTTATCCGGGTTCAGGTAAACCTGTTTGAAGACCTGGTCGTTTGCAGAATCCCGATGATGGATTGGACCTGTACGGTATTTCAAAAAACCTCCGGACCGGTTGGCAAACTTACTTTGAATTTCTGCAATGATGGAAACGGCAATTTCATCCGGGGCCTCTGCTCCAATATCCAGGCCGATCGGAGAGTGAATGCGATGGTAATCATGAGACGTTAATGAGATATCTTCCCTTGAAAACTCCTCCACCATTTTATCAAAGCGTTTTTTCGGTCCCAGAATTCCAATGTAGGGTGTTTCTGTTTTGATAAGTTTTTTGAGAACGTCACGATCATATTCGTAGTTGTGCGACATGAGTACGCATGCGGTGTATGACGTGATAATAAAGTTACGATCTATAAAATCCCGCTGGCATAAGGATAATTTATCCGCTGAAGGAAAAAATACCGGAGCGATGTGAGCCACGCACTCATCGGTTACCATTACATTCCATCCAAGCGACTTGGCAAGCTGACTGACCGGACGAGCATCAAAACCTCCTCCGAAAATAATCAACGAAACGGTGGGCTGAATCAACTCGATAAACGCTTCAATGTCTTCAGATCCGATTGAATACGTTTTAGCTTCTGATTTTCTGGAATCAAACAAACTGATTAGGTCCTGTTCTATAGCTTGTTCCAATTCGGTGTGATTGAAATTGAAAACTTTAGTTGTGTCAGGGGTGATAAGAAACTTTTTTCCTGTAAGATCTTTCGTGATGCCATTAAATATTGTCGCCAGGGCTACGGGTGTATTCATACGAATAATACTCTCGAAAAGCAGCACTGGATTGTGATCATCATTTATATCTACGGGTTCAATGAGTACATCGATCACACCATTGCAGCCCAACCCAATGCCCAGATTCTGATTGCTCTCCTCCCGTGTATCGTAGGTCACCGTCATAGGCACCTTGTCATTCATCACCTGTCGTGCTTTACGGAGTGCATCACCTTCAAGACATCCACCACTGATAGAACCCACCCAACGTCCGTCATCTGTGATCATCATTCGCGCACCCGGGCTTCGGTAAGATGAACCGCGAACCTTAACCACAGTAGCTACAGCAGCTTTGCGCTGAGTAAAGTCAATTTTTTTGAATTCGTCTGCTATGGTTTTTAAATCCTTCATAAAGGATATTTTTAGTATGCCTGGTAATCTTTTGAGACTACTTTTAGTGACGGCTGAACTTCACCAGGTGTTATGGCAGCGCCTTTATTTCCCCATGAATTTCGAATGTAATTCAGCACATCAGAAACCTGCTCGTCTGTCAAAGAAACTCCTGGCATTTCGGCATCGTACTGAACTCCGTTTATTTTCATCGGTCCACGAACGCCCATCAACACTACTTTAACCAGCCTTGCTTTATCAGTCAGGTAATCGGATTTGGCAAGCGGTGGAAAAGCTCCTTCTATCCCTTCGCCCTCTGCCATGTGGCAGGTAACGCAGTTTGCTTCATACACTTCTTTGCCACGGGCAATGCTTGCTTTGAGATCAAATTTCTGCGTGAAAGAAAAAAAAGAAATCACTGTTACGGTTAATGCTCCTACTAATACTACTTTCTTCATGGTAAACTTTTTCAACTTTTTAAAACGTTAAGGCCTTTGCGGTCTTTGTGTGAAATGGTTCTCGCAAAGACCGCAAAGGTTATGTCAGACTTCTGTGAGATTGAATGGTAATTTTCTAATACGCTTACCGGTCAGATCGAAGATCGCATTGGTGAGTGCAGGTGCAAATGTTGGCAGTGCCGGCTCTCCAACACCACCGGCTTTCTCATCATTCTCCATGATATGAATTTCAATCTCAGGGATTTCATTGATGCGTGGCATCTTATATTGATGGAAATTCTGTTCCACTGCTTTTCCATCCTTGAAATGTGTTTCGTGTGTTACTGCTGCGCCCAGTGCCATCACTATACTTCCTTCGATCTGGGCTTTCACGATATCGGGATTGACATACCAGCCACAATCCATTACCGCCCATACCTTGTCGATCTGAAGCTTGCCATCGGCTTTCCTGGAAACCTTAACCACTTGCCCAACGATGCTGGAGAAACATTCTGTAATAGCAACACCATATCCGCTGTTCTTTCCACGCGATTTCCATCCGCTGACTTCTTCCAGGCGAGCGGCCAGTTCACGATAGCGTATTTTGTCAGGGCTCCAGTTAGGATCCGGAAAATGCTGGACGCGAAACTCCAGTGGATCTTTACCTGCAAGCAAAGCCAGCTCGTCCATAAAACTTTCAAAGGCAAATGCATTGGTGGATGAGTACACTGAACGCCACCACATCACCGGTATAGGTGTTTCTAATGGCACATCAGAGAACTGATAGTGCGGCAAGGTTTCCATGTAGGCTTCAGGGAAACCTTCTGTTGCACTTCCATTATATGCGCTGCGGTCAGCATTAGGTCCCTGCTGATCCATATTCTGTCCTGCAGCCCTTGTTTCAAAGGATGAAATGCGACCGTGATTTGAAACCGAACCTTTGCATTGGTATACCATACCAGGACGGAAAGGCCCCTGGTTCATATCATCTTCACGCGTCCATACTACCTGAACCGGTGCATTCACCGCTTTCGAGATCACAGCTGCTTCATGCGGATAATCCATGAATGCTTTTCTTCCGAAGCCACCACCGAGAAAGGTCATATTCACGGTAACATTCTCGTGTTTCATTTCCATCAGGCGTGAAATGTCTCCGCGAACCCAATCGGGTGCCTGGATCGGTCCCCAGATTTCGCATTTGTCACCCTGTACATGAGCAATGCAATTCAAGGGTTCCATGCTCGAGTGTGACTGATAAGGTGTTTCATAGATTGCCTCGGCTTTCTTCTCTGCCTTTTCAAATGCAGTAGTGAAATCTCCTTTTGCCCGGAAGGTGTTGGCCTTCTTATTTTTCACTTCGTCACGCATCTTTGCATAGATCTGTTCCGTGCTGTGATGTTCAAAGCCTGAATCATCCCATTCTACTTTCAATACTTTCCTTCCCTGCATGGCAGCCCATAAGGAATCAGCTACTACGGCAACACCTTCACGATCCTGACTGAATACTTTCATCTTCACTGCGAGCACGTGCTTCACTCCGGGGATTGCTTTAGCGGCTGAATCATCAAAGCTTTTTACTTTTCCCCAGAAACGTTGATTGCGTTCTACCACTGCGTAGAGCATGCCTGGAAGTTTTTTATCCAATCCGAAGATAGCTTTGCCATTTGTTTTTAGCGGGGTATCCTGACGTGGCATAGCCTTGCGCAGAACCTTATATTCAGAAGCCCTCTTCAGGTGGACATTTTTAGGAAGATCAAGTTTGGAAGCTTCCTGAACCAGTTCACCATAGTGAAATTTCTTGCCGGAAGGTCTGTGAATTACGTGACCATCTTCTGCATAACATTCGCTGTGTGATACATTCCATTTTTTTGCTGCAGCTTCAATCAGCATTTCACGTGCGGATGCGCTGAGTTTTAAAAGTTTAGTATACGAGCCGCGCACCGTTGAGCTTCCTCCGGTGATCTGGCTTCCATACTTCGCATTATTTCCCTGGGCGAAAACGATATTCACCTTGTCAAGGCTCACCTCCAGTTCTTCTGCGATGATTTGTGGAACGGTTTGATACGCCCCTTGTCCCATTTCAGAGCGATGATTGGTAATGGTCACCTTTCCCGAGGTGTCGATAGAGATCCAGGCATTCAGATCGATGCCCAGGTTTTCTGCTGTTTCAAGCTTCATTACTTCAGCTTCTTTGGCTGTCGCAGGAAAGTAAAATCCTACGGTAAGGGCTGCACCAGTTATTCCGGAGAGTTTTATAAAGTTTCTTCGTGATAGATTCTTGTTTGATTCCATGGTGATTTGTGTTTAGGCCTCACCCCGGCCCTCTCCGAGGAGAGGGAGGGAATTCAATTGGTTTGTGTTTATTTCAAAGATGCCTTCTGACTCATGAGTGAGGAAGCTGTCTTGATGGCTTTACGAATACGGGGATAAGTACCACACCGGCAAATGTGATTTTGCATGGCGGTATCAATGTCTTTGTCTGTGGGATTCGGAGTTTTCTTCAACAAGGCAACAGCAGCCATAATCTGCCCAGACTGACAATAGCCACACTGCGGAACCTGTTCCTCAATCCATGCCTGCTGAACCGGATGTTCATTATTTTCAGACAAGCCTTCAATGGTGGTGATGTTTTTATTGGCGACTGATGAAACAGGTAGTTGGCATGAGCGTACGGGGTTGCCCTCCAGGTGTACCGTGCACGCACCGCATTGAGCAATACCACATCCATATTTTGTTCCGGTCAATCCTACAGCTTCGCGGATGGCCCAGAGCAATGGCATTTTCGGATCGACATCTACGGTGTAGTTCTTGTTGTTGATCTTGAGTGTTAATGAAGCCATGATTTGGGAATTTGGGTTGGAAATAAGGAAAGTTACGAAATAACTGGCTTTACGTTGGCCCGGAAATCTGACAAGTCAGGCATGTTTTATCCCAATCTGTGCTTTTTAAGTACAGGTGGTACACCAAAACGCACAAACAGCAGGTTGTGACAGATAAAAATAAATTTCAGTGCGGTATGGCTAATTTACAGTTGGTCGCGGTCACCTGACAGTTCAGTTAGAATGATTTTAAATAGCGCTTATTGCAATTGAGATTTGATAAAAAAACAGATCATGAAAACGAACATTATCATCATCACCCTCTGCGTATCCGTTCTAAGTGGAAAGGTTTTTTCCCAGGGATCTATTGAAGTAACGGTAAAAAACATCAAGGAAGCCAAGGGTAACATCCGGGTAGGATTGTTTAATAGCGAAGCTGACTTTCTTGAAAAAGCCATTGAAGGAAAAGTAGTAAAGACAACCGGAACGGAAGTGACCGTTGTATTTGAAAACCTAAAACCCGGTGATTATGCCGTAAGTATTATTCACGATGAAAATGAAAACGGAGATCTTGATAAAAATTTTATGGGTATACCCAAAGAAGGTTTTGCTTTCGGAAACAATGCCATGGGAACCTTTGGCCCTCCGGATTTTAAAGAAGCTAAGGTGAGCGTGGGGAATGAAAAGGTGAAGCAGGTTATTTCAATGAAGTATATGTAAATTGAGCTGAGAAGGCACAAGGCGGACTGAAGGTTCTTCATTAATACCTATGTCTGCTTTGTGTACTTTATCTCAAAAAAAACCACATCAATGAAGTATAATTTATGCTTGCTTGTGATCTTATCTCATTTCATCCTGCAGGCTCAGGACTGCCGCATCGTAAGTCGCACCTCAAAGAAGAATTCAGAAATTGAACGTAAGGGAGGAAGTGTTCCCTCAAAAGATAATTTTATTTTTTTACTGGAAAAGAGTTACGATTCCGGGAATCCTGGTGATACGCTGAATTACAGTGCAACGATAATTATGGGTTCAATGTATGAGCTGAAAGACAGCATTATCAATGCAGAAGGAAACTTTGAGTTTTACTTATCGAACGGAGAAATATTGATATGGAATAAAGCCAAAGCCTCCAATCTTGGAGATGTCCTGATGACATCATTTCCTAATCACATCATGTTTATTGTTCGGGGAACAAAAAAGCAACTTGAGCCATTGACAAAATATCATGTAACAAAAATCCGTGCCTTTGCTATTCTGGAGACAACCTTTGAGACGAAATCCCAGAAGCAATTATTGACAATAGCGGATTGTTTGAATAAAAGCGAGGACAGGTGGGATTAGTGTTTGTTATGCGACAGAACTGAATCACATCCGGATAGGATAGTTGAAACGCGCTGCACTTCAACAATCCCCTGTTCCCTTCCCCATGTATTATATATGTACGTTGCAATCTCTGCAATTTCCAAATCAGTCAGTGAAGGAATGCCTTTCATTTCCTTGTTGTAGCTTTTTCCATTTACGATGAGCTCTCCGGATATCCCGTGTTCCATAATGCAGATCACTTTTTCAAAGTTGTTATCAACAAAGTCTGATTTATTCAGAGGGGGAAAGAGTAAACCCAAACCGGTTCCATTTTTCTGGTGGCAATTGCTGCAATGGGTTATGTACAGTTGCTCACCTTGAATATAGTATTGCTGAAATTTGGTTGAGTTGACAGAAGGGGAAGAGGTGGATTCCGATTTTGTAGAACAATTGTAGAAGCTGAAAGCAAAAAGCAGAAAGCTAAAAGCAAAAGGCCAGGGGAGATGTTCCTTTACTTTCTGCTTTCTGCTTTTAGCTTTAAGCCTTAAGCTTTCTGCTTCTAGCTCCATCACTTAATGTATTCCTTTTTCAATCTGGCAATGTCACCCAACAAACGGTTTACATCTTGTTCTTTGGTCCCATCATACTTACCACGAATTCGCTTGTCCTTATCAATCAGTAAGAATGCACCACTGTGAATGAAACCATCAGGTTCGGATTTGTCTTCCATTGCCGTAGCGAAATAACTCGTTTGTGCTATTTTGTAAATATCATCCTTAGTGCCGGTAACGAAGTGCCACTTTTCGCTTTTAACGCCAAGGCGCTCCGCAAAATCATGCAGGAGAGCAACAGTATCGTATTCCGGATCTATCGTGTGTGACAGTAGCAAAACATCCGGATCGTCCTGAATTGAATCATAAACCCGCAGCATCTGTGTTTTCATGATCGGACAAATAGTACGGCACGATGTAAAGAAAAAATCAGACACGTAGATCTTGTCTTTGAAGGTATCGTTTGTAACCACATTACTGTCCTGATCTACAAAACTGAATGTATCAATCGTGTGGTAAATGGTATCTGTTCCCTGAACTTCACGTTCACCAAAGATCGGTAATGGTACTTCCTTCTTCTCAATGCAAGCTGAAAACAAAAAGCTTAAGGCAAAAAGCGAAAAGTAAAAAGCAGAAAGCCTGATTCGTAAATCGTACTTTGTAAATCGTACTTCGTAAATCGCACCTCGTAAATCATACTTCGCACCTTGTACTTCCATTTTATTCTTTTCTAAAGTTTTTATAAATCTTAATTCCAATCATCATTACTACGGATACCCCGATCAATCCCATAATCCCCCAAAGCATGCTCATCGCATCTTTCAAAACGATTAGAAAAACAATACTGATCAGGAAAAGGGTTCCCACTTCATTCCATATGCGCATTTGTTGTGAGGTATATTTCACAACGCCTTTGTCCAGTTGTTTGAATATAACGTGAAGAGATATGTGGTACACGTAAAGCAAAAACACAAGGGTTAGTTTGATGTGCATGAATCCCATCTTCAGCCATTCGGGTTGATTGATAAGCAGGGCAGCACCCATACATAGCGTTATGATGGCTGACGGCCAGGTGATGATATACCAGAGGCGGCTGCTCATGAGATTAAGCTGCTTCATGAGAATAGATCGCTCAGGCTCTGACTTGGTATTGGCTTCAATGATGTATACAAACAGGCGCGGCATGTAAAACAGTCCGGCAAACCAGGTAACAATGAAAATAATGTGAACGGCCTTGAGGTACAAAGAAGTCATTCGACAAAAATCTATAGTCCACAGCCGCGGGACAACAGTTTTTAGCTTTTTTATTGAAGAATAATCCGGTCGCCCACCTGCACCTGCGTGTGGTCAAGCGCTACCAGGTTCTGTCCGAAAAGAATTTTATTGTTCTTGTTTCGGTAGGTCGCAAGGGTACGAAGGGGCTCAGCACCTTTAACGGCAGTGTCCTGGTTCACCGTAGTAAGCACGCAACGTGCACAGGGCTTTACCCCTACAAATCGGTTTGAGCCGATCGTGAAATTTCTCCAGTTATCTTCTTCGAATGCTTCGCCACCTGTAAATACAAAGTTGGGGCGGAAGCGATTCATAGGTAAAGGTTCTTTCAAACGTGAGTTAAGATCATCCAATGAACATTGACCGATGATCAGAAATGGATACGCATCAGCAAAACCCACATGTTCATCGTTCACTTTGTATTTTGGATCAACTGGTCTGGGATTTCCCTCCGGAAAGAACATCAGTTTGCAATTCAGGTCCAGCCGGTCGGAGAACCATTGATGAAAAGCCCCGGCTGCTTCAGTGGCTGTTACCGTATCATCCCAAACCTGCACGGATCGTTCATCTCCTGCCACTGTTGGATGGAGGGGAAGTTCGATCTGATCAGCTCCGAAACGGATGACAACATTATCTCCGCTCAACGAAGTTTTGAAAAGGGCCATCTTGGGATAGATCCGTTGGGTCATAAATAATCCATCGTCACCTACCAGCATAAACCTTCTGTCGTTCTGGAGGCCTTTCTCCATGACCTTTGCTGAGGTGAGTGGTATACCCCCCAGGGATTTGATTGGGTAGATCCAGATTTGACTTAACTGAAGGTCTTTCATGTGAGAGGTGTTAATCGTTATCCGTTAATCGTGTGTGTTCAAGGGTTGGCTATTTTAGTCCAACGATTAACGGATAACGATTAACTAACGATAAAGTTTCTCGTAATACTCCCTGGCCATTCTTCCTGAGTCAAATTGAGGAAGCACGTCAGTCATGCTATTCTTCATGATCTTCAGCCACTTCTCCGGTTCTTCGTAATACATCGGAGTGATTTCGTTTTCCAGAAGATCAAGTAATGCAGTAGCTTCAATCTCATCCTTTGATTCCTGCGTAAGCTGGTCGTTAGCGGTATCGATTATAAATGAGTTCTTGCCGTGCTGGGCAAACTCGGGTACCCAACCATCGGGTATGGATAGATTGACTGACCCATTCATAGCGGCAGTCATACCGGATGTTCCTGAGGCTTCGTGATAGAGCCGTGGATTGTTCAGCCAGATGTCCGATCCTTTTTTCAAATGACCTGATAACCAAAGTTCATAACCCGTTACTACAGTGCAGTTCGGAATGTCTTTTGTCTTCCAATAGATTTCATTGAAGATGTTGATGGCTGTGTAATCTTCCGGATATGGTTTGCCAGCCCAGATGATCTGAACCGGATATTTTGTATTGGTAGCCATTTTCATGAAACGATTAAAATCTGTCATTAACAGATTCGCGCGTTTGTAGGCAGCAAATCTCCGGGCCCATACTATGGTGAGTACGTTCTCATTGAAAAGCTTGCCGGTTTGGTTGGCAACGGTTCGGAATAGTTTGAACTTCAATTCTTTCTTTCGGGCGATAAGGGATTTATCATCGCCATCGTTCAACGCTTTTTCCAGATCAGGATCCATCCAATACGTTTTGTTTTGTGCATTGGTAATGGCAGTGATCTCACAGATACCTTTGTAGCCACCCCACATTTTTCGGGACACTTCACCATGAAGCTGGGAAACGCCATTGGCAATTTTAGCCAGACGCAACGCTGTTAATGTATAGTTCAATACTCCATGTTCCGGATGAATCAATTCTTCAACTTGCTTCAACGGAATACCATTAAAGAAGCTCATGCTGTTCAGTAGTGGTAGACTGTGTTCTTCGTTACCTGCTTTTTCCGGAGTGTGTGTTGTAAAGACTACACGTTTTCTTACTTCTGCAACATCGTGTTTGAATTTATCGAGCAGATAAAAGCACAACGGCAGCGCGTGACCTTCATTCATGTGATAGATCTCCGTTTCGCGACCGAGAATATCAAGCAACTTAGCACCACCAATTCCTAATAGTATAGACTGTGCAATGCGCGTGGTTTCATTAGGATCGTACAACCGATGACTGATCGTTTGCGCGAGGTAATCATTCTCCGGAATGTCTGTTGATAGTAAAAACAAAGGCGCGGAGTGAAACACTTCTGGTTTCAATAAGTAAGCTTTCACATAAACCTTAGCACCGTGTATGGTGATGGGGAAGACCAGCTTTGTATCGGTAAGGTAATGATAGTCTTTGTCGCGGAAACTTACTTTCAGCGTTTGATCCTGATTTCGTTCCTGATCGTAGTAGCCTTTTTTCCACAGTATACCGATACCAATCAGATTTTGCTTCAGTTCGTAGGCACTACGCAGGTGAGACCCCGCCAGAAAACCGAGGCCTCCACTATAAATTTTTAAGGGCTGATCCACAGCAAACTCCATGGAGAAATAGGCTGCAGGTTTGGAATATTTCTTGTCGAATGTATAAGGGAACAGATCAGTTAGCTTCATAGAATGGGCATTGTTACTACAAACTAATAAAACCCTTCCGATTCCTTTTCAGAAATAATGCGAAAGAACATACAAGCCTACTATGCAAACGATTAACGATATAGGTGCTTCAAATTTCTTTCAGGTAACGTAGTAATTCTTCCAGTGATTGAAGGGATTTTCCAGCGCTGACATTCCAGCATGTATTCATTCCTTCCTTGGAAACGGAAATTTTCAGGTTGGCTTGTGTGGTCAGTTCAAATCCATTTCGCTGTAAAGCATTTTTCGTCCAGAGATATTCGTAACCCTCACCCGAGAGGTCAATGGTTTTCTGTTGGTGAATCGTGTGCTGGATTTTTCCCGTTTTCAGATCAAACCCTTTGAATTGGAACACATCATCAAACGTTCCGTTAAGAACCAGGTCTTCGGGGATGCCGGTGATGATATTCTTTTCTTTTCCCGTGATCCAGATGACATCCGCCATCTGGAGGGCAAGATCAAGTTCATGTGTAGAAATGAGCACCGCCTTATTCAATTGATGAGCAAGTGTTCTCAGGAGCTTCATGATCTCCACCCGGTTATTCAAGTCCAGGTGAGCTGTTGGTTCATCTAGTAATATAATAGATGTATCCTGTGCCAGTGCCCGGGCAATCATTACCATTTGTAATTGGCCGTCACTTAGCTCATGTATTTTTTTACCGGACAGGTATGTGATACGAACCTGGTCCAGTGCCTTCTGAATTATGGTATTATCATTTTCAGATAATTGAATGTTCCAGTTCAGGTAGGGATATCGCCCATAGCTTACCAACTCCTTTACGGTCATGTTGGAGGCATTAATACGATCGGTCAGAACCAGCGCAATTTGCTTCGACCGTTCTGAATCATTAATACCTTCTATATCACCTGCTAATGGTTTCTGTAAACCGGCAAGCGTTCGGATGAGAGTTGACTTGCCAATTCCGTTAGGCCCCATAAAACAAAGCAATTCACCGGCCTTCAGTTGGAGTGACAGGTTGGTTAAAAGGGAGTCTTTGTAGCCAATCACTAAATTTTGAGTCTGAAGAAGTATAGTGTTATCCTCATTCATTGGTGGATTCTTTTATGATGAAGAATCACCCAAACTACTACGGGTGCTCCGATAAGTGCAGTAATGGCATTGATAGGTAAAACATTTATGCTTCCGGGAAGTTGTGACAGGATATCACAAAAAAGCAAGAGCGAAGCTCCTCCCAGTAACACCGTTGGTATTAAAACCTTGTGATTATTGGATTGAACTACAAGCTTCACTAAATGAGGTACAGCTAACCCGACAAAAGCAATAGGTCCGCAAAAAGCCGTAACGGCTCCGGTAAGCAGGCAGGCCGAAAGTATTATCCAGAACCGTGATCGCCTGGTATTGATACCGATACTTTGGGCATAGTTATCACCAAGCATCCAGGCATTTAGCGCTTTTGACGAACCAAAGGCAAGGGCAGTAGCGATGACAAGGATTAAGGTCAATATCTTAATTTCCGTCCAGTTCAATCCCCCCAGACTTCCAAAGGTCCAAATCAGGTACGTCTGCATATCTTCAGCACGGCTCAGGTACTGCAAAACGCTTACAATGGATGATGTGCAGGCTCCGATCATCAATCCTATAATAAGGAGGGAAACATTGTCTTGCAGTCTTCGGGAGATGATCATCATAATTATAAATACAGCAGCACAGCCCAGACTGGCTGTTATAGCAATTCCCCACGGCCCTGGTGAACTCCAAAAACTCAATGCGGAGGCATGTCCCATAAAAACCAGTGAAACGGCCAGGCTGGCGCCTGAAGTAAGGCCCAGTACATCCGGGCCGGCCAGGGCATTCCGGAACAAGGTCTGCATCTGCAACCCGGCAATCGCAAGGGATCCGCCTGCCAGAATACAGGTTAACGCTTTGGTTAGTCGGAATTCAAGAACGATGTCTCGGTAAATGGGATCGGATTCATTACCGGAAAGAATAGCTATGACTTCTGAAAATGGAATGGAGACACTCCCCATTGAAATATTTAAACCGAACAATACGGCCAGCAAACACGGCAAAATGATCCAGCGAGATCCCATGAATTCCAATTGAAGTCGGCAATGATACTTGATTTTTGGCTTATTTATCGTGTTTTGGCCCCAGTGCCCTTTCCAGAAGGGAAATGAATAGAATTATGAAATCGGTCTGGAGAAGGCAGAAACAGCACTTTCCCCAAAAATTTTAAAACCTGCTCTTGGTAACTATCCTTTAGTTCCTATCTTTGCAGTCCTTTTTGAGACAAGAGTCTAAAAAGTCCTGAAAAACAAGCAATAAACGGTTTCAACCATGCCTGGAATTATAGGAAAGAAAATAGGAATGACTAGCGTATTCGGCCAGGATGGCGAGAATATCGCATGCACAGTAATAGAGGCTGGCCCTTGTGTAGTAACACAAGTGAAAAACGAAGAAACAGACGGTTATCGTGCTGTTCAACTTGCTTTTGGCGAGAAGAAAGAGAAAAATACCACGAAAGCAGCTCAAGGCCATTTCAAAAAGGCCGGAACTACTCCTAAGAAAGCAGTTGCTGAATTCCGTGATTTCCGCAAGGAATTTGACGGATTAGTAGAGCTCGGAAAAGAAATTCGTGTTCAGGATGTATTTGCGGAAGGAGATTTCATTGATGCGATCGGAACTTCTAAAGGTCGCGGTTTCCAGGGTGTTGTAAAGCGTCACAACTTCGCAGGGGTTGGTGGACAAACACACGGTCAGCACAACAGACTTCGTGCTCCTGGTTCAATGGGTAACGCATCATTTGCATCACGTGTTCCAAAAGGAAAGCGTCTTGCTGGCCGTATGGGTAATGATCGCGTAAAGCTTACCAATCTTCAGATTGTTAAGATCCTTCCTGAGCAAAATTTGATCGTAATCAGTGGTTCCGTTCCCGGAGCTAAGAACTCAACTGTAATCCTTCAGAAATAATGGAAGTAGCAGTATTAAAATATAGTGGTGAGAAGACAACCAAGAAGGTAAGTCTTTCGGATGACGTGTTCGGCATTGAGCCAAACGATCACGCTATCTACCTGGACGTAAAGAGCTTTTTAGCCAACCAGCGTCAGGGTACACACAAATCAAAGCAGCGTAATGAGATCTCTGGTTCTTCCAAGAAACTGAAGAAGCAGAAAGGTACTGGTGGAGCTCGTGCGGGTAACATCAAGAACCCTCAGTTCAAAGGTGGTGGACGTGTATTTGGTCCGGTGCCCCGTGATTATTCTTTCAAACTGAATAAGAAAGTGAAGGACCTGGCTCGTAAGTCAGCTCTGTCTTACAAGGCCAAGGATAATTCAATTGCTATTCTGGAAGATTTCACTTTTGAGTCTGCTAAGACTAAGCAATACACCTCTCTGTTGAACGCCCTTTCTCTGGGTGACAAGAAAACGCTCCTCGTTCTTCCTGAAGTAAATAAGAATGTTGTTCTGTCCGGAAGAAACATCAAGAACGCAAAAATCACAACGGTAGATCAGATCAACACATATGATGTGATGAATGCTGACAACGTGATCTTTGTAGAGAGCTCAGTTAGTAAAGTTGAGAACTTATTAAATAAAGCATAATGAGTATCCTGAAGCAACCTTTGGTAACGGAGAAAGTTTCTGCCCTGAACGAAAAAGGCAAATACGGTTTTATCGTAGCTGCTGATGCGAACAAAGTGGAGATTAAGAAAGCCGTTGAGAAACAATATGGCGTAAATGTAGAGAAGGTGAATACCATGAATGTAATGGGCAAGAAAAAGACCCGTTACACTAAAACAGGTATCCTTTCCGGTCGCAGACCCAGCTATAAGAAAGCGGTTGTGACCCTCGCACAAGGTGAAGTAATTGATTTTTATAGCAACGTATAATTTTTGAACAATGGCGTTGAAGAAATTAAAACCAGTAACACCAGGCACGCGACACAGACTCGCGCCCGGATTCGAGGACATCACGGCATCGAAGCCTGAGAAGTCACTGGTAACAACCATCAAGAAATCAGGTGGTCGTAACAGCAAAGGCCGCATGACGATGCGTTACATCGGTGGTGGTCATAAGCAGAAACTCAGAGATATCGACTTTAAGCGTAACAAGATTGGTATTCCTGCTACGGTGAAGTCAATTGAATATGATCCAACACGTACATCACGCATTGCGCTTTTGTATTATGCTGATGGATCTAAATCGTATATCCTTGCTCCAAACGGATTACAGGTAGGACAGCAGATCGTAGCTGGTGCTGATGTAGCTCCAGAAATTGGTAATGCACTTCCGCTGGCTAAAATCCCGCTTGGTACTATCATTCACAACGTTGAATTGAAGCCAGGCAAGGGTGGAGCAATCGCTCGTTCTGCCGGAACATTTGTTCAGTTGCTTGCCCGTGAGAACGGTATGGCAACATTGAAAATGCCTTCCGGTGAGATGCGCAACGTGATGGATGTTTGCATGGCTACAATTGGAGCTACTTCAAACGCTGATCACATGAACGAAAGTGTGGGTAAAGCAGGTCGCAGCCGTTGGAGAGGTGTTCGTCCTCGCACGCGTGCTGTTGCCATGAACCCTGTTGATCACCCGATGGGTGGTGGTGAAGGTCGTGCATCTGGAGGTCACCCTCGTTCACGTAACGGTCTCTATACAAAAGGTAAGAAGACCCGTCACCCGAAGAAGTATTCTGACAATCTTATCATCTCTAGAAGGAAAAAATAATGGGACGTTCGATTAAGAAAGGACCGTATTGCGACTTCCGTCTTTTAAAGAAAGTTGAAGTCACAGAAAAATCTGGAAAGAAGTCTGTTATCAAGACCTGGTCCAGAAGGTCAACCGTAGTGCCGGAATTGATCGGTCATACGTTTGCCGTACATAACGGAAATAAATTCATCCCGGTGTATGTAACGGAGAATATGGTTGGGCATAAACTCGGTGAGTTTGCCCCTACCCGTACGTTCCGCGGACACTCTGGTAACAAGAAAGATAACGCTTAGTAAGACATGGAAACTACAGCGAAAAAAGTAAAAAGATCAGTGCTGAAGCGCGAGAAGCGTGATGCACGGAAGGAAGCCGCAAAAACAGGCCCTTCAGTTGCAAAACTGAAGAACGTTCCAACATCTCCTCGCAAGATGAGATTGATCGCTGACCTCATCAGAGGTGAGCGTGTGAACAAGGCACTGAATATATTGAAGTATGAGCCTAAGATCGGTGCACCAAAGCTTGAAAAGCTTTTGTTGTCCGCTATCTCTAACTGGGCAGCAACACACGCAGATGCAAAACTTGAAGAGGCAGATCTGTATGTAAAAGATATTTTTGTTGATGGTGGTCGTATACTGAAAAGATTAAGACCAGCACCTCAAGGAAGAGCACACCGCGTTAGGAAGCGTTCTAACCACGTAACACTGGTAGTAGGCAGCCTGAAGCAGGAAGGCAAAGAAATCATAGCAACTGAAAAAGAAACGAAGGAATAATGGGACAGAAAATTAACCCGGTAAGCCTGAGATTAGGCATCGTTCGTGGTTGGGATTCCAGCTGGTTCGGTGGAAAAACTTTCTCTGATAAACTTGTTGAAGATCAGAAGATCAGAGAATATGTACAGGCTCGTATTCCGAAAGGCGGAATCGCTAAAGTTGTTATCGAAAGAACGTTGAAGCGCATCACGCTGACCATTCACACAGCCCGTCCAGGCGTTGTAATTGGTAAAGGTGGTGGCGAAGTAGATAAGATCAAGGAAGAATTAAAGAAGATCACCAACAAAGATGTTCAAATCAACATCTATGAAATTAAGCGTCCTGAACTGGATTCTAAATTGGTTGGTGAATCAATCGCACAACAAATTGAAGCGCGTATCTCGTACAAGCGTGCTATGAAACAAGCTATCGCTTCTGCGATGCGTGTTGGTGCTGAGGGTATCAAGGTAAAAGTATCTGGCCGTTTGGCGGGTGCAGATATGGCGAGAACCGAGCAATACAAAGAGGGAAGAATCCCATTGCATACACTCCGTGCCGATATTGATTATGCAATCTCTGAAGCACAGACCGTATACGGTAAGATTGGTATCAAAGTATGGATCTTCAAAGGCGAGATCTATGGCAAGCGTGACCTTTCTCCGAACGTAGGCTTAGCCAGCACAGCCAACCAGCAAGGTGGTGGTGGTGAACACCGTGGTGGTGGAAGAGGCGAACGCAATGAGCGTGGAGGCGACAGAGGTGGCCGCAACAGACGTGGAGGCGACAACAGACGCGGTGGTAATGATCGCGGTGGTCGTGGTGATAACAGAAGAAATGGTTAATAAGTAAGATCGCAGCGATGTGATCCCAACAAGATAAAAGTTAGTAACTATGTTACAGCCGAAAAGAACGAAATTCAGAAAAATGCAGAAAGGCCGCGTAAAAGGCGTAGCGACAAGAGGTCACTCTATCGCCTTTGGTTCCTTTGCATTAAAATCTTTGGAAGGTGGATGGATCACTGCACGTCAGCTTGAAGCTGCTCGTATCGCGGTAACCCGTGCTATGAAACGCGAAGGTCAGGTGTGGATCCGTATTTTCCCTGATAAACCGATCACCCGCAAGCCTGCTGAAGTGCGTATGGGTAAAGGTAAAGGTGCTCCTGAGTATTGGGTAGCCGTAGTGAAACCTGGTACTATTCTTTTCGAAGCCGGTGGTGTGGATATCAAGACTGCACAGGAAGCTTTGAAACTGGCTGAAGGTAAATTGCCTTTCAAAACAAAGTTTACAGTTAGACCTGATTACGTAGGAAATTAATAGCCATGAAAAACTCAGAGATAAAAGGATTGAGTGTTGCCGAACTGAAAGAAAAGATCGGTATCGAGAAAGAGGCTCTGCGTAAAATGCAGTTTGCTCATCAGATCTCTTCTATTGAGAATCCGATGAAACTGAAATCATCTCGCAAGCTGGTAGCCCGGTTGAATACAGAGCTTACCGCGAAGTCGAAAGCAGAAACTAAATAAGTGCCGCTAATAGCACAACAAACCTTATAACGACATAACGTTATGGAACGTAACGAACGAAAAGAAAGGATCGGAAAAGTAGTAAGCAACAAGATGCAGAAAACCATCACTGTTGCTGTTGACAGAAAGGTGAAGCACCCGATCTATGGAAAATTTGTGAACAGAACTACCAAGTTCAAAGCGCATGACGAGCAGAATACTGCCGGTATCGGTGATACTGTTCGCATTATGGAGACTCGTCCACTGAGCAAGGACAAGCGTTGGAGATTAATTGAGATCGTTGAGAAAGCGAAATAATCTCAGGGATCATTTTACGAACTGAAGACATAAAGAGATATGATACGCACCGAATCAAGACTTACCGTAGCCGATAACAGTGGCGCCAAGGAAGTACTTTGTATGCACGTGCTTGGCGGTACCGGAAGACGTTACGCTTCTGTTGGCGACAAGATCGTGGTTACTGTAAAGTCAGCACTCCCCAGCAGCCAGGTTAAAAAAGGTACAGTAACCAAAGCTGTGGTAGTAAGAACTACGAAAGAGGTTAGAAGAAAGGACGGATCATATATCCGTTTTGAAGATAATGCTGCTGTTCTGTTGAATGCTCAGGACGAACCACGTGGTACCCGTATTTTCGGCCCTGTGGCACGTGAGCTTCGCGAAAAGCAGTTCATGAAGATTGTTTCACTGGCACCTGAAGTTATTTAAGCCATGGAAAGAAAGAACAACAAACAAGTAAAGCTGCACATTCGCAAAGGCGATAAGGTAAGAGTTATTGCCGGTGATGATAAAGGCAAAGAAGGTCCAGTACTTGAAGTAATTCTCGCCAAGAGAAGAGTGGTAGTGGAAGGTGTGAATGTAATCACCAAGCACACAAAGCCATCTGCAGGTAAGCCTGAGGGTGGAATCAAGAAGACAGAAGCTTCTATTCACATCAGCAACGTTCAGCTGATTGATCCTGCCAGCGGGAAAACTACCCGTGTTGGTCGCAAGCTTGACGAAAAGGGAAAGCTGAAGAGATTTTCTAAGAAAACCGGAGAACTGATTAAATAATGGCAACTCCAAGATTAAAGGACAAGTATCTGAAAGAGATTGTCCCTGCTTTAAAGCAGAAATTTGAATACTCATCTGTAATGCAGGTTCCGAAAATCGAGAAGATCTGTATCAACAAAGGTATGGGTGTAGCGGTAACCGATAAAAAACTGATTGATGTGGCCCTCGAAGAGATCACCAACATTACCGGTCAGAAAGCGGTTTCGACAAAGTCCAAGAAAGCGATCTCTAACTTCAAGTTAAGAGAGAACATGCCGATCGGTGTTCGTGTAACACTGCGTGGTGATAAAATGTACGAATTCCTGGATCGTTTGATGAGCATTGCTTTACCACGTGTACGTGACTTCCGTGGCATAAGCAATAAGGGTTTTGATGGTCGTGGAAACTACACATTAGGTGTAAAGGAACAGATTATCTTCCCTGAGATTTCAATCGATAAGGTTAATAAAATCAGTGGTATGGACATCACGTTCGTGACTACTGCAGGATCTGACGAAGAGAGCTTTGAGCTTCTGAAAGCATTCGGAATGCCCTTTGCAAATAAAAATTCTAATAACTAGAAATGGCTAAAACATCAGTAATAGCAAGACAGCTAAAGAGAGAGAAGCTAGTTGCGACTCACCAGGCAAAACGTAAGGCACTGAAAGAAGCTGGCGACTATATCGCGTTGGACAAGCTTCCACGCAATGCTTCACCGGTTCGTTTGAAGAATCGTTGTAAGCTCACCGGTCGCCCCAAAGGTTATATGGGTAAATTTGGAGTTTGCCGTAACGTATTTCGCGAAATGGCTTCTGCCGGAAAGATCCCTGGTTTAACCAAGGCAAGCTGGTAAGCTATTAAAAAACATATTGGTTGCTGAGTATCAAGGTCTCCCGGTAACGATCGGGATGAAACCAGATGACAGTTTGGATAATATAAATTGTTATATATCTTTGCAGCCCGGTTTAAAAACGCGGGCTTGCTTTTTAATATAAAAGGAGAATAAAATGACTGATCCGATAGCAGATTACTTAACCCGGTTGCGGAATGCCATCAAGGCAAACCACCGCGTGGTGGAAATCCCTGCATCCAACCTCAAGAAAGAAATCACAAAGGTTCTTTTTGATAAGGGTTATATCCTGAATTATAAATTCGAGGATGTTGCTAATAAGCAGGGAAGCATCAAGATTGCCCTCAAGTATAATCCTGAGACAAGGCAATCCGCTATTACCAAGCTGGAGCGCATCAGTACACCAGGTTTGAGAACGTATGTAAATACAGATTCTCTTCCACGTGTATTGAATGGCTTAGGCGTAGCGATTCTGTCCACTTCTAAAGGGGTGATCACAGATAAGGAAGCACGCACCATGAATGTAGGTGGTGAAGTATTGTGTTACGTGTATTAAAAGAAAGAAGCCATGTCACGTATAGGTCTAAAAGTAATTACAGTTCCATCTGGGGTAACCTTCAACTTTGCTAACCACAAGGTTTCTATTAAAGGTCCTAAAGGTGAACTGCACCAGGTAATCGATCCTGACTTCGTTATCAAAAACGATAATGGTTCTGTTTCTGTTGAGCGTCCAACTGAACAAAAAAGACACAAGTCTATGCACGGACTATACCGCGCATTGATCGCCAACATGATCGAAGGTGTATCAAAAGGATATAAGCACCAGCTTGAATTAGTGGGTGTGGGATATAAAGCCACAGCTCAATCCAATGTATTAGAACTCAGCTTGGGTTACTCACACAACGTGTTTCTGGCTGTTCCGCCAGAAGTGAAAGTGCAGGCTATTCAGGAAAAAGGTCAGAATCCGACCATCATCCTGGAAGGCATTGATAAACAACTTATAGGACAAGTTGCAGCAAAGATCAAGTCTCTCCGCAAGGTTGAGCCTTACAAAGGAAAAGGTATTCGCTTCACCGGTGAGTATGTACGCAGAAAAGCTGGTAAGGCTGCTGCTAAATAAGAATAGAAGCATCATAGATAAAGTATATAAACTATGGCAGGCAAGAATAGAGAAAGAAGAGAGCGGATTAAAGCTGGTGTTCGCAAGAAAATCAGTGGTACTACCGACAGACCAAGATTATCCGTTTTCAGAAGTAACCGCGGTGTATATGTTCAGATCATCGATGATCTGAAAGGTGTAACGGTAGCGTCAGCTTCAACAACTGAACTTGGTGACAAGGCAAAGTTGAACATTGAGAATTCAAAGAACGTGGGTAAGAAGATTGCTGAGAAAGCAATTGCTGCCGGAGTTCAGACTATCGTGTTCGACCGTAACGGATACTTGTATCATGGTAATATCAAAGCTTTGGCTGAAGGAGCCAGAGAAGGTGGTTTAAAATTCTAAGAACTGAGAGAATATGTCAGTAAGCAATATTAGTACAGTAAAAGCCAGTGAGATCGATCTGAAAGAACGCGTAGTAGCCATTGAGCGTGTTGCTAAAGTGGTGAAAGGTGGTCGCAGATTCAGCTTCGCAGCGATCGTAGTAGTAGGAGATGGTAATGGTGTTGTGGGATATGGACTTGGTAAAGCCAACGAAGTAACCGATGCAATTACCAAAGGCATTGACGATGCAAAGAAGCACCTGGTGAAAGTGCCTATTATTAAAGGTACCGTACCGCATGAATCGATCGGAAAATTTGGAGGTGGTTTCGTATTGTTGAAACCTGCATCTCCCGGTACCGGTGTTATTGCAGGTGGTGCGATGCGCGCTGTATTAGAAAGTGCCGGTGTTCACAACGTATTGGCCAAGTCAAAAGGATCGTCTAACCCACACAACGTGGTGAAGGCTACCTTCAAGGCATTGACCAGCATGCGTGATGCTTTCACCGTGGCAAAGAACAGAGGAGTATCATTGTCCAAAGTATTTAACGGATAGTCGTCATGGCGAAAGTACATATCATTCAGACCAGAAGCATGATTAAGAGACCTGAGACCCAGCAACGCACCATGAGAGCGTTGGGATTAGGTCGGATCAACAAGTCGGTAAAAGTGGAGTTGACTCCTCAGATTGCCGGCATGATCTCTAAAGTGAATCATTTGATCACCGTAAAAGAATTGTAAGATGAAGTTGCATACACTAAAACCTGCTGAAGGTTCAACAAAAACTAACAAGAGACTTGGTCGCGGTCAGGGTTCAGGCGGAAGCACAGCTGGTCGTGGACACAAAGGTGCTCAGTCAAGATCAGGCTATGCAAAGAAGGCTGGTTTTGAAGGTGGTCAGATGCCGCTTCAGCGCAGGGTTCCTAAATTCGGATTTAAGAATAATAAAAAGGTCTATTTCAAAGGTATCAATCTGGATGCTCTTGAAGGACTTGCTGATAAAATCAAATCAACTTCTCTTACACTCCAGGTTTTGGTTGATAATGGAGTGGTGAGCAAGAACGATAAAGTAAAAGTGTTGGGCCGTGGCGAATTGAAAGCCAAGGTTAGCGTAGAGGCACATGCCTTTTCTGCTACAGCAACAAAAGCTATTGAAAAAGTAGGTGGAACAGCCACAACGGTGAAATAATGAAGCGTTTCTTCCAGACGATAAAGAACATCTTCTCAATAGAGGACCTGAGGGTAAGAATTCTGAATACCATCGGATTTCTGATCATTTTCAGATTAGGGTCTTTCATTGTACTTCCAGGTGTTGATGCTAACCTGATTGATCGGGAGCGGAACACTACAGGAATACTGGGCTATCTCAATACCTTCTTAGGTGGAGCTTTTAATAACGTTTCCATCTTTGCATTGGGTATCATGCCTTACATTTCGGCTTCTATTATTGTACAGCTTCTTACGTTTGCTGTACCGTATTTTCAGAAGCTGCAAAAAGAAGGTGAGTCTGGCCGTAAGCGTCTGAATCAGTTCACACGGGTGCTTACCATCTTTATTACCGTATTCCAGGGATATAGCTACCTGAAGGGTACTATTGATCCTGCTATGATCATTACGCCTGGCGTTATGTTCTATGTTACATCTCTTGCCCTGATTATCGCAGGCACTATGTTCTGTATGTGGTTGGGAGAACGTATCACGGATAAGGGTATTGGAAATGGTATCTCGATGCTGATTATGATCGGTATTGTTTCAAGATTACCACTGGCATTGGTTTCTGAAGTAACGGATAAGTTCCCGGGCAAGGCCATCATCTTCATTGTGGAGATATTTGCATTGTTCGGAATAGTAGTGGCTGTGATTGCACTCACTCAGGCTACACGCAGAATTCCAATTCAGTATGCTAAGCAGGTAATTGGAAATAAGCTCTACGGAGGCAAGCGTGATTTCATTCCGCTGAAACTAAATTCAGCTGGTGTTATGCCGATCATCTTTGCACAGGCATTGATGTTCATCCCAACCTTGTTGGCAAGTCTTTGGAGTGATAGCGAAATGGGAGCATATATTGGATCAACATTTTCTGATCCTTTCTCCTGGCAGTATAGTGTGTTGTTTGCCTCGATGATCCTGATCTTTACGTTTTTCTACACTGCGATTACAATCAACTCAAATGACATCGCTGAT
Source organism: Ohtaekwangia sp. (assembly GCA_036503775.1). Lineage (GTDB taxonomy): Bacteria > Bacteroidota > Bacteroidia > Cytophagales > Cyclobacteriaceae > Ohtaekwangia. The sequence goes on from DASXWH010000158.1 coordinate 26,256, forward strand.
AATTTGAAAAGAAACGGTGGTTTTGTTCCAGGTGTTAAACCTGGAAAACAAACTGCTGACTTTATAGATACCGTGTTATCACGGATTACTTTGCCTGGCGCGTTATTCCTTGCCGCTATTGCTGTGCTTCCGGCATTTGCAGTAAAAGCAGGAGTTGGTCAAAACTTCGCACAGTTTTATGGGGGTACTTCACTTTTGATTCTGGTAGGTGTTGTTCTTGACACTCTCCAACAGATTGAAAGTTACTTACTGATGAGACATTACGAGGGTATGATGAAGTCAGGTAGAGTGAAAGGACGTTCTCAATTTGCTGCGGCTTAAAAGCTGAATGGTCCAATTAAAGACGGAAGAGGAGTTGGTCATCATCCGTGAAAGTGCCCAGATATTGGGTAAAGCTCACGGTGAAGTAGCCCGGTTGATAAAACCAGGTGTCAAGACCTCAACGTTGGACAAAGTTGCCGAAGAGTTTATTCGGGATAATGGCGGATCTCCATCGTTTAAAAATTACAATGGATTCCCCGCATCGCTCTGCATCTCTGTTAATGAGGTGGTAGTGCATGGATTCCCGGGTAACTATGAGTTGCGTGCCACTGATATTATCTCCGTTGATTGTGGAGTATATTATAAGGGGTATCACAGTGACTCAGCTTACACGTATCCTTTGGAAGCGGTAAGCAACGAAACACTGCTCTTGCTCGAGCGCACGTACGAGTCTCTTTATCTGGGGATTGAACAAGCGAAAGCAGGAAACAGAATAGGTGACCTCGCCAATGCCATTCAGAGTTATGTGGAGAGTTTCGGATATGGTGTAGTACGAGAATTAGTAGGGCACGGAATCGGAAAGAAACTGCACGAAGATCCTGAAGTTCCGAATTACGGAAAACGGGGTAAAGGCATAAAGATCGTTCCAGGAATGGTGTTCGCCATCGAACCCATGATCAACCAGGGAACGAAAAATGTGGTACAGGAAAAAGATGGCTGGACGATCCGGACATCTGACCGAAAACCTTCAGCACATTTTGAACATACAGTAGCCGTGCATGAAGACAGAACTGAGATATTGACAACGCACAAGTATATAGAAGAAAATTATACCTATAAGTGGCGAAACAGAAGTCAATTGAGCAAGATGGTACCATAAGCGAAGCATTGTCAAACGCAATGTTTCGGGTACAACTAGAAAACGGGCATGAGGTTTTGGCCCATATTTCAGGAAAAATGCGAATGAATTACATCCGTATTTTACCTGGAGACAGAGTGAGACTGGAAATGTCTCCTTATGATTTGACAAAAGGAAGAATTGTATTTAGATACAAATAGGATAGAGACGCAGGTTTTGTGTCTTACAAATAGAAAAGAAAATGAAAGTTAAAGCATCCATAAAGAAGCGCAGCGCGGACTGTAAGATCATCAGACGCAAGGGCAAACTGTATGTCATTAACAAGAAGAATCCGAGGTATAAACAAAGACAAGGTTAACAGACTATGGCACGTATAGCAGGTGTAGATATTCCAGATAATAAGCGTGGTGAAATCGGCCTTACCTATATTTTTGGTATTGGTCGCAGATCTGCGCAGAACATCCTGACAGAAGCAGGTGTGAACCTGGATAAAAAAGTAAAGGAATGGAATGACGAAGAGTCAAACGCCATCCGCGCAATCATTGCTGAGAAATTCCGCATTGAAGGTGTGCTGAAATCTGAGATCCAGTTAAGCATCAAGCGCTTGATGGATATCGGATGCTACAGAGGCCTGCGTCATCGTAAAGGTCTTCCGGTTCGTGGTCAGACAACCAAGAACAACGCACGCACTCGTAAGGGTAAGCGTAAGACGGTAGCGAACAAGAAGAAAGCAACTAAAGGTTAATTGATTAAAACTTTTCAATAATGGCAACCGCTGAAAAGAGAAAAGATAAAGCAAAAAAGAGAGTAGTAAATGTTGAGGCTGTAGGCCAGGTACACATTCGGGCTACATTCAACAACATCATCATCTCTGTTACCAACAGTACAGGTCAGGTTATTTCCTGGGCATCTGCGGGTAAGATGGGCTTCAAAGGTTCTAAGAAAAACACTCCGTATGCTGCTCAGACAGCAGCTCAGGATTGTGCTACGAAGGCATTTGAACTCGGCTTGCGTAAGGTAGAAGTTTTCGTGAAAGGTCCTGGAGCTGGTCGCGAGTCTGCGATTCGTACCATCCAGAATTCTGGTATCGAAATTACAGCGATCCGTGATGTGACTCCGCTTCCGCACAACGGTTGCCGTCCTCCGAAGAAGAGAAGAGTATAATAATTTACGATTAACGATTAACGATTTACGAATCCGAGATCTGAGATTTAAAATACAGAAAGAATGGCACGATATACAGGCCCAAAAGTTAGAATATCAAGACGTTTCAATGAGCCTATCTTAGGTGATAACAAGGCGCTCCAGAAGAAGAACTATGCTCCTGGTCAGCATGGCCGTGGAAAGAAACGTAAGCAGTCTGAATATGCTACACAGCTTGCTGAAAAGCAGAAGGCTAAGTACATCTATGGTTTGCTGGAAAGACAATTCGCTAAATTGTTCGATACAGCAACACGTAAAAAAGGTGTTACGGGCGAAGTTCTTTTACAACTGTTGGAGTCCAGATTGGACAACACCGTATATCGTTTAGGTATTGCTCCTACTCGCAGAGCCGCCCGCCAATTGGTATTGCACAAGCACATCCTGGTGAATGGTGAAGTGGTAAATGTTTCTTCTTACTCACTGAAGCCTGGTGACCTTGTTTCTGTGCGTGAGCGGTCCAAGTCATTGGAAGTGGTAACGAACAGTTTATCTATACAGGGTGCAAAAAAATATAACTGGTTAGAATGGAGTGATTCTGAAATGACCGGTAAAATTATCAATCTGCCTCCACGCGTTGATATTCCTGAGAACATCAATGAGCAGTTGATCGTTGAATTGTACTCTAAGTAATTTTAACAGTTAATCCAAATAAGACTATGTCAATATTAGCATTTCAAATGCCGGAGAAAGTAGTGATGGAGAAGTCTGATGATTTTCACGGACTATTCACATTCAAACCTCTGGAAAAAGGATATGGAGTAACGATTGGCAATGCGCTGAGAAGAATCCTGTTGTCCTCACTGGAAGGCTATGCCATCACTGGAATCAAAATTCCAGGTGTATTGCATGAGTTTTCAACTATTGAAGGTGTAGTAGAGGATGTAGCGGAAATTATTTTGAACCTGAAAATGGTTCGTTTCAGAAAGACTGGTGACAACTTTGATAATAAGATCACAGTAAACATTAAGAAGCAAAAGCAATTCAAAGCTGGTGATGTGGCTAAGTTCACTTCAGCATTTGAAATTCTTAACCCTGACCACGTAATCTGTAACCTCGATGAGTCAGCACACTTTGAAATTGAGTTGACAATCGAGAAAGGGAGAGGTTATCTGCCTGCAGAAGAAAACAAACCTTCTGAGCAAGTTTTCGGATTCATTCCGATTGATGCCATCTTCACTCCGATCAAGAATGTGAAGTACAGCGTTGAAAACACCCGCGTTGAGCAGAAGACTGACTACGAAAAACTGGTAGTAGATATTGAAACTGACGGTTCGATCCATCCTGAGAAGGCTTTGGAAGGAGCTGCTTATATACTCATCAAGCACTTTGCCCTGTTCTCTGATAAGTCAATGGAACTGGAGACCGGTAAGGATGCTGAAGTTGAACAGGTGGATGAAGAAATGCTTCATATGCGTAAGCTGTTGAAAACACCTCTTCATGATCTTGATCTTTCCGTTCGCGCATACAACTGCTTGAAAGCAGCCGATGTGAAGACACTGGGTGATCTGGTTCAACTCGAAATTTCTGACATGATGAAGTTCAGAAACTTTGGTAAGAAATCACTTGCTGAATTAGAGCAACTTGTAGCTGAGAAGAACCTTACCTTCGGTATGGACCTTGGCAAGTATAAACTGGAAGAAGATTAATAGATCATGAGACACGGTAAGAAAATCAACCATTTAGGAAGAAAGACAGCGCATCGCGAAGCTTTGCTTTCAAACATGGCTTCTTCGTTGATCCTGAACAAAAGGATTACTACGACTGTAGCTAAAGCAAAAGCGCTCAGAAAATATGTTGAGCCACTGATTACCAAAGCTAAGAGTGACACAACTCATTCGAGAAGAACTGTTTTCTCTTACCTGCAGAATAAAGAATCTGTACAGACTTTGTTTGGGGAAGTAGCTGGTAAGATCAGCGATCGTCCAGGCGGCTATACCCGCATCATTAAACTGGCAGATACACGTGTTGGTGATAACGCTGAAATGTGTCTGATTGAGCTGGTGGATTTCAACACACTCTACTCGACAGAAGAGGTGGCGAAGAAAGCCAAGACACGCAGAAGCCGCAGAGGTGGTAAGAAAGAAGAAGGCGCAGAAGCTTCAGCTGAGGCAGCTTCTGAAACAGCGGCCGCTCCAAAGGCAGAAAAGAAAACTAAAAAATCATCTGCTAAAAAGGACAAAGAATAGTGTTTGACAATATTCTATATGGAAAAGGGATTGAACGAACGTTCAGTCCCTTTTTTTTGCTTAGCCGGATCGGTAAAAACCGCTTCGTTGATTGTAATCCTGAAAAATGATGATGTATTTTTGTACACCTTATGCAGCATAAAAAAGCGTATTTGCTCCTTGAAGATGGCCTTTTGATTGAAGGCACCGCGATTGGCAAAATTGGTACTTCCGGTGGAGAAATCTGTTTCAATACAGGTATGACCGGATATCAGGAGATTTACACAGATCCTTCCTATTACGGCCAGATTATTGTCAATACCACCGCGCATATTGGGAATTACGGAGCCACTGATGAAGAACAGGAATCAGCCAACCCGCAGATAGCCGGACTTGTCGTCAATGACTATGCTAAAGAATTTAGCCGCAAATCCGCCAAGGAAAGCCTTCAGAAGTATTTTGAGAGTAAAGGGGTAGTTGGAATAGCCGATGTTGATACGCGCAAACTGGTGCGTTATATACGCAGTAAAGGTGCTATGAATGCCATCATATCTTCAGAACTCACACCGGAGCAACTTCGTGAGGAAATTAAGAAAGTGCCTTCTATGGACGGCCTTGAACTTTCTTCCCGGGTAACAACCCGGGAGCCCTATTTTGAAGGAGATCCCAATGCCTCGTTTAAAGTAGCTGTACTGGATCTGGGTATAAAACGAAGTATTGTTACCAACCTGGCTTCCAGAGGCTGCTATTGTAAGGTATTCCCGGCTAAAACGTCTTTTGAAGAAATGGCTGCCTGGAACCCTCACGGATACTTTATATCCAATGGTCCTGGCGATCCTTCTGTAATGGGTTATGCCATTGAAACGGTTAAGAAGGCATTGAATTCAGATAAGCCACTTTTTGGCATTTGCCTCGGTCATCAGCTTCTTGCGCTCGCTTGTGGCATTTCTACCTATAAGATGCACCACGGTCACCGGGGACTTAATCACCCCGTGAAAAACCTGATCTCCGGAAAAGGAGAAATGACCTCGCAGAATCACGGCTTTGCGGTAAGCGAAAAAGATATCGAGAAAAATCCTGATGTTGAGGTTACACACCTTCACCTGAATGATAATACCATCATGGGCATTCGGTTGAAAAGCAAAAAGGCTTTTTCAGTACAATATCATCCCGAAGCATCACCGGGCCCGCATGATTCCCGATACTTGTTTGATCAATTTGTTGAAATGATCAGGGCTTCGGTGAAAGAATCAGTAGCCGCTTAAGAACTCTAAACGCAATCCCATAAATCTAAAATCCCTATGAGTTTAATTGAAAGTGTACATGCCCGTCAAATTCTTGATAGCCGTGGCAATCCAACTGTTGAGGTTGATGTAGTAACTGAATCAGGCGCATTCGGTCGTGCTGCAGTTCCATCCGGAGCATCTACCGGAACTCATGAAGCTGTTGAACTTCGTGATAACGATAAGAAAAAATATGTAGGTAAAGGTGTTTTGAAGGCAGTTGATAATGTGAATACAAAGATTGCCGCGGAAATCGTTGGCTTCGATGTGTTTGATCAGAACCTGCTCGATAAAATCATGATCGAACTAGATGGCACACCTACAAAAGGCAAGTTAGGTGCTAATGCTATCCTGGGAACATCTTTGGCTATTGCCAAAGCTGCTGCTATGGAAGCAGGCATGCCGTTGTATCGCTACATCGGTGGCGTGAACGCCAATACACTTCCGGTTCCGATGATGAACATTCTGAACGGTGGTAGCCATGCAGACAACTCTATTGACTTTCAGGAGTTCATGGTAATGCCTGTAAAGGCTGATACTTTCTCTGAAGCACTTCGCATGGGTACTGAAATTTTTCATACCCTGAAGAAAGTACTTCATGACAAACATCTCTCTACCAACGTTGGTGATGAAGGAGGTTTTGCTCCGAACATTCCTTCCAATGAGGAAGCGATCGAAATTATATTAAAAGCAATCGAGAAAGCTGGTTTCAAACCAGGTTCGGATGTATTCATTGCTATGGATGCTGCGAGCTCAGAATTCTATGATGCTAAAACCAAGACCTATACCTTCAAGAAATCAGATGGCAAGAAATTGAAGTCTGATGAGATGGTTGAGTATTGGGCGAAATGGGCGAAGAAATATCCGATCATCTCTATTGAAGACGGTATGGGTGAAGAGGATTGGGACGGCTGGAAAAAACTCACCGATAAGATCGGAGACAAAGTACAGTTAGTAGGTGATGATTTGTTTGTAACCAACGTAGACTTCCTTCAAAAAGGAATTGACATGGGCGTAGCCAACTCTATCCTGGTTAAAGTAAACCAGATCGGTTCACTGACAGAAACCATCAATGCGGTAAACCTGGCAAAACGTAATTCATACAAGAGCATCATGTCTCACCGCTCAGGTGAAACAGAAGACAGCACGATTGCTGATCTGGCCGTAGCATTGAACACAGGTCAGATCAAAACCGGTTCTGCTTCACGTTCAGACCGGATGGCGAAATACAATCAATTGATAAGAATTGAAGAAGAACTGGGCGAGGTAGCATACTTTCCTGGTAAGAAGTTCTAATCAAACCAACCTGAGTTTAAAGGCCAGAACAACATGTTCTGGCCTTTTTCGTTTTCAGGAGGTGTAAGCAGTTTTCAAGCAGTATTTCCAACCATTGACCTGATCCGACTGTCTAAATGATTGAATTTTAAATTTTCCCTATCTTAGTATCACTTTTTAAACTTTATGCTGAAAAAACTACCTAAGATTTTCCGGAACTTTTACTTCTCTGCAACCATTCTATTCCTGGCGTGGATGCTGGTGCTGGATCCCAATAACCTTATTTCCCGATATCAATTGAGTTCTAAACTCAGTACACTCGAAGATGAGAAAGCGTATTATGAGGAGAAAATAAAAGAGGTTGAGAAGGACCGGGATGAGCTTTTTGGCGATCGTGAATCGATTGAAAAATTCGCCCGTGAAAAATACCTGATGAAAAAGGAATCTGAAGATATTTTCATTGTTGAAGAAAAAGACTGACTAAACTAATATGAAAAAGATCCTCCTGCTGAGTACCTGCATGTTGGTTGCGGTATTCGCAAAAGCCCAATGGGGCGAAGAAGAAATGAGTGAAAAACCGACTTTTCGTGAGCGTGTTTTTACCGGAGGTGGATTAGGATTAAGCTTTTCAGATTCCTACGACTACGTTTCGGTATCTCCCTTAATTGGCTATCGGATAACGCCTAAGCTGGCTGGCGGATTACAGCTACAGTATCGGTATACCAAATACAAATACGTTACTCCTAAGGTTTCGACCAACGATTATGGTGTAGCACCATTCCTGAGATTTAACTTATACGGACCCTTATTCTTACACGCAGAATACGAATATTTGAATTTTGAATATCCGGTATCCGCAGGTGAGAGCGTCCGGATGGACTATAACAGCTTACTGCTGGGTGGTGGATTCTTTCAGCCTTTGGGGCGAAGTGCGGGCTTTTATGTCGTTGCATTGTATAATGTTACCTATTCGGATCCCGATCCCGGAGAGTTTGCTCCCTATGATAATCCGCTTGTTCTCCGTGTTGGTGTAACCGCAGGTTTCTAAAACGCAAGTTCTAATTTTATTGCTAGCGCTTTAAGGTCATCTACAACTTTAGGGTTTAACGGTATTCCGTCTTTCAATCGTAACGCGCTGATTTCTCTTTCAGGATCACCAGGTATTAAGACCCTGTCGTGCCCGGCAACTGTCTTTGCCGACCTGAACCGGGTAATCCAATTGTCCATGTGTTTTTTAAATTCATCCGCAGGGCGAAACGCATCGATACGCATTGCACCAAAAAAATGACCTATGCCACTTCCTACGGGATCATCCGGTGGATTCAGAAAGGCTACAAAGGGTGGAACCCAAGGACCATAATTTGCGCCTGATAAAACAGCAGAGAAGATATCCACCCATGCACCGAGGCAATATCCTTTATGGCTACCGTGCTCCCGATCGCTTCCTAATGGAATAAGCGCACCGCCATCTTTTACTTCATTTGCATTGGTGGAAGGCTCACCGTTTTTCTTTTGTACCCAGCCGAAAGGAGCATCCAGATTTTTTCGCTGCAGAATTTCAAGCTTACCATTGGCGGCAGTGGTAGTTGCGAAATCGGCTACGAAAGGGGGCTGTTTATTAGCAGGAATAGCCACAGCAATGGGATTGGTACCCAGTAATCGTTCCACTGAAAAGGTTGGAGCAACCAATGGGCTGGCATTGGTCATCGACATCCCGATCATATCATGGGAGAGTGCCATCATGGCGTGATGGCCGGCAATACCAAAATGGTTGGAGTTTTTTACTGCCACCCACCCCGTACCAGCAATCTTCGCTTTTTGAATAGCAATTTCCATAGCCTTGGGAGCTACCACTAACCCTAACCCGCTGTCACCATCTACCACCGCGGTGCTGGGTGATTCATGGACTATTTTTATGTCTGGTTTGGCATTAACCCGTTTAGCATCCCAAAGTCTTACATATCCGGAAAGCCGTGCAATCCCATGCGAATCTATTCCACGTAAATCGGCATTCAATAATACTTCGGTTGCTAACGATGCCTGATCAGCCGGGCAACCAATCTTTTTGAATACAGCCAGTGTAAAATCTTTTAGCTGGGAATGTGAGAAAGTAATATCGGTCATGGCGTAAAGATATTCATTAGAACAGCCAGTGGGACTCAGGGTGTGGAAAATTAGCACAGGCCCCATAATTCAATCTTCCTAGCTCGTCCTGCAAAAAACATTACCTTCACTTATGGATTTTTTGGTCCATTCGAATCTTCAATAAAAATTAATGTCATGTCTATGAAACGCTTTAAAATGTTGGTTTTAGGCTTAATTGTATCGCTTACTGGTTTTGGGCAAACGGAGAAGCCTGTTGATTCGAAAATTACCGAGGTGACCGTATTTCTGAATAATGCACAGGTAACACGTGAAGTGAAAACCCGATTAGAACCCGGAAAGACAAACCTCATTCTTACCGGACTTACTTCCCAACTGGATGTGCAAAGTATTCAGGTGGCAGGCAAGGGAGGTTTTGTAATTCTCGGTATAGCACACCAGCAAAACTATCTCAACGAATTTAATCTGCCTAAGCCCCTACGGGCAGTGAAAGACTCCCTGGAGCTTCTTCAGAAACAGATCATACTAGAACAAAGTCAGAAAGAAATCCTCAATAAGGAAGAACAGATGTTGCTCACCAATCAAAAGATTGGAGGAACCAATCAGAACCTTACTGTTGCTGAGTTAAAAGCAATGGCTGATTTTTATCGTAGTCGTTTAGGAGATATTGTTGCTTCACGCATGAAACAAGATGAGAAGATCAAACGCCTGAACGAATACATCGTAAAGCTTCAGCAGCAGGTCAATGAAAAAAATGAATTGTACGGACGAAACACAAGTGAAATTGTAATTACCGTGTCCTCGGAAACATCCACCGCAGCCGACTTTATTGTCAACTATGTTGTGGCAAATGCAGGCTGGTACCCGGTATATGACCTTCGTGCAAGTAATACGAAAAGTCCTGTGCAATTGAGTTATAAGGCGAATGTATTTCAGAGCACAGGTGAGGAATGGAAAAATGTAAAATTGAAACTGTCTACAGCAAACCCGAATCTGGGAGGATTGAAGCCGGAACTTGCAACGTGGTACCTTGATTTTAGTTATCCAGTATATTACGATCGTAAAGCAAAGCTTTCAGCAACGGGTGCCGTTCACCGGGGAGTGTCTGAGGCTGACTCAGAAGAAAAAGTAATGGAACAAGCCGCTGCTCCTGCTGAGACGGTGGCTGATTTTGTCACTACAATTCAGACTTCGCTGAACACAGAATTCAATATTGCTCTTCCCTATACGGTGAGTTCTTCCAACAAACCCACCTTGGTTGATATTCGAAACCATGAATTGAAAGCAGACTATCTCTATTCTGTTGCTCCTAAGCTGGACGTAGATGCTTTTCTGCTGGCGCGGATCACGGGCTGGGAAGAGTTTAGTTTGTTGCCTGGTGAAGCCAACGTATTTTTTGAAGGTACTTTCGTAGCAAAAACATTTATTGATCCCAATAATATAAAGGACACGTTGTCTGTGTCGTTAGGCCGTGATAAACGTATTGTTGTCAAGCGTGAAAAGTTAAAGGAGTTCTCTTCCAGAAAAGCTATCGGAGCAAATCAACGCGATAGTTATGCCTGGGAAATTTCAGTACGCAATAGTAAGACTGAGGCGGTGCGGATCATTGTGGAAGATCAGGTTCCTGTTTCCCAGAATAGCCAGATTGAGGTGACGGCTACTGATACAGGAGGAGCGAAATACACCAAAACCACAGGCAAATTGATCTGGGAAATGAACCTCCAGCCTTCAGAAACGAAGAGGGTTGTTTTCAAATACGAAGTAAAGTATCCCAAGGACAAAGTGATTTCAGGGATGAATTAATAAGACCTTATAAAATTCTCGAAAGCGCTTGTCAATGACAAGCGCTTTTTTTATGTCTTGATCTTTCGAATTCTTTGGATCAAATTTTATCTATAAGAAAAATAATCTTAATTTGGGATGGTGGTCGATGGTGGGTGGTATTTTTTTTAACTATTGATAGCATTATTTTTTTGGTACGATTGTTATCGGCCCCTATGGTCTTCATGATAAAGACAACTGTAAAATCAATCCTTACCCTATGTATCTAAAGTACAGCTGCGCGCTTGTAGTGCTGGCATTCTCGTTCACCATGCAAGCTCAGGATCTGGATTCCCTTATGAATCTGAATGCCTTTACCGAGGAGAGTGACCTCCAGAAAATCATTAATAAAAATGTTGCTGTATCTGCACAAAAGCTATCCACGCGCGAAACACCTGGTATTATCAGCGTAGTGACCACAGAAGAAATTCAGAATAGCGGAGCACGTGATATGGTTGATGTTTTGCGCCTGGTTCCTGGATTTGAGGTCATGCAGGACCTGCAATTTGTTATGGGAATAGGGCTGCGTGGGAGTTGGGCAAATGAAGGGAAGGTACTGGTTTTGATGGATGGCCAGCCCTTCAATGAACTCTTGTATCAAAGTGTGGCGGTTGGAAACCGCTTTCCGGTAGATGCGATTGAACGAATTGAAATTATTCGAGGGCCTGGTTCTGCTATTTATGGAGGATCAGCTGAATACGGTGTTATCAATATCATTACAAAAGCTGCTGAAAGCCTTGATGGTGTCGCTGTTTATGGTACCGCAGGATTTCATGCTGATGCCACTGGCCGCACAAATGCTGGCGTAATGGCCGCATCAAAAGGAGAAAATATTTCCTGGGATGTTTCCGTATTTGCCGGTAAAGGCATTGTAACCGATTATGCTTATCCGGATCTGGATCTGTCAAAAGAAACGAATGCTGATCCTCTTAATATCAATGCAGGTCTCCGCTATAAAAATCTATCCGTGCGAACCATGTATGATAAGTTCGAAACCTCCGATCCTGAGTCCAATGTTTCTTTCAAGGACTATTATCTCGATGTTCAGTATAAGATTAACGTTTCTGAAAAGTTTAAACTAACCCCGCGCTTCCAATACATGAATCAGAAGCCGTGGTTTTATGATTATCCGGATACACCCGGTCCCGATTTCGAAGTACGTGCTGTGCGTACCCTCGGTGAACTGGATGGAAATCTTGACATCAGCCGAAAAGTGAATCTTAACTTCGGTGGTCTTTACTTCAGGGATCAAAGCACCGATCTTTCTGTTGATGAGACCATGCTCACCCTGAATAACGTGGCGTTCTATGCACAGGCTTTATTAAAGCACCGCCTGGCAAATGCAACCATTGGTTTTCGTTTTGAAAAGAACAACCGGTATGATGGCGCTTTCGTTCCGCGTATTGCGCTCACCAAGAAAATTGAGAATCTTCATTTTAAGGTATTGTACAGTAAATCGTTCCGTTCGCCTTCGCTCCAAAATGTTTTACTGGATACTACGGGAGCAAAGCCTGAGCGGTCAAATGTTTTTGAGTTTGAATTCGGGTATCAGTTCACACCTGAAATGTTACTGGCTGTGAATGCATTTCATATCACAACAAAAGATATTATCATCTATGGAGCAGAAGGAGAGGGAGATACCTTTGATGAGTGGTATGAAAACTATGAAAAATCAGGGAGTAAGGGAATTGAGTTAGTTTACAGTATTCGAAAGAAGACCTGGTATGCACAGTTGACGTATTCCTTTAGTCAGACGATATCGGATAATACAGTTGATAAGTATGAGGTTCCCCAAACCAAAAAACAGTATGTGGGGATGCCTGCATACAAGGCTACATTGAATACCAATTTCTATGTGACGCCTAAGTTCAGTTTCAATCCTACGTTTGTGATGTCAGGTAAGCGATATGCGTATACCTTTGATGAGGCTGATGAGGTTGTGTCTGTGAAATTAGATTCCTATGTGTTGGTAAATGCTTTTTTCAATTATAAGAATGTTTTGCCTGGATTTACTGCCGGAGCAGGTGTATATGATCTGCTTAATGAGCGACCGGGAGTTCCGCAAGCCTATAATGGCGGAGAGGGAACCTATCCGCCCATTCCCGGAAGAAGCCGTGAATTCGTTGTAAAACTTTCATATCAGATCAACTTTAAGAAATAGGAACTATGAGATTTCTAAAAGTATTCTTAGCCAGCGTTATCGTTCTAATTTCCCTGGTTACAAAAGCACAGACTACAAACTACCAGGTTTATTCACTGTTTGTGGTGAACATAGCCAAGTATTCTTCATGGCCTGATATCACAGGTGAGTTTAACATTACGGTGTTTGGTAAAACCAAGGTGCACGAAGAACTCCTGAAGCAAAATGGAAAAAGCGTTGGCGGCCATTCAATAAAGGTGAGTCAGGTTGAAAACGTGGCTGATATCGGTCACGCACAGATTCTTTACCTTGCCGATGGTAAGAGCGGATCGCTGGATGAAATACTGAAAGCAACACAGGGTAAATCCGTTATGATAATCTGTGAACGTGAGGGGCTTTTCAAAAAAGGTGCTGGCTTCAGTTTTATTGTTATGGAGAATGGCACGTTGCGATATGATATCAATAACACCGAACTGGAGAAACGTCAGATAAAGGTTTCCAAAAACCTTACCTCACTGGCCAATTCTTCTATTTGATTTTCTCCGTTTACTTCAGCTTGATCAGATAAGCCTTGGGCCACATCTTCCCCGTTACCAGAAGAGATTTGGAGTTGGCATCATATGCTATTCCGTTAAGCACATCAGCTTGTGGATACATAGACCTGATCTGATTGGCGAGTTGTGAAAGGTCCATGCGGCCAACAACCTTTCCGGTAGCCGGATCAATTTTAACAATCCAGCTGGTTTGCCATACGTTGGCGAAGATGTAGCCATCGATGTATTCAAGTTCGTTCAATTCTTTCAGTGGATTATTTTCCATTGTCACCGTCAAAGTTCTCACGGGTTTCAAAGATACCGTGTCAAGGAAATAAAGTTTTTCACTCCCGTCACTCATGATCAGGTTCTTATGGTCATGGGTCATGCCCCATCCTTGCGTGGAGTAGGTAAACTCTCCCAGTTTTTTGTAGGTGTTGGCATCGTAGATGAAACCAATTTTTGTAGTGTATGTGAGGTGGTATATTTTGTTGTTCAGTATGGTAATGCCTTCACCAAAATATTCCTCGGGTAAGATCACTTTCTTATCATGTTCACCGGAACTGGGTTTCACTTCTGCAATCCATGATGAATTGTTCTGTCCGGTGCTTTCGAGAATCTTGTTATTGTGAATCACCAATCCCTCTGTAAAAGCCTCTGCATTGTGGGGTAAGGTATTGATGACGGTGTAATTTATAGTCAGACTATCCGTTACCGGAGGCTTGTCAGAATCTTTTGTCTTGCAGGATGTGGCTAAAAGACTGAGTAGCAATAAAGCCGACAAACTAAAAAATAGGTTTTTCATATTTCGCGTAACTTGAATTGCTTCGAAAAGAAGCAAAATTATCGGGAATACCAAACTCTGAAACAGTCCTTAAAATTGAAAAGTAAAAGCATAAAAAAATCTCTGACAGTTCAGTCAGAGATTTTTTAAGGATAATTCTTAAGAATCGTTATTTCTTTGTAGAAGAGATTAACCCTTCTCCGGTTTTCACTACAGGGAAGTAGGCTTCTGAGTCCTGCTCATTGAGTCTGCTTTTCTCGGCATCTTCAAAAGTAACAGGCAGATACTCCTCGTTCATATTACGAACAAGATTACCTAATGACTCCAGATCCATGAGGCATCTTGAGATCTGCTGGGCTTCAGCTGCATTTGAAACACCGTTTACATGCATTACCACAAGTCTGCCTTCGTCATTGTATTCCGGAGAAAATGTACAGGAAGGATGCTTCTGGTAAAGCGCGAAAAGTTGTTGTGATAAGGTATTGATTGATTCACGTATATGAATATAATCCTGAGTAGAGTTAATAGAACCCGGTGACGTTGTTTGCGCCATGGCTTTGTAGCCCGATACTATTCCCAGACTCACCGCCAGCGCCAGAAATATTACTTTCATCCAATTGACTTTCATAATCGTAGTGTTTAACCACGGCTATTGAGGTAAATTTTATGCCAGCATGCACAGGCCCCTTTTTCTGGCCTTTAACAGCGGTTTTCAGGCTGTTTAGGGTGTATTTTTTTTCTCTGATTGGGAAAGCAGTCTTAGTCTTTTGTTGATTTTCAGACACTCTTGAGCATTAACTCAAGGGTTGCGAACTTGCTTCTGGCTATTGAAACTTCCTGGATGGTTCTGTTCCTCGCTATATAATCTTTGTAGAGTCCAAGCCACCAAACGGGCAGAATGAGGTAATGCCATAACCTGATCTCATTTCGCTGATAATCAATTTCAGGTAATTCATTCCCGAATTCCCTGATCTGGACAATTTGTACCTGGCCCTTAATGAATGATTTCAATTCAGCGCAATATTTAGAGAAATTCTCAAGGTTCTCACTGGAGTTATCTCCATCAAGTATTTTATCGGCCTGAGCCTGAATATCCCGGATCTGGCGATGTAAAAGCCTCATGGATTGCTGAGTGTCCATATTTTGGTTCTTTGAGCAATATACTTCTCCCGGATAAAATACACCCTGTTATTGCTAGTCGATGAATTCAACTTTGGATAAAATACAATCTATTTCAGCGTTAATAACAGATAGATCGCTTTGGCCTTCTACCACAACCTTTATCACGAGGGATTTCTTTCCAATATCCGCCAGGTAATAAGATTCTGTGTAGGTTGTTTTTTTGCCTTGCACGGTAACCTCGTAGGTAAGGCCCATCGTTTCCCATTTTTTGTCTGCGAATTTTATTCCGTTGTTTTCTTCTAAAGTAAACGTTGCGCTATCAGCGTATTGCTTTTTGATTTCAGTTACTCTGAAGTCTATGTTTTTCTGATATCCGGAAAGCATTTCATCTTCATCAGCTTTATGCTCATCAATAAAGTAGATAAAGGATCTTATCACCTCCTGTGAATCTTTCAAGCCATGATAGAATAATGTTACAAGCCCGGGTTGTGTGGAATGACCCCAGCCATCCGGATACCGCAGCCGGATATTCAGATCTGTGCTTTCAAATTTCTGAATGCATGTGCGTGTGCAAAAGGACTCATCGGTTTCAAGGGGTTTGTATTCTTTGCACCCGGTTAATAAAAAAATGAATAATACTAAACTCAGGAATTGAAGCAATCGGTTGGGCATGTAAGAATCTATTTTATTGAGTTTACTTAAACTCAAATTTTTGAAATATAGGTTTTTTATTGAATTGCTTCTAAAAATTCTATCCACGGATCACGATGAAGCACAAAGAAATAAAAGAGTCCTCCAAGCCAACCATGGAACAATCCCAGAATCCACAGATTTCTGAACTTCAGATACACCACTGCGTAAAATATGGCCAGTATAAAGGTACTGACTACAAGCGGCAGTGAGGGAAAGTGTACTATGGAGAAAAGTAAGGAAGCTGAAAGGATGCTTATGGGTTTAGGAATATGTATAGATTTCAGACTATTTAAATTCCCCGCAATAAGTCCGATGATCAGAAACTGCTGGAGAGTTCCCCAGATCGGGTACAGCACCATGATGGGTAAGATATGCCAGTTGATCAGGAGTGTGTTCTCCCGCAGGCCGTAGAAAACAAATCCTCCAACAGCAAATGTAGCAGCAGGCAAGATCCATTTTAAACTTTGAATGAACCCTTCTTTCCGGAACCCCCAGTGTTGAAATGCTTTACGATCGGTTGAGATGATGTACAGGATATACCCAATCCAGAACAGAGAAGCTGTGATGATGTACCAGAACTTGATGTGCAGGTAGTCAACGAACAGGAATTTTCCCAACCCCGTTATAACCACGGCAATGATTTCAAAGAGCAATCGCTTTGGGGAAGACATCGAATTTTAAAGTGGTTAACAATTTTGGTGACTATCCTTCGCTCTTTACTTCAACAATTTCAATTTCGGTTCTGCGATTGATAGCACGGCCTTCGGCTTCATCGTCATTGCTCACAATAGGTTTTTCAGATCCGAAGCCTTTGGCCGTGAGCCGCGTTGTGCTGATGCCATGCTCGATCAGATAATTTATAACGGACGTAGCGCGCTTTAAGGAAAGTGCTTTGTTGGATGCGGCATTCCCTGTGTTATCAGTATGACCATTGATCTGTACGGTGAGGTGAGGGTTTGCCATTAAGAGCTCACGGATATTTTCTACTTCAGCCACGGACTCAGCTTTCAGATCTGCTTTACCGATGTCGAAGAAGATATTTTTCAATACCACTTTTGATCCCACTTCAGCCTTTACCATAATAATGTGTGTGTCTATTTCCTGGTATTCGGCAAATTGGGGTAGGTTGAAATTGATGGAATTAAATAAGTACCCGGCCTTCTCTGTGGCGACTCCGTAGTTTCCTCCATGAGGTATGGTTAATTCAAAATCACCTGTTTCGGGATTCGAAGTAATTTTTGTGATAACAGTATTCGTCTCGTTATTTACAAGTGAGATGGTGGCGCCTAACGGAATAGCACTTCCCTCATCAATTACCTTTCCCTTTAATACAGTAACGATATTCAGATCTTTGTGGAACTGAACAATGGGGTCAACATAATCGTCCTGTTTGGGTTCGGAGGTAGGGGTTTCTGTTTTTGGTTCTTCGACCACGGCAGCCACCACAACAGCATCGGCTATTTTGGGTTGAGGTTCAGTTTTAATACTGGCCATCGGAGCTGAGAATTCTTCTACCGGAGGTGGTAAAAATGTGATCTGATAAATATCAGCGCTTCCCAATCCATCTGGACGAATAGCTGAGTAATAGCCCGTTTTCTTATCACTTGATATGCTGAAGAATCCATCATATTCAATTGAATTGATAGGGTATCCAAGGTTCACCGGTTTATGCCATCTGCCATCCTTGAATTCGCTGAAGTAGATATCATTGCTGCCCATGCTCGGGTGTCCGTCAGATGAAAAATATAAGGTAACGCCATCAGCATGGATAAAGGGTGAATCTTCATTGCCATGGGTATTGACATTTCCACCCAGGTTAACCGCTTTGCCCCACTCGCCTTTTGCATCCAGCTCACTTACCCAGATATCCAGTTCACCTTTTCCACCGGGGCGGTTACTGGTGAAGAAAAGTTTTTTGCCATCCGCTGACATGCATGCGGATGTTTCCCAAAACAAAGGCGTATTGATGTTTTTGTTCAGAGGTACTGGATCTGTCCATTCGGTTCCTTCACGTTTCGATTGATAAATGTCTCCGGATCCTTCTTCGTAATACAACAACAAGGTATTTCCATCTGCAGACATGGAAGCGGCAGCATCATGAAATTTGATATTGATTTTTGCGCTGATCTTTTCAGGAGCACCCCAAACACCGTTGGTTTTGTAAGCAACATAGATGTCTTCGAAATTGGTACCGCTCTTTATTTTGTAATCATCTGTTGAACGGTTGGAGGTGAAAATCATCATGTCACCATTCCCGGTCACCAACGGAGAGTATTCGTGAAAAGGTGAGTTTATTCCGAGACCGATGTTTTCAATGTGTACATGGACGGGCTTGCGGGTAAGCGAGTCTCCGATTTCACACTGGTGAATCTTTTCGTTGGCGATGTCTGCCAGTTTTTTGTTGGAGTTTCTGAATACTTCGTAATGCTTTTTAGCCCGTGCATACTGGTGATCATTCTGATAAGCCATGCCCAAATGATAATCGATATCAAGGTCGACACTGGGTTTGGTATGGTAGGCTTTTTCCAGATAGGGTACAGCCTTGGATTTTGTTTCGGTGTAGAGGTAACAAAGGCCGATCTTGAAATTCAGCTCAGGATCTTCAGTGGTACTTCCCATAGATAAATAGGTCTGGAGTGCATTGTCATAGTCTTTCCGGGCAAGGAGTTTATCTCCCTTGTCAATAACATCCTTATTTTGACCAAGAGCTGAGAGGGAAAGGCTAATGCAAAACAGTACAGATAATAACTTATCCATGCGGTGGATAGGGTTCGGGCTCAAACGAATAAGTAAATATAAAAAAACGACCCTAAAACCCCTTATAAATCCGGTAGGTACCGTAGACATGGTTCGCCAAAATTGAGAATTATGGCGTTCGCGGCATTATTTTCTTCGATAACCCGGCCCGTAAACAACCCGACCAGGTTTAGCCCCGGTGTGTTCACCGTCTTTTAGAACAAGCTTCCCATTTATAATAACATGTACCATACCGGTAGCGTATTCCTTGGGATTGTCAAACGTAGCATGGTCTTTCACACTATCCGGATTAAAAATGGCAAGGTCAGCATAATAGCCAACGGCCAGTTTTCCGCGTTTCTGAATTTTCAGGTTAGAAGCCGGTAAAGAGGTAAGCTTGCGAACAGCTTCCTCCAGCGAAAAGAGTTTTTCATCCCGCACATACTTTCCCAATACACGGGCAAACGTTCCGTATGCCCGGGGATGCGTTCCCCAATCGGCAAATACTTTTACATCAGACATGGAAGCACCATCGGAGCCAAAGCTCACGTATGGTTGCTGTATGATTCTGCGAATGTTGTTCTCCGATTGTTGGTAATACACAGCGGCAATAGTGGATTTATCTTTCATCACGAGATCGATCACGGTTTCATCAGCATCCTTGCCATGCATTCGTGCTACTTCATCCAATCGCTTGCCCAGGTATTTTTTATTTAACGAGTCTAACCGGAAGCCGAGCATCATCACATCTTTGGGGTCAGAATTTTTATAGGGAATACCTTCGCGCATTTCATACAATACTTTTTTGCGTACTTCCGGATCGCGTAACCGTTTACGCATCGCGGCAGCGCCACCTTCCTGAACCCAGGTAGGAAGTCTTGCTGTTAACCCCGTTGCGCTGGCAATGTACGGGTAATTGTTAGCGGTGATTTTCAATCCGGCCTGGCGTGCACTATCGATCTTGGCGAGAAGGGTGTCAATCTTGTTCCAGTTACGTGCGATATTGATTTTCAAATGATAAATTTCTACGGGGATGTTTGCTTCACGGGCAATCCGGAAAGCTTCGTTTAATCCGTTAAAAATAAAATCTCCTTCGCTTCGCATGTGCGTAGTGTACATACCTCCGTAGCGTGAAGCAACTTTGGCAAGCGCTATCAATTCTTCAGTGGACGCATAATCAGCAGGAGCATAGATAAGAGATGTCCCTAAACCCATGGCACCTTCTTCCATCGCTTGCTCAACAAGCTTTTGCATGCGTTTTAATTCATCGGCAGTAGGAGGTCTTTTATCATAGCCCATTTCATGAATGCGAATGGATGTGGCGCCAACAAATGAGGCTATATTAGGTGATACGCCTTTCTTCATCAGCCACCGGAAGTATCCACCCAGCGTTGTCCAGAGGCTGTCTACGTTCTGTACTTTTCGTTTCACCGGGCCCGGTGACCAGCCTTCTCCAAAAACTTCCAGTGTAA
Organism: Ohtaekwangia sp.; assembly: GCA_036503775.1. Taxonomy (GTDB): domain Bacteria; phylum Bacteroidota; class Bacteroidia; order Cytophagales; family Cyclobacteriaceae; genus Ohtaekwangia. The sequence continues at coordinate 46,706 of DASXWH010000158.1, forward strand.
CTCCCTGTTTGATGTCACTCATGGATCGGCCGTCCATCAGTAAGCTTCGGTCTGCCCAGCTTAACATGTTGATAAATCCAGGAGCAACAGCAAGACCCCTGGCATTGATTTCTTTTTTTCCAATGGCATCGGATAAGTCTCCGATTGCGGCCAGAGTATCTCCCTGAATAGCGATGTCTCCTGAAAATGCCGGTTGGCCTGTACCGTCATAGATCATTCCCTGGCGAATGATGGTATCAAATTCCTGTTTGGGTTTTTGAGAACATGCCAGGATGATCAATAATCCGGTAATAAAAAAAAATAAGTAGCGCATAGTTTGAATCAGCGCTACGATGATAAGGAGGTTTGCTCAGAAAAGAAAAGGCATGTAATGAATGCGTTATTTATAGCGATAAACAAACGATGGCATTTCGGCACATCACTTTTTTATCGTTCCCAGGCGTAAAAAAACAGGAAAGCGCACGGGTTTGATTTCGTTGATTTGCCAGTATGGCTTTAGCTTTTCCATCAGCTCAGGTACGGGATTGAAATGTTTAGCCTGTATAAATTTTTGCGTAGCCGACCAGCTTTCCAGGTATCCGGTTAATTGAGTAAAACTCCACTCTACATCAATTGAAAATCCCGGTGTTGGTATTTCTTCAAAAGGGAACGAGATGGTTTTATACTGTTGTTCAACAAGTCTCCGGGCTTCGTCCCAATACGGACCAACGGTATGGGAATAGAAATCAGTGATGATTTCATCGATTCCAGTTTCAATGTACAGTAATGCATAACCCCATACAGCCAGAAGCGAGCCAGGCTTACCCACTCGTGTTGTTTCCTGATAAAATTTATCGCGATCGAACCAGTGAAGGGCTTGTCCTACGGTAATCAGGTCGAATGTATTTTCAGCAAATGCAGT
>DASXWH010000159.1:0-19646 GCA_036503775.1 Ohtaekwangia sp.
TGATCGTTCTGTTTCACCTTTCGCTCTCCAGTTTGTTCTATCATTTCATTCTCCAGATCAATAAAAAATTTGGCCCGGGTGTGCTGCTGCGATATGCTGCCGGACGGTATTTTTCTCCTCAGGTGGAAGACCGTGCGTTCATGTTCCTTGACCTGAAGTCTTCTACTCAGCTGGCAGAAAAACTGGAGCATGTGTCATACAGCAGACTGGTTCAGGATTGTTATTCGGAACTTACTATACCGCTTATGCGATACAATGCCGAAGTGTATCAATATGCAGGTGATGAGGTAGTAGTGACCTGGCGTATGAATCGCTCATTTTCCCCGTCCTGGTGTCATGAATTCGCCTTTGCTTTTCAGGACCGGCTGGAAGCTAAAAAAGATTACTTCCTGATGCTCTACGGAGTGTGTCCTCAATTCAAGGCAGGCGTACATTGCGGACGCGTCACGGTAGCCGAAGTCGGTGAGATCAAAACTGAAATCGCCTATCATGGTGACGTGTTGAATACTGCATCACGAATTCAAAGTCTTTGCAACCGCTTTGAAAAACAATTGTTGTTATCGGAATCAATAGTCGCTCTTCTTCCGGAAAAAGACCAGACACGAACACACTTCGTGGCGGAAGCAGAGCTTAAAGGAAAAGAAACTCCGACTAAAATATTTACGATCGAAAAAAACTGATCCTGCTTTAACGACAATCTATTGTCGTGTTGTCTGTTTCACCCCTTCAGATTGTCCAATTTACACGCTTCCGAACGGTTATCCGGCCAGTACTTTTGTATCACAGGATTATAATACGAACTAAAAAAAGAATGTATGATGACCGTGAACACAACAAAAACAACAGCAGAAGTTGCCGAACGTTTCAATGAACTTGCGCAACAGGAGAAATGGTTTGAGATCCAGGACGAGTTGTTTGCCGATACGGTACGAAGCATAGACCCTGAGCATTCGCCATACTTTGGTTATGCCGAGGGAAGAGAAGCTGTACGCAAAAAAGGAAAAGACTTTGTCAGTCAGGTTGAAGCAGGGCACCATGCCTGCACCACCTCACCGTTGATCACCGGAAATCATTTTGCCGTAGGCCGGGAAATTGATATTACCGTGAAGGGGCACGGAAGGATTCAGATCAACCAGATCATGCTTTATGAAGTCAGGGATGGTCAGATTATATCCGAACAATTTTTTTATTAATGATTGAGGATGGCAGGTTTACGGCATGGTAGAATATAAGGCGGGAAAGTTTTAACTTACCTGAATGAACAAACCGTATGTAATCTGCCACATGGCATCCTCCGTTGACGGAAGAATTATTTCTGAAAACTGGGGCGACAAATTGCAGCAGTATGGCGGTCTCTACGAAGACTGCCATAACAGCTTTGACAGCCAGGCCTGGATGGTGGGCCGTGTAACCATGGAAAAAGATTTCACGGAAGGTAAAGCACCCGAGTTGATCAAACCGGAGAAACCGGTACCGCGCCAGGCCTTTGTTGGCAACGCTAAAGCAACAACATTTGCCATAGCAGTAGACGCCCAGGGAAAACTGGGCTGGGAAGAAAATGAAGTTGATGGTGATCACATTATCGAAATTTTATCGGAGTCAGTCAGTGATGGATACCTGCAGTACCTCCGGTCTAAAAACATCTCGTATATTTTTGCAGGAAAAGAACAGCTTGACTTCCCGCTGGCATTGTCTCAATTGCACGATGTATTCGGTATTAAAACAGTAATGCTCGAAGGCGGTGGCAGCATCAATGGGTCATTACTCCACGCGGGCGTGATCGATGAAATAAGTATTCTGATCCTTCCCCTGGTTGACGGAACGGTTGACTCGGCTACTACATTTGATGTCGGTCAGTATCTTCCCCGACAGGATGCCCATGAACTGAAACTGATCGATGTGCAGAAGCTGGCGTATCAGGTACTCTGGCTCCGCTACCAGGTAATTGCCGTATAACATGCAGATCATTACAGGTGTAAATATCCTGATTGCCACCGGTAAAAATTCAGTAGCAAACTATTTTCATTTTTGTATCATTACTTAACGGCCTTTACGTTCATCCCCCGGATAACGTGATAGCATAGTACTTCTAAATGATACCACCATGATCCGTTTTTTCATTACCTCAATTGCTTTCCTGTTTATCTCAACTATTTCTTCTGCTCAGGATTCATACGCCATCAAAAACGTTTCCGTCATCACCATGCTCAGCGAAGAAGTACTGCGTGATCAAACGGTGGTGGTAGAGAACGGTATCATCTCCCGGATTTCACCTGCTGCTAAGACCAAACTAAGCAAGAACATAAAAGTCATTGACGGCAACGGAAAATTTCTCATACCGGGGTTGTTTGATATGCACACACATTTTTTCTATGAACAGGGCGATCATATCAACACCAATGAAACCGAACTGAAACTGATGCTCGCCAATGGAATTACCACGGCACGCATCATGGCCGGACACCCTTCCTTCCTCGAAGCAAAAGCAAATGTAAAAAACGGGAGATGGATCGGCCCGGAGCTGAGTGTGGCCAGTCCACAGCTGGTAGGCAAGTGGCCTTTCCCTACAGAGTTTAAGAACTATGAAATGGTAGCGTCTGAAGCACAGGCAAACGAAGCTGTCACAAAATTCAAACAACAGGGTTATGACGCAATCAAAATCACCTTCATGATGGCCAAGCCGATCTACCAGGCCGTGACTGCAGCAGCCGCACGTGAAGACATCAACGTTGTCGGGCATGTGGGGCCGATCGTCATGTTGCCCGCTGCGCTGGAAGCCGGACAACAGATCGAACATATGGATATGTTTATCGAGACACTGCTTCCGGATACATCGTATAATCATGGGCAAAGTGTTTCCGACTATAATATCTACAGCAAGGCTGCGTGGGAAACTGTTCCTCATCTGATGGAATCCAAAATTCCTGCGCTTGCCAAAAGTGTAAAAGATGCCGGCATCTATGTAACCCCCACAAACTATTTCTTCATTTCCAATGCAGGTCTTCCGCAGACGGATGAGGAAATAAAAAACAAACCCGACTACCACTACATTCCGCACAACCTGCGGGATGAAAAATGGAAGTACCGGGAAAACTATATAAAAAAGATGGCGCCACTGGCCAGCCGTGAGAAATATGTGCACCTCCGTAAACAGATGGTGTATGAACTTTGGAAAGCCGGTGTACCCCTGATGGCCGGCTCAGATGCCCCGGAGTTTTTTGTTGTTGCTGGTTTTGCGCTGCATGATGAATTAAAAACCATGGTAGATGCGGGACTCACACCCTATGCTGCACTGCAAACGGCCACCGTCAATCCGGCAACGTTCCTGAAGATGAACAACCGCACAGGTACTATTGCTGTAGGAAAAGAAGCCGACCTTGTGCTGCTCGAAAAAAATCCCCTCCAAGATATCAATCATACCCGGTCTGTTGCCGGTGTTTCTTCCGGCAAGGTATGGCTCACGGATGCGGAAATCCGCAAACTGCTGGATGAAGTAAGGGCGGTTCTGGACAAATAGACCCGAACGGCAAATAAATTCAGCCGGAGTACTTGCGCAGTTAAATGACTGCGCATATATTCGCAGTCAAATAGCTGCACATATGGATTTGCGAAGAGATGTATTTCAGGCCATTGCCGACCCCACCCGGAGGGCCATCATTACCTTACTGGCCCTTCAGGCCATGACACCCACCGCCATTGCGGAAAATTTTGATTCATCACGACAAACCATTTCCAAACACATCCAGATATTGACGGAATGTGAACTGCTCAAACAGGAACAAACCGGCAGAGAGATCTATTATCACCTTAACCCTAAAAAGATGAAAGAGATAGCCGACTTCATTGAGCCCTTCCGCAACATGTGGGACGCGCGGTTCAATAAACTGGAGACCTACATGAAAAATTATAAATCCAAAAAGTAACCTATGGATCGTAAAACCAACATCGTGGCCGAAGAAGGCAAACAGGAAATCATGATCATACGTGAATTCGATTTGCCCCTGGAGCTATTGTTCAAAGCCTATGAAGAGGCCGACATCATTGAGCATTGGATGGGAACGAAAGTGCTGAAACTGGAAAATAAAAAACACGGAAGCTACCGGTTTGAAACAACCGATCCGATGGGAAACAAGCATTACTTCAGTGGTACCATTCATGAATTCGTTCCGGAGCATAAGATCATACGGACATTTGAAATGGAGAACACTCCATTTGCTGTTCAGCTGGAGTTTCTGGAATTTGAAAACCTTACAGACGATACCAGCAAACTCACGATCCACACGCTATTTAAATCCGTGGCCCTTCGCGATCAGCTATTGAAGATGCCGTTTGCCCAGGGAATAAATATGGCGCACAACCGCCTGCAGGACATTGTACGCAAACACGCTAACCTAAAATAAACACCGTATGACAAAACGAAATAAAATCATCTATTGGATCGCTACCCTTTGGCTCGCACTCGGAATGGTATCTACCGGAGTTGTACAAATAATTCAGATGAAAGAAGAAGCCGAGATGTTTACGCGTCTGGGTTATCCTGACTATCTTCTCATCCTGTTAGGGGTTTGGAAAATAGCGGGTGTTGTAGCCGTACTGGTTCCGAAATATCCCCTGGTGAAGGAGTGGGCTTATGCGGGTTTTTTCTTTGCGATGTCCGGAGCGGTTGTTTCTCACATCGCGGTTGGTGATGGTGCATTGGAACTCTTTGGCCCCTTATTGCTGATCATTCTGACTGTAGTGTCCTGGTACTTCAGGCCGGCAGACCGGAAGATGAGTTCTGTTAATTGATATTTGTATATGAAGACAAATCCTAAAGTTGACTGGTTCTTTACCAAGGCTACACCCTGGCAGGATGAATATGGTTTGTTAAGAACTATCGTTCTGGATTGCGGGCTGACGGAAGAATTGAAATGGGGTTGCCCCTGCTATACCCTGGATGGTAATAACATTGTACTGATACATGGTTTTAAAAAATACTGCGCTCTCCTGTTTCACAAAGGCGCGCTGTTGAAAGATCCCAAAAGTATTTTGATCCAGCAGACTGAGAATGTTCAGGCAGCGCGGCAGATCCGGTTCACCCATGCAGATGAGATAGTCGATATGCAGTCTGTACTGAAGTCGTATATCAAAGAAGCCATTAAAGTAGAAAAGGCCGGTACTAAAATGCCGATGAAAAAGACTTCAGAATTTAAAATGCCGGAAGAATTTAAGCATGTGCTGGACAAAACACCTTCACTGAAGAAAGCATTTAATGCCCTGACACCCGGACGCCAGCGTGGATACCTGCTTTACTTTTCATCTGCGAAACAATCAAAAACACGCGAGGCGCGGATTGAAAAATATATTCCGGCAATTCTGAAAGGAAAAGGATTAGAAGATTAGTTTTCGGAAGTAAATTCTCCCGATCCTAAAAATAAAAACCATGCAAACACCCGGAATACTCAACACAACACCCGACTGCGAAATTGTAACTACCCGGGTATTTGACTTTCCACGCCAGCTTGTCTACCGGGCGTGGACCGAGCCGGATCACCTGAAAAACTGGTGGGGCCCTAACGGGTTTACCAACACCTTTCACATTTTTGATCTCCGGGTTGGCGGACGATGGAGCTTCACCATGCACGGTCCCGACAAAGGGCATTATCAGAACGAATGTACTTTTGCTGTTATCCGTGAACCCGAACTGCTGGTGTGGGATCGTCAGTCCAAACCACTGTTCCAGGTTGAAGCAATTTTTGATGCCATCAGCGATGGCAAAACACGCATTATCTTTAAACAGAAATTTGAAACGGCTGAAGAATGTAGTAAGCTCAGAAAATATGTTCCGGAGAAAAATGAAGAAAACATGGACAGGCTTGAAGCCGAGTTAAAGAAAATGCAATAAGTTCTACCGTAAACGACAGCGATTATGGCCAAAAAGAAATTATCATCCGAAGAGCGCAAAGAACTGCTTCAGGTATTGAAAACCCGTTTCGAAAAAAACACGAAACGTCATAAGGGTATTGAATGGGCAGACGTTCAATCCAGGCTGGAAGCTCATCCCGAAAAATTATGGTCACTTCAGGAAATGGAAAGAACCGGTGGTGAACCGGATGTTGTCCATTTCGATAAGAAAGCTGACAAGTATACTTTCATTGACTGTGCCGCAGAAAGTCCAAAAGGTCGCAGGAGTGTGTGTTATGATCATGAAGCGCTCGAAGCCAGAAAAGAACACAAGCCGGAGAACAGTGCTGTTCAGATGGCCGAAGACATGGGCATTGAACTCTTAACCGAAGAACAATACCGCGACTTGCAGAAGGTTGAAACGTTCGATACTAAAACCTCGAGCTGGATAAAAACACCTGCCGATATCCGGAAACTGGGTGGCGCAATCTTCTGTGATTACCGCTACGGAAAAGTATTTGTTTATCACAATGGTGCCGAATCGTATTATGCCGCACGCGGATTTCGTGGTTCGCTTCAGATCTGAATTACCCATTAACAACGCAATGAAAAGTCTGCCCTTTATTCTATTCACGTTCCTGGTCTGCAGCTGTGCCTACGGTCAGGAAGAAAAGCAAAAGGTTCGCCTCGCCAGACTGGTGATCGACTCGGCTCAGCTGGAAAGTTACCATACCTTTCTGCGGGAAGAGATTGAAGCTTCTGTTAAGGCTGAGCCAGGCGTGCTTACGTTGTATGCAGTTTCCGAAACGAATAAACCTACACACATCACGATTCTGGAAATATACGCAAGCGAAGAAGCGTATAAAAAGCACATACAGACACCACACTTTCTCAAATACAAAAACGGAACGAAGGACATGGTAAAGCACCTGGAGCTTATTGAGACCACACCATTAATTCCCGGGATGAAAATAAAGTAAGCTAAGATGGAATGATCACCTGAACCTCAGCTGTCAGGCTTTCATTCAAACACAACTACAAAGCCGTCATTTCCTTTTAGGGAAATCGTAAATTTTCCTGTTGTCGGTAAAGCAATAGTTTCTGTATGGAATGAATTCTTATCCTCCGTTTCCTTTCGGGAGGTAATTGCTTCCCCCTTCCGGTTTCCGATAAATGACAGATCAAGTGTCAGGGTTTTCGAAATATTCTCACCGTTGATGCCTGCTACATACCAGGTGTTTCCTTTCTTACGTGCTACCACAAATAGTTTCCCCGGATACCCATCTAAAAATTTCACATCATCCCAATTGTCCGGTAGTTTTCGCAAAAAGTCTTTGACATAATCGGGTACATGTTCCATTCCCTCCGGGCTCTCCGCATAATGCTGGATGCCGGATAAGAATACAACAGCCGTAGCCAGTTCAAATGCTGATGTAGTTACGCGCTGGATATTGGGAATCTGATATAAACACATAGGTGTAAAATCCATGGGATCAAAAGCATTTCGTACCAGCGCAGACATGACAGAATGCTGAGGCGCCACATCGGCTGACGCCTGGCTGAAGGTGATCATTTCATAACCAAACACCGCTTCAGTGGTCATGAGATTGGGATATGTCCGGTGTAATCCGCGAGGCAGTGTAGCTCCGTGAAAATTCACCAGTAGTTGATTAGCCGCGGCATCTTCCAGAATATCCTGATAGTAATTTATCATGGACTGTCCGTCACCTGAAAAAAAATCAATCTTCACTCCCTTGATGCCCATAGCCTGTAGTCGAGAAAACTCCTTCATCCGGTTATCGTGCGTGAGTAGTTTATCCTTCGGATGATATTTTACCGTATTCCAGTCTCCGGCTGAGTTATACCATAACAACAGTCCTACGTTTTTGTTTCTAGCGTAATCCGAAAGGATACGGATCGAATCATAGCCGATCATCGTATCCCAGTTTGCATCGATCAGGCAGTATTGCCATTTCATATCAGAAGCGAAGTCGATATATTTTTTCTGTACATTAAAAACGGTAGAGTCATCCTTCTTTAATATCCAACTCCACGATGATCTTCCCGGCCTGATAAAGTCTTCATTCATTTTTACAGCTGGCAGAGCGAGGTCTGTTCCGAGTGTAGATTCGGATATTGTTTTCAGGTCTCCGACCGTAATGATCCTCCACGGTGTCTTCCAGGGTAATGATGATTCGGGTGTCAATACACCATTCGTAAAAACCTCAGGGGCCTGCGGGAAGTTTATTTTGTATTCATTGTCAGGAGAATTCTGCTGCAGGGCTGTGCCGCAATAACTTCTTCCGAGGGCTGCCTCCGTGATGAGCACCCAAACATCCTGGTATTTAAACAGTGCAGGATATACCCAGCCATTTTTTGTAGGTGAAGGTGTTCCGGTGGGTATGTCCATCAGGTAATGAGCTTCATAGGATGGGTTGCTATGTTCCCATCCGCTTTGTGCTTCCGTCTTCGGCTGCAGCCACGCTCTGGTACCCGATTTAAAATGGAAACTGGTGTTCTCTGTACGAATACGTTTCACATCGGTAGTCTTTTCCGGAAATTCATACCGGAAGGCAACACCATCATTTGATACACGGAAAATGATATTCATCTTTTTACCAGATGCAGTTTGTGTTTTAATGATCCGTTGTGTTGCGTGGTAGGTGATGGCACTCTTTTTCGCTGTACGCATCTGATAATTTTCCTTTATTTGTTCGGGTGTTGAGGCTTCAATGAATTTCAATCCCTTTGAAAAATCTTCATCATCACGAACCACTCCTAAAGCGGAAGGATCCAGAATGACGGCCCCCTTATATGAAATGGTGTATTGAACCGGATCAACCTGGCAGGTAACGACAAGCTGCTTATCCGGGCTGCTAATGGTATAACGCTGTGCACGACAAAAAAAACTACCGGCAATCAACAAGGTTATCAACAAACAATATCTCATCTCCTCTTGAATTTAATTTTTAATACTATTATCAATCCGGAAAAAATCAAAGTCGGCATATCCACCTGATTCCCGGGAAGCATAATTAAATAATCCGAAGCGATAGCCCATGAAATGGGGTAAGGTATAAGCCATCTTTAATGAACCTACCGCGTGCCACACTTTGCCATCCAGACTGTAAAAGAAATTTGCAGAGTCCTTCATGTCTCTGAAGTTGCATTCGATTTTTAAATAGACTGTATTTTGAGAAAGCGGTACACGGCTGATCTCAACGGGTTTCTCTGATTCGGCACTTACCATTACGATGAACTTCGTTCCATTCCTTTTCTGCACACCGATCAAACCATACTTCCGTTGCAAGGCGGCAAGTCCTGCGAAGTCACCTTCTTTCAGATGGGAGACATCGAGTGAGGTGCTACCCGTACATTCCGGACCAATCGTTCGTTGTGTCAGTGTGTTCCTTGCTAAGACAAATGACGTATCAATTCTTCCGGTAGTAAGACGCAGATAACCCTTCCGGTCTGTAACGGACCATAGTTTGTTATCGGGATTATGATTCCACTGCCACACCAACGGTAATGGAACTTCGCCTTTTTTCCGAATGAACTCATCGGATGCTACAATACCCGGGATCAAACTCTTGTTCGCAGGAAGATCCACTGTTTCAGGAACCTTACCATCAACACCGAGCACGGGCCATCCGTCCTCCCACTTCACCGGAACGAGATAGGGTATCCGGCCTACCGCACCGTAGTCGCGAAATAAATAGGAATACCATTTTCCATCCGGTGTATCAATGAGACCTCCTTGTGCTACCCCTTTGTCCTGTAGTACTACACGCCCCTCATACGGTCCGGTGATCTTATCCGCACGATGAACAAGTACGGTACGCATACCTCCTGCAGGCCAAACGATGTTGAACAAATAGTACCTGCCATTTACCTTGAACAACTGAGAACCTTCTGCATTGAGGCCTATGTTTGTACCTGCAGGCAGACTTGCATTATCAATGACTACCTGTTCTGTTGTTCCCGGTTTTATTGCCGAAGCATCAGCGGTAAGTTCAACCAGCCTGAGTTTGCCTCCGCCATAGATCATGTATACACGACCATCATCATCAAAGAACAGGGAATGGTCATGATAGGCCGGAGCAAAGGAAGATACTTTCCACGGTCCTTTTTCAATATCCTGTGTGGTAAAGATGTATGTCTTGCCCGTAGTCTGCGCAAAAGTGGTGACGTAGTAAAGGTTGTTGTGATACCGTAAACTGCTGGCCCACGAGCCTCTTCCATAGGTACTTTTTCCATGGGTGAGATTTAACTCATCCGTTGAAGCCAGGGTATCACAGGCATAACCGACCAGATGCCAGTTCACCAGATCATTTGACTTCATGATCGGAACACCGGGATTCATGTGCATGGTGGTGCTGCTCATGTAGTATACCTTACCGACACGGATCATCGCCATATCCGGAACATCAGCAAAAATGATCGGATTACTCGCCTGTTGTGCGCACAGTGATGTGCATGAAAACAAAACCGTCAGTACGATAATAATCTTCCTCCGGATTATATTTTTTATGCTGGTTGTATCGGGATTATCATCGCAGAGTCGATCTGAATACATGTCTTCAAGATAAGTGTTCATTTAACAATTATATACATGAATGTAGAAATAACAAAGAGAACCTCGGAAATTGGTTGTATTCTAAGATTTATAACCCTTAATCCGCTCAGGGATTACCAAAGGATACCGCGAATAAAGACTCCGCGTGGAGTGGTATCCCGGTTGATGTAAGTCCTTCAGCCACGAGACGAAAGGTACCCGTATTATTGGCGGTATAGAACGTGATCACCGCTTCGCCATTGCTGACTTTCACATCCGGATTCCAGTACAAGGTTGAGCGCAGATCAGGCTCACGTTCAGGAACAACACGGTCCATGAGTGATCGTGTCTTTCTCCAGGGTGTAAATCCTGAAGCCTGAAATACATTTTGTAATGGAGGGATCTGCGCATGGTGTTTCGGGATTGTAGTATCTACCAGAACAACGCCATTACGCGCAATGCCACCGATAATGCCCAGCTTCTGTCGCGTGTTGATCACTTTGATCGTAACTACATCCCTGGGATTAAGAGAAAGAAAATAGGCACTGTTGTCGGTAAGCACGCCATCAATTATATATAAAGGATCTTCCGGTGCATCGTGATTTTCATCCTTTAAAGCCACCCGTACGATATTTTTATTCACACGGGATTTTACATCCGGAATTATTTCGAGCAGCGTTTCGTGCATGGTAGGAAACAATACATAATCACTCAGCTTTATTTCTATATCCGCATTGCGCATGGCCTCTTCAATCCGCTTGTTCAACCATTGCGGCTGCTCGGTAACAGCCGGTTTCGTGCGGTAGTAGGATTGGATGATGGATTGTCTTCGGTGAGAAAATTCATAGTATGGATCAGCTACAGAGGTGTTAACCCATTGGTGCGCGTTTATATCAAACCGTACTACCTCAGGTTCGATAAGGATATTCTGTAATGTAAATCCATTTGATTCAGCGAAGTAGTGTATCTGTTCATCTCCGTAAAAATCAAAAAGTAACGGGAAACTGAAATGTCCGTTGGCATCGGTGTGAAACTCATACCCTGCTGCATCGTTTTGCAGGAAGAACTCAATACGTGTTGAGTCCGGAACGGGTGCACCGGTAGACCGGATACTCGCCTTACCGGTGAGTCGCAGAAAAGGTTCAAAGCCAAACTCAGATTTTATATGGCCAGCCCAAACCTCTTCCCAGGGGGTGAGCTGACCCTGCGTTATCATGAATCTGTCTGTATCGAAATCCGATGCTCCTTGTATTGAAGGGAAATCGAGGTAAGCCGGCAGATCAACGGAATACTTCTGCAGCGAATCAAAAAGATCCTGCTGATACACGGTAACAGCCAGGCGTGAATCGGTAGCCTGCGGCAGAGAGAACTTTACCGTTACCTTTTCCCGAATAGAATAACCTGACTTATCAACTGTAGCGGACAACCCGGGTACATCCTTATCCATAAAGATCAGCCGTTCGCTGATTATTTCTCCGCTTTCAGCAAAGAGTGTAATGGCATAGGCTCCACGCTCAAGATCTTTTTTGGCAAAACTGACTACCTGACTTTTTTTATTTTTCAGGTCTACACTTGCTCCATAAAAGATCTGATCCAGCCTGGACAGCACCAGAACGTAGGATTCATCCGGTTTGGTTTCGGGAGAAGACTGCACGGCAACACGAATATGGTCACCGGAGTTTACACCGGACACCAGCATCGAAATACCTTCCTCTGATCGGACAGGCAATTCGATACGTGCCTGTTGGTTTATATCATAATAGTACTTCGCGCCAGACGATGGCTTAAAATATACATTAGCCCAGCCCTGGTTATCGCAGGTAGCTGTGGCCAATATCTCCGAAGCCTCATCGCTGATCCGGATCGTGCTCATTGGTGAAGCGTGAACAACCATACGATTGCTGACACCAGCTATCAACTTTCCGGATTCAACAAAAAATTCCGGCTTGTTTGTCTTTGAAAGTGTATGCGTTGTTTTGTTGTGAATTACCAGCGGCTGTTGAAACAGGTGAACCGGCTTACTATTCCGCATAACGTTATGATAAACCAGAACGCTGTATCCACCGGGGGGTAAATTAGCAGGAAGACGAAGTTGTCCGGATCCGATTCCATCCGTAACCGGTACCGTAGCCTGATAAGCAATCACATTTGACGGATTCACAAATTGGAGATGAACGATCTGTCGTCCTTTGATATACCGGTTCCCTTGCGACTGAACTAACATGATCCGGTAATACAGTGTATCTCCGGGAATATATCCCGGCTGATTCAAAAAGAGATGAGCCTTTAGCGGTACGTGAGCCGCATAATACGTTGAAAGTTTTTCCTGGAGTATGGTCAGAAAATCTTCCTTCGTCCGGAATGATATCAGGAGAAAAAAAACGGAACAAACTATCAGACCAATACAATACTTTTTCATACTACCAGAATGGAGGTCTTTGATTCGATGCCTTATAATACAAGCGACAATCCGATTTAATGGTATCCTGAGGGAACAGTTGTTTTGGAATGTCTTGCGAAGTTATCGTAAGCCTTTCCGTGGTTACAGCCGAAACCGAAAAAACACCAAACACTTCTTCGTTATTATCCGTCACGCTTCGCATGTTGCCCCTGACTTTAATAATATTCGGTTGGAAAATACTTCCTGCTCCTTCCAGCTGGGTTTTGGTCAGCAACCAGAACTGGTATACTTCATCGGATACACTGAGCTGATCAACTTCAACAACCATCTTTTCATAAAAATATACCTGGTCCACAGGAACCCGTCCGATGTACTCATGGGCAAACAGGGCGTCCGTATTGGATTGAGGCTGCGTGATGGCTACTGTATTGCTGTTGATAACAGGCCAGCATTCACAACAGGTGCACGGTTTTACATAAGTAATACCACCATCACCACCCGGTTCATATCCACTGCATGGTAAAGGAAACGGAACGATCTCTCCATCTATCCTGCGTGTAACCAGTTCCGGATACGTGCGAACATAATAGGTAGCCCTCCAGCGCCACCGCAGGAGATTGGTTTGATCAGAAGCCTGTGCATCTACATAGAAATACAAAGCATCCTGTGGTTTTGTCAGATCACCGTCATTCAATACATTTTCCCGAAAGTCCTGGTATACGGAAGCAATCACTCCTGACTCTTTCATCAATGTGGGTACCGATTCATATGCTGAGCCATCATCCTTTTGAATATTCAGCGTATAGGTCCTTCCCACTACTCCCGAAAACCCTGAGTCTGTCTCATACACACCTTCACTGGTTTCTGAAAGTACGACTACAGTTCCAAGGTCATCGGTAATCGTTACGGTTGCATTCGGTACCGGGGCTGGCAGATTTACATTCTCATCCAGTGCCGATGTATAAAACAACCTGACGGTCTGTGGCCCTGCTGCGTTGGTAATCATCCCATCGACTACCATGACGTTTGCATTCCGTATGATCGGCAGATTCACCGGATCAACACAGGAATCCATCAACAGAATCAACACGATAAGAATATAACCTGGTCGCATCATTAAAATTTAAAACTGTAACTTATGGATGGAACTATCGAACCGATGACAGAAAGTTTATACGGTTTTATATTACCCCTGCCATCATCAGCATAAAATACAGAGTAAGCATTCTTCCTGCCGTAAACATTGTAGAGTGAAATCGTCCAGGAACCGTCCAATACTTTTTTTCGTTTGTGATTCCCTTCAATAATCAATGCGACATCGAGACGATGATAGTCTGAAAGCCGGTAGTTGTTCCGTGAAGGAAAATCAAGAACAGGCACACCATCAACAGAATAGGTTGAATGGGGTAATGAAACCGGGCGTCCGGTGTGGTACGTGAAAAAGCCGGTAAAGAAATAGCGCCTGGTAATACCGTATCGCCAGGAAAGGTTTACAATATGAGGCTGATCATAGTTAGAGGGATACTGTTCACCTTGATTTATATTCTCGCTTTCAAAGGAGGAGGTTCCCTTCCGGAATGACCGGGAGAAGGTATAATTCACGGAGCCGATCAATCTTCCTTTCAGCTTCTCGGCAGAAAGTTCAAGCCCATAGGAAGTAGCTCTGCCGGGAAGAAGTGCTGTTTCCAGTTGTGGATTCAACAAGAGCTTTGCACCATCTTTAAAATCCAGTACATTCTGAACAGACTTGTAAAATACTTCAGCAAATACCTCAACCGAATTCTCCCGCAACTCACGGGCATAACCAAATGAAAACTGGTCTGCGATCTGCGGTTTAAAATAGGTATTACTGGATTGCCAAATATCAACCGGAGTAACGGAAGCCGTGTTCGTAATCAGGTGCAGGTACTGATACATCCGGTTATAGCCAAACTTTAAAGCACCATCTTTGTGTAACGAATACGTCATGGCTAAGCGTGGTTCAACTCCGGCATAAGCTTTCATCAACTCTCCGCCCCCATACTCAACAGAGTCGTAAATATTTCTGGTTTCCATCGGCATGCCCGGTTCATAGAGATACACGGTTCCCTTCCCTATTCGCTGGTAAAAAGATAATCGCACGCCTGCATTTACGGAAAGTTTAGGCGCCAGCTGAAAGTTATCCGCAAAATACAATGCACTTTCAATGGAGTGTTCATCCGGCATCGCTACGCGACTGATCCCTGATGCCTGTGAACCGGGTTTAAGCTCACCCGGCTTGAATGCGTAAAATGTAGAATGAAATCCAAAGGTAAGTTTGTGCTCACCATCATAGTTAAAATCAATTTTGAGGGATGGATACGTAACACCATACTTCAGTTCGAATGCGGAAGCCGGTTCAGGTTCCGTGATGGAATACCCATAGTCGCCTGTACCTATCTGCGCATGCACAAAAAGTTTATCCGTAATAGAGTGAATAACACTGACGGACGCTGAAATATTCTGATAGGCATAACTGGTGTCATTTGATAACGTAAACTGATCCTTGCTGAGGTATCCGGAGAATACGAGCTTGGTCCGCGGAGTAAAATTATGGGCAAGCTTCAGGGAGGCATCATAAAAAGAAAGGCTGCTATGCCGCAGGTCTTTATAATCAGACTTGATCATGTTGAGAATCCAGTCAGAGTAAGAAGCCCGGGCCGAAGCCATCAATGTTGTTTTCTTTTTCTTGAGGGGACCTCCTACAGATGCATAACTGGAAAGAATACCGATACCGCCATTGCCATGCCATTCGTCTGAGCCCTCGCGCGAAGTAATATTAAGAACGGACGAAGCACGACCACCATACTCTGCCGGAATGCCACCCCGGTAAAAAGATACCTGCTGCAAGGCATACGCATTAAACGCGGAGAAAAATCCCAGCGCGTGCGCTGTATTAAAAATCGGGATGCCATCGTAAAGAACCAGGTTCTGATCTACACCTCCACCGCGTACATTAAAACCATTGGAAACTTCTCCAACTGTGGTGACGCCCGGCTGCTGCTGAATCTGCCGGATCACATCGGCTTCACCGAGCAGTGCAGGTGCACGTTTAACTCCCTGCAGACTCAGGTTTACCTGCCCGATCTCTCTGTCGGTAAGATTTTCACCGGTAAAGACAACTTCTTCGAGAATGGTAGGACTATCTTCTAAAATGACATCAACCCTTCCCGATTCAAAAATCTGCAGATCAATAAATTTCTCTTCAAAGCTGGGAAGCTTAAAGATCAGGACAAACTCATTCCCGGAAAGTCTTATGGAATAATTCCCTTCATCATCCGTAGTTGCAGTCAGGCGATCATTGATGATCATGTCAACACCTTTTAAAGGCGCTTTGTTTTTGGCGTCCCTAACGGTTCCCTGAAGATGAAGCACTTTTCCGGGAACCAGCTTCTTCCGGTCCCCTATAATACGTGATTCAATTATTTTCCGGGATTCAATTGCTCGCTCCAGGTTTTCCTTATACTCCAGGAACTGCGCAGGATCACTTATAATAATGACGGCATAATCATAAAGAAAACTGAATGTGATGCCGGTGTCTTTGAACTTGGTGGTCAGAACATTTTCAAGTGGTTGACCGGAATCAGAAGGAAGTACCACAAAGCCGGTGAGCCACTCTTCGCGGAAAAAGAATTTTATCTTTTCGTGTTTTTCTAATTTTGAAATGACACTCAGAAGAGATTCAGGTTCTTTCAGATCTGGAATGCGGATATCCTGCAGTGTCTGTGCCGGAACGCTCAGCGCACTGATCAGTACAAGCAACACAATTCCGCAGGTCTTCAAGGTCACAACGCTATAGCACCAAGGTACTACAAAATCGCAATCACCTCCAACTACTCCTGTATCAAAACCGCGTTACGTTAAATGACTTTCAGAAAATCGTCCATCATCTTCTGGTAACCTTCATCATCAATGGGTTTGGAAGCAACCAACCCCGCACCCAGCTTTTTGCAGTCCAGAACCAGGCGAGTATCAGCATAGGTCGAGTAAACAACGGCAGGAATTTTTGAATACCGGCTATTCGATTTCAGATAATCCAGGGTTTGCTTGCCGTTCATCAGCGGCATATTCTGATCCAGAATGATCAGGTGCGGCAGGTTTTCATCGGCCTCTATACTTTCCAGGAACGAGATCAGTTCAACACCATTGCCTACGCTGGGTAATATTTTTATATCCGTTCGGTGAGCATAAAAAGCAATGAACAAGTCACGGTCATCAGGATCATCTTCCACCAGTATGACTTTTCTAACCATTTGGATTGCGTTTAACGTGGCAATGTGGAAGTACAATATTGAATTCAGATCCTATACCCTTTTCGCTCTTCGCAATGATCAACCCATGATGTTTGTCAACGATCTTTTTGGCTATAGCCAGGCCTATGCCGGAGCCTTCGAAGGTTGATTTTGGATTAAGCTTTTCAAACAGGTTAAAAATAGAAGTCGCAAACTTTTCATCAAATCCGATTCCGTTATCCACGACACTTATGCAGCAGTATTCGGATTCATTTGTCAGCGATATCCCCAGTTCACGGAAGTTCACAGGCTTGGCTGAAATTACAATATGGGGAGTTCTATCCGGTGAAACGAACTTCAGTGCGTTGATGATCAGGTTGTAAAATACCTGTCTTAACTGTCCCGCATTGCCTTCAACCACCGGAAGGTCTCCGATTTCTATCCGGGCATTTCTTTCACTGATCTTCAGATCAAAATCCTCAAGAATTTCATCAATAATATTTCGCAGCGATACTGATTCAATATTGTCGTCATCTTTTGAAAGCCGTGAGTAGTTCAGAATATCAATGATAAGTACCCGCATACGCTGAGCACTCGAAAAAATTTTCTCGATGTAAAACTTTGATTGCTCAGACAATTCAGGAGTGCTACGATCTTTCAAAAACTTAGAAAATACCTGAATTTTACGAAGGGGTTCCTGCAGATCATGCGATGCTACGGATGCAAACTGCTGCAGGTCGTGATTACTATTGATCAAGGCCTGATTCAGGCTTTCCAATTGCTGATTCTTTAAGGTCAGCTCCCGTTCTGTTTCCTTTTGGCTCGAAAGATCAGTAACGATGATACTCAACGCCACTTCTTCTTCGAGCTCCAGTTTGTACAACGACAGCAATACGGGTACTATTAAGTCGCCCGATCTGATCGAAAGTTCGCCCTTCACGCTCTCCTTCCATCCGGTATGGAAGTAACGGTCAAATGTTTCTTTACAATCATCCGTGACAAAAGTCGAAAAATCCTCCGCCAGAACATTTGACAAAGGCACCTTAACCATCGAAGCAAACTGTGAGTTACTATAGATAATGAGGCCCGAAGAATTCAATGTCACAGCACCTTCGGTCATTTGTTCTATAAATATCCGGTAGGCATGGTCCGCTGTTTTTAAGGTGAACAACGTATGGCCATGGCCATTGTGACCATTCACAACAAGTGCATCTACCTGACCTGTGCGTATTGCATCAAGTGTATCATTGGCTTCATCCAGTTGAGATTGAAGTCTTCTGATCTCCGCCAGCAGGTCATTCTCTGAATCAGTCCTCATCCGTTACTCTGTTAAAAATACCTAAGCCGTCCAGTACCTTTTGGGTATCAGACATATCTCCGATCAACCTCCGTTCTGGCAAGGGAAATTTTTTGATCAACATAGGAACAGCAATTATTTGTTCTATACCGGCAATTGACTTTTCCTCCTGATGCAGATCAATGACATGAAGCGAGTATCGGCCGTCCAGATGCTTCATCAATATCTTTTGAAGATTGCTTATTGCGCGAATAGAATTAGGGGAAGATCCGGAAACAAATAATTTCAGAATATATTCAAACCCATCTTTTTTATTTATTCCCATGTGTAAAAGTTTAGCCCGTTGCTACTTTGCAGGTCGAATATCAAGGCCAACCAGAACTTTGGCTTCATTGGAAAGATCACCTATTATTTTTCGTACGGGCTCCGGAACCTTCTTTACTAATGTGGGTATGGCCAGTATCTGATCACCCTCAGCAAGCTGTGGATTGATCAGCAGGTCGATCACTTCAATACTGTAAAGCCCCTTCAAATGATCTTCACAATATTTTTTCAGGTTTTTAAGCGCTGCTGACGACCGTGGTGTGTTCCCCGCTATATAAAGCCTGAGTTCATACTTCTTACTTGCCTTTACCATTCCGTTTTTTTGTTTTTGATTTGGTTTCATCGAGATACCGGTTTTGCGTTAACTCCTGGCGATTCCGTTCCATTATTTGCTTTCGTAATTCCTCTTCCTGCTGCGTGCGAGTCAACTCATCTTTAACGGATTCAAATTCTTCTTTCAGGCTGGCAATCTGTGCTTCGAGAATAGTACGTTTACGTTTTATCTCACGATCCCTCCGGGTACCTGCATACGTTTTTAATTCAAGGCCAGTAGCTTCCTCAAGCTGTTGTGATTCACGTGCTGAGCCGATGAGCACACCTTCAGGTCCGAGATAAACATCCACCAATTCCAGACCATTATTTGTAATGACAAATTCCCGAACCTGATTGGAGTGTTTCATGCCTCTTGACTTCATAATATAAAGTCCACGGTTACGCTCTCCATTGGACTCCAGGTCTCTAACGGTGATCCAGGCATCGACCAGGGAAGAGACACCTTCATCGGTCTGTTCAGTGATGGTGTTATTATAGGAAAGAGCGGTGAATAAAACAGAAATCTGTTCTTTCTGTAAAAAGTCGATCAGTCGTATCAATACACCTTTTACTTCGCTTACGGAACCGATTGTGATCAGGTTTGTAATGGGATCCAGGACAACG